>NZ_CP050695.1:2025288-2349845 GCF_012044895.1 Aquisalimonas sp. 2447
GCCCGGTTGTCCTCCACGCGCAGGCTGCAGGGCTGATCCGGTTGCCGGTAGCGAATCTTGGCGGTGCAGCGCAGAGATGCGCCATCGGTGGGCGCCTCGCCGGCCACCCAGTGCAGGTCGGTGGCCACCAGGCCCGGTGAAAACAGGGCCGGGTTGTCGCCGCCCTGCGCCACCACCAGGGTGTTGCTGGTTGGATCCTTGTCCACCACATACCAGGGTCTGCCGGCGCTGTCCGCCCGGCCACCGATGCCGAGCCCCTGACGCTGGCCCAGGGTGTAGAAACTGAGGCCCTGGTGCCTGCCTATGTGCTGGCCCTCCGGGGTCACCATGGGCCCTGGCTCCGTGGCGATGTAGCGCTGCAGGAAGTCGCGGAAATCGCGCTCGCCGATGAAGCAGATCCCGGTGCTGTCCTTCTTCTCGAAGTTGTCGAACCCTGCTTCTTCGGCAAGGGCCCGGACCTCGTGTTTTTCCATTTCCCCGACGGGAAAGAGCGTGCGCGAAAGCGCCTGGTGGCCGACCATGTACAGGAAATAGCTCTGGTCCTTGCCCGTATCGACGCCGCGGAGCAGGGTGGAGCGTCCTTGCTCGTCCCGGCCGAGCCGCGCGTAATGACCCGTGGCGACATAGTCGGCCCCCAGGCGAACGGCGTGGTCCAGAAAGGCGCGGAACTTGATCTCGCGGTTACACAGGACATCGGGGTTGGGAGTCCGCCCCGCCCGGAATTCGCGCAGGCAGTCATCAAAGACCTGTTGGCGGTAGCGCTCGGCGAAATTCACCTGGTGCAGCGGGATGTCGAGTTGCGCGCAGACCTGGCGCACGTCGGCCAGATCCTCTTCGGCGGTACATACCGTGTCGCTGTCATCGTCTTCCCAGTTGCGCATGAACAGGCCCTGCACACGATAGCCTTCTTCCACTAGGCGCAACGCCGCAACCGAGGAGTCGACCCCGCCGGAGAGCCCGACAACTACGCTTTCCACCTGTCTCATAGTGCCTGTCAAGGATGATCCCGGTGTTTTCGGGAGTCAGGGTTCGATGATGTCGCGGAAAAGGTCCAGGGGATAGCGCCGGCCGGCGAGAAAATCATCGATCCCGTGCAGCACCAGCGGGCTGCGCAGGCGCTCCGGTCGAGCGCGCAGCTCCCTCTCCGGGACCCAGAGTGCCTGGTGAATGCCGTCGTCCAGTGGCTGTTCCGGGTCGTGGCCGTCCACAAACCCGCAGAAGCACACGCGGATGAAGGTCTCGTCCTTGACCGGGCTGTACCAGCGATAGACACCCACGACGCTCTGCGGGTGAAAGTCGCGGGCCGCCTCCTCGCGGGTTTCACGGATCACCGCGTCGATGAGCCCTTCGCCAGGATCAAGGTGACCGGCGGGCTGGTTCAGCACTAGCTCGCCACCCGCGCGCTCTTCCACCAGCAGAAAACTGTCGTCCTGGTGGGCGATGGCCGCAACTGTTACATGGGGTTTCCAGACCATGGCGGCAGACTATACCCGGGTTGGCGAAGGGATTGCCAGACCACGGCGATAGCGGCACGGCAAGCGGTGTTTCAGCTGCCTTCAGCGGAGGGCACGAACACGCGGTTGTTCCCCGCCGGTTCCCCGGTGGCGTCGTGTTCGGGGTCGTCGAAGAACCCTGGTTGCATGAGTTCCATGAAACGTTTCACCTGGGGCGACAGGAAGCGGCCGCGGCGCCACATAACCCCATAGGTGCGTCGCGGAAACACGCTGGGCAGGGATTTGACCACCAGGTTTTCCTTGCCGGTGAGGCAGATGTTGCTGGCGATGCCGATGCCGAATCCCCGCTCCACATAGGCCTTCATGATTTCCCAGCCGCCCACTTCCAGACGGACATCGTAGGGAATACTGTGCTGCTGCAGGACCAGGTTGACCAGACGCCAGGTGGTCAGGTGGCGGGGTGGCAGTATCAGCTCCTGGCTGGCAAGGTCGTCCAGCTTTATACGCTCGCGTTCGGCCAGTGGATGATCCCGGGGAAGAATCAGCGACGTATCAAATGAATAGATGGCTCGGTAGGTGATGTCGTCGGGAAGCTCCAGCATGGAGCCGATGGCGAAATCCACCTCGTCATTGCGCAGTGCATGGAGCATGTCACTGCCAACCAGGTTGTGCAGCTTCACCGGGCTGTCCGGGTACCGCTGCATGTATTCCTTGAGCAGGTCGGGAATCAGGTACAGGGTGCTGGATTCCCCCGCGGCAATATCCAGCCGGCCGCTCTGCAGGGTCTGATAGCGTTCGGCGAAACGCGCGGGTAGCGCATCGATGCCTTCCACCAGGGGCTGCGCCAGTTCGTACAGGGCTTTTCCGTCCGGTGTCAGAGTGATTTTCGGGCCGCGACGCTCGAACAGCGTAATCTCCAGCTCCCGCTCCAGAGCCTGGATTTGCAGTGACACGGAGGGCTGGCTCAGGAATAACCGCTCGGCTGCCCGGGAAATGCTGCCCGACTGGGCGGTGTAGCAGAAGGCGCGGAGTTGCTTGACGCGGTTGTTCTTGTAATACAGGCGGCCGGTGGGGTCAGTCATGGTGCCATCCCTGAGTATTGGGTAAACCAATATTCAAGATTGACGACTCGAAGTTGTCAAATGATGCGCCGCGGCAATACAATGCCCGCGCCTGCCCGGAAGTGGCCGAGTGTAATTCTGGCAATAACTGGCGCCAGACACGCGGGCAGGGGCTTCCCTGGTGGCGCCCAGGACGCGGCGACAGGCGGAGATGACGGAGCCGGCACACGGTTCGGCTGCGTTGGCGTTCACAGAACGACGAAAACGCCGCACGCCCCGAAATCCGGGGACGTGGAGGTTTACAGCATTGCGGGGCGGGAAGGGCAACAGGCCTCCGAAGCGCTTCGCACTCGCGGCAGCGGGCCGGATTGCCCGCAGCTGGCGTGAGCCCTGTCAGATGATCCTGATCTTCGGCCTCAAGAGGGCCCTTTCAGTCTCGGCGGCTCGCAAGCGATGGGGACGAACGAACCGGTCCCGTCGTCCGGCATGTGTTGAGTGCCATGGTCGACGCACCGGTGCGTCATGATTTCAGCAAGGGCGAAGTGATCGCCCGGATTCAGGAGGCAATTCCATGAGCAACGATCAGGCGAAGATCGAGAAACTCAAGAAGGACTGGGCGGAAAACCCGCGCTGGAAAGGCGTGCAGCGTGGCTACAGTGCCGAGGAAGTGGTGCGGTTGAGCGGCACCGTGCCGGTGGAGTACAGCCTCGCGCGCCAGGGTTCCGAGAAGCTGTGGAATCTCATGCACGAGATGCCCTACGTCAACGCGCTGGGCGCCATGACCGGTAACCAGGCCCTCCAGCAGGTCAAGGCCGGCCTCAAGGCCATCTATCTGTCCGGCTGGCAGGTTGCGGCGGACGCCAACGAAGCCCACACCATGTACCCGGACCAGTCCCTGTACCCGGTGAACTCGGTGCCCTCTGTGGTGGACCGCATCAACAACGCGCTGCTGCGCGCCGATGAAATCACTCACGCCGAGGGTGATGACAGCGTCGACTGGATGGCGCCCATCGTGGCCGACGCCGAAGCCGGTTTCGGTGGCGTGCTGAACGCCTTCGAACTGATGAAGGCGATGATCCGTGCCGGTGCCGCCGGTGTGCACTTCGAGGACCAGCTTGCCGCGGTGAAGAAGTGCGGTCACATGGGTGGCAAGGTGCTGGTGCCGACTCAGGAGGCGGTGCAGAAGCTGATCGCCGCACGTCTGGCTGCCGATACCATGGGCACGCCGACGATCCTGGTCGCCCGCACCGACTCCCTGGCCGCGGACCTGCTCACCAGCGATGCCGACGAACGGGATCACAAGTTCATCACCGGCGAGCGGACCTTCGAGGGCTTCTACCGCGTCAAAGCCGGTGAGGAGCAAGCCATCGCACGTGGTCTGGCCTATGCGCCGTACGCCGATCTTATCTGGTGCGAGACGGGCACGCCGGATCTGGACTTCGCCAAGCGTTACGCGGAAGCCATCCGCAGCGAGTACCCGGACCAGATGCTGGCCTACAACTGCTCGCCTTCGTTCAACTGGGCGAAGAATCTGGACGATGCCACCATCGCCAAGTACCAGCGCGAGCTGGGTGCCATGGGCTACAAGTACCAGTTCATCACGCTGGCCGGTTTCCACGCGCTGAACTACTCCATGTTCACCCTGGCCAAGGGGTACAAGGAGCGGCAAATGAGCGCGTACTCCGAGCTCCAGCAGGCCGAGTTCGCCAGCGAGAAGGACGGTTACACTGCGACGCGCCACCAGCGCGAAGTGGGTGCCGGCTACTTCGACTCCGTGACCACGACCATCCAGGGTGGCGAGTCCTCCGTGACTGCCATGACCGGATCCACGGAAGAAGAGCAGTTCTAACGAGCTGTGTAGCGAGCAAGCCCGCTCACAAGGCGGGTTCGCGCTGAGCGACACGGGCCCGGTCACGATAGTGGTCGGGCCTTTTTCATGGTCCGGAGACCGTCCATTGTTGCTGCCCCGGCGGCGCACATTTATCGGTACGCCCTTGAAGAAGAGGGGCAAGGACCCAACTTCCAACTCAGAGCTTCGTCCGTCCCGCGCCCCATCGAGACGTGTCCCTGGCATCATCGAGGTCTATTGCCGGATCCGCACCAACCGATTGGCTGCTCTCATAAGCTTCCTTAAAATGGAAGTAGGGTTCCCGAACCGGTTGTGCCCACCGACATGACACCCTGGTGTGAGGCGGCCCTGTGGCGCGGCGGTCTGGACGAGCATGGCGAATCTGTGGGATGAGATGGTATGAGCGACGAGCATCCTGAGCGGGAGGGTGACGACGGTCTGTCGGTAGAGGAGGCGAAGCCCGGCCTCAAGCGCCCGCCCCTTTACCGCGTTCTGCTGCTGAACGATGACTACACCCCGATGGAGTTCGTGGTGGACGTGTTGCAGACGTTCTTTAACATGGACCGGTCGCGGGCCACACAGGTGATGCTGCAGGTGCACACGCAGGGCAGCGGGATCTGTGGGGTATTCAGTCGGGATGTGGCGGAAACCAAGGTCGAGCAGGTGAACGACTATTCCAGGGAACACGATCACCCGTTGCTGTGTACTATGGAGGAGGCCTGATCGCACTGGTGGAGGAACTCTCCGCCACTGGCGCCAGTCCACTGGACAGGCGGCACTACGCTGGAAGTCTTAATGAGAGGTGAGCACGCATGCTGAGCAAAGAACTGGAGTTCACTCTGAATCTCGCGTTCAAGGAAGCGCGGGAAAAGCGGCATGAGTTCCTCACCGTCGAACACCTGCTCCTGGCGCTGACGGACAATCCGACCGCCGTCAACGTTTTGCGGGCCTGCGGTGCGGACCTCGAGGGCCTGAAGAAGGACCTGGAAGCATTCCTCGACGAAACCACGCCGTTGTTGCCCCCCAATGACTCGCGGGAAACACAGCCGACTCTTGGTTTTCAGCGGGTGCTGCAGCGGGCAATCCTGCATGTGCAGTCGGCGGGCATCAAGGAAGTTACCGGTGCCAACGTGCTGGTGGCGATCTTCAGTGAGCAGGAGTCGCAGTCGGTCTACTTCCTGCACAAGCAGAGCATCACCCGGCTGGACGTGGTGAACTACGTCTCCCACGGGATCTCCAAGGTCCCGGGGGATCAGGAGCCGAGCAGCAACGACCCTGGCAGCGCCGAGGCGGACGACGATGCCGCGGTGGAGTCGGGGAGCAAGTCCCCGCTGGAGAGCTTTGCCACCAACCTCAACGAGAAGGCCCGTCGTGGCCGTATCGACCCGCTGATCGGCCGGCGCCAGGAAATCGAACGCACCGTGCAGGTGCTCTGCCGGCGCCGTAAGAATAATCCACTATTCGTGGGCGAAGCGGGTGTGGGCAAGACGGCGATTGCCGAGGGGCTGGCCAAGCTCATCGTCGACGGTCAGGTCCCGGACGTGCTGAAGAAGAGCACCATCTACGCGCTGGACTTGGGCGCGCTGGTCGCCGGCACCAAGTACCGCGGTGACTTCGAGAAACGTCTCAAGGGGCTGCTCAAGCAGCTGGAGAAGAGCCCGGGGGCGGTCCTGTTCATTGACGAGATCCACACCATCATCGGTGCCGGATCGGCGTCCGGGGGTGTCATGGACGCCAGCAACCTCCTCAAGCCCATGCTGGCCAGCGGCGATCTGAAATGCATCGGGTCCACCACCTACCAGGAGTACCGCGGTATCTTCGAGAAGGATCGTGCGCTGGCGCGGCGGTTCCAGAAGATCGACGTGCCCGAGCCGACGGTGGAGGACACGTTCCGCATCCTGCGTGGCCTGAAAACGCGGTTCGAGGAACACCATGGGGTCAAGTACAGCGACCGTGCGCTGCGCTCAGCCGCCGAACTCTCCGGCAAGCACATCACCGACCGCCGCCTGCCGGACAAGGCCATTGACGTCATCGACGAGGCGGGGGCACGGCTACGGCTGATGCCGCCGTCGAAGCAGAAGAAGAGCATCGGTGTTCTGGACATCGAACAGGTGGTCTCCAGCATGGCCCGGATTCCGCCAAAGCGCGTGTCCACCTCGGACATGAAGGTTCTGGAGACGCTGGAATCGGACCTCAAGGAGGCCATCTACGGGCAGGACGAGGCAATCACTACCCTGGCCTCCACCATCAAGATGTCCCGCGCCGGACTCGCCGCCGGCGACAAGCCCACCGGCTCATTCATGTTTGCCGGCCCCACCGGTGTAGGCAAGACCGAGGTGACCAGGCAGCTCGCCCGGCTCCTGGGCGTGGAACTGATCCGTTTCGACATGTCCGAGTACATGGAACGGCACACGGTCTCGCGGCTCATCGGGGCGCCCCCGGGCTATGTAGGCTACGATCAGGGCGGCCTGCTCACCGAGGAAGTGATCAAGCACCCGTACTCGGTGGTACTGCTGGACGAGATCGAGAAAGCGCACCCGGACGTGTTCAATCTCCTGCTTCAGGTGATGGATCACGGCACGCTCACTGACAACAACGGTCGGCATGCGGATTTCCGCAACGTCATTCTTGTGATGACCACCAACGCCGGGGCCGAGGAGATGAACCGGCGGTCCATCGGGTTCACGCCCCAAGACCATTCCACGGACGGGCTGGAGACGGTGCGCAAGTCGTTTACGCCGGAGTTCCGCAACCGGCTCGACGCCATCATCCAGTTCGCGCCCCTGGACGGCGTTACCATCCGCCGGGTGGTGGACAAGTTCGTGGACGAGCTGGCGGTTCAGCTCGCGGAGAAGAACGTGACCCTCAAGGTGGACGAAACCGCTAGGGACTGGCTCGCGGAGCGGGGCTACGATCCCCTGATGGGCGCACGCCCCATGTCGCGCCTGATCCAGGACAAGATCCGCAAGGAACTCGCCGAGGAACTCCTGTTCGGGCGTTTGGCCAACGGTGGCGAGATCATAATTCGTGCCGAGGGCGATGAACTTGGGTTCGAGTTCGCCGGCGCCGCCGGCAGGGAAACGGTCACCGAGTAATGCCGGGGCCCGGGTCACGGCCCGACAGGGCCGTGACGGATTCCGTCCGGGCATGACGGCGGTCACGGCGAGCTGCTATGCGGGCGTTATGCAGTCGTGCCGCTGGTGGTGCGTACCGGGGCGGCACGGTCGGGTCGGGCCGGATTGGCGAGGAGTGGATTAGCGGGCGCGGTAGGTGATTCGCCCCTTGGATAGATCGTACGGCGTGAGTTCCACGGTGACGGTATCGCCCGTCAGAATGCGGATGTAGTGCTTGCGCATCTTGCCGGAGATGTGCGCGGTCACGATGTGCCCGTTCTCCAGCTCAACGCGGAACATCGTGTTGGGCAGGGTTTCAATGATCTTTCCCTGCATCTTGATGTGATCGTCTTTCGCCATGCAGTTGTTGTCTCCTGGTGGAAGCGTCTGATTCAAATGCCCGATGTGTCCTGGTGCGTACCGCCCCGCGCAGGGTTCCGCCACCGCCGGTCCGGGCCGCCACGATACCGCCCGGGTTCAGTCCGTGTTGCGGCATAGAGGCTGCCAGCTACGTTCCCGGTAGACCTCGCAGGGCGAGAAATCCGCCTTGTAGCGCATCTTCTCCGACTCCGCGATCCAATATCCCAGATACACGTGGTCGAGCGCGTAGCGGCGAGCCGCGTCAATCTGCCATAAAATTGCGTAAGTACCAAGGCCGCGACGCGTGAATTGCGGATCGAAGAACGTATAAACGGCGGAAAAGCCGTCCTCGACCACATCAATGACGGCGACGGCAAGAAGGGTTCCATGCAGACGGAATTCCACGAAACGGGTGTCGGACCAGGGTGCAACGAGGAAATCCAGGTAGTCATCCGGGCCGTGGTCGTCCATGCCATCGCCGGGATGGCGTGCCAGAAGGTAGCGGCGATACAAGGAGAAGTGTTCGACGGAGAAACCGGGCGTGACCATGCTCGCGGTCAGGTCAGCGTTGTGTTGCCAGCAGCGCCGCTGGCGTCGCCGTGGCTGGAAGGTGTCCACCGGAATACGCAGGGACTGACAGGATCTGCATGACGGACAGGCGGGCGAGTAGATGTGGCTGCCGCTGCGCCGCATGCCACGGCGGAGAAGCTCGCTGTAAGCCCGGTTGTTGATCGGAAAGCCTGGGTCCACAACCACGGTCCGTGCGGTGCGGTCCGCCAGGTAAGCGCACGGATGAAAACCGCTGGCCAGGAGCCCGGGCGAGATCCTTTTCCGGGAATCGCCTGTCACGATGCCTCCGGCAGCGGTGTGAAATCCTGATCAAAGGACCAGGGACCCGGGCGGTCCGGATGGGCCAGCGCAGCCTCGAGGTCGGCCAGAAAACTGCGGCGTGGCCGCTCCATTGCGCCCAGCGAGGCCAGGTGCGGGGACAGGATCTGGCAGTCGAGGAAATCAAAGCCCCAGTTCTGTAACTGCCGGCTCAGGTGAACCAGGGCGATCTTGGAGGCGTCCGGTTCACGGCTGAACATGGACTCGCCAAAGAAGGCCTGGCCCAGCGAGACACCGTACAGGCCGCCCACCAGGCGGAAGTGATGCCAGACCTCCACCGAGTGGGCCAGCCCGCGCTCGTGCAGATGGCAGTAGGCATCGTGCATGTCCTTGGTGATCCAGGTCCCCGTGTCCCTGCCCCGCGGTGCGGCACAGGCGGTGATCACCTCTTCGAAGGCGGTATCCAGGGTGACGTTGAAGCCAGAGCTGCGCATCCGTTTACGCAGGCTGCGGCGAAGACGCAGGTGCTCGGGAAACAGTACACCTCTTGGGTCCGGTGACCACCAGAGCACCGGCTGGCCTTCCTCATACCAGGGGAAAATACCGCGGCGGTACGCCGCCAGCAGGCGCCGCTCCGACAGCGAGCCACCAATGGCAACCAACCCGTTGGGCTGCGTGAGTGCCTGTTCCGGAGGTGGAAACAGGGTCTCTTCGAAATCGTCCAGCCAGTGAATACGGCGCTGCATGACCTCCCTCGACAGCCCGGCGGGCAGTCCTCGATATGTTCCGCTATTGTGCCATTCTATACGGGCTGTGTTGTCGCATTTCGGCCATGTAGGCTTCCACCAGCGGCGTCTCCCGGCGTAGAAAGTCAGCGATGGCGTCCCGAAAGACAGGTTCGGCAATCCAGTGGCGGGAGTGCGTGGCCACCGGCAGGAAGCCGCGGCTGATCTTGTGCTCCCCCTGGGCACCGGGCTCGAACGTCTGCAGCCCGTGGGCGATGCAGTACTCGATGCCCTGGTAATAGCACGTCTCGAAGTGCATGCCGGGGATGTCCTCGGCACCGCCCCAGTACCTGCCGTACAGGGTGTCGTCGCTGCGGAAGAGCAGGGCGGCACCGATCATGATCCCCTCCCGCCGGGCCTGGACCATGACCACGCCATCGCCAAGGGTCTCACCGCAGTGGCGGAAAAACGGCAGAGTCAGCAGCGGAATATTGCCGTGCTCATGAAAGGTCTGCCGGTAGAAGCCGTGGAAGGCCTCCCAATCGGCCTGGGTGATTCCCCGGCCGCTGCGCACCTCCATATCTACCCCCGCCTCGGCGGTCTGGCGTCGCTCCCGCCGGATGCTCTTGCGGCGCTTGGAGGTGAGCGTATCCAGGAAGTCCTGGAAGTCCCGGTAGCCCGGGGCATTGTGCCAGTGAAACTGGCAGCCGCGCCGGGACAGCAGATCCTGTGTCGCAAGGCGCTCTGCCTGACCCGGCTCCGGGAACAGCCAGTGGGCAGAGGACAGCGCCTGGCGCTGGGCCGCGGCTGTGGAGGCGTTCACCGCGGCGGCCACGGCGTCACCCGTGGGCATGTCGGAGCGGTGGAGTACGCGGGGGCCGGTGGCCGGTGTGAACGGGACCGCATGGACCAGCTTGGGGTAGTAGGGCAGGCCGTTGCGCTCATAGGCATCCGCCCAGGCCCAGTCGAAAACGAACTCTCCCCAGGAGTGGCCCTTGAGGTACCCGGGTACGGCGACGGCCAGGCCCGCCGCGTCGTGCAGCGCCAGATGACAGGGCTGCCAGCCGATGTCCGGGGACACGCACCCGGTTCCTTCGAGACCGGCCAGGAATTCGTGTCGCAGGAACGGGTTGGTGGTGCCCTCCAGGCTGTTCCATTGTGCTGCGGGGATGGTGGTCAGGTCAGTGAGTACGGTGGCATCCATGGCGCGATGTTAGGGTGGCACGGCGGTGGTGTCGAGCGCCGTTGTCGGTGTGCGGGAACAGGCGGCGGGACAGTTCCGGATCCGGTAGACTACGGGCTCTGGACCTCTGCAATGATTCCGGTCGTGAATCGGGAAAATAATGGTGATATAGTCACTTGCGTACACTATTTGACGTTGCACCTGATCATTATTGCTGGTTTGCCGCCGTCGAGGCCGGCGGTGTACCCGTTCGAGCGCAATAGGCTGACTCCTGTGGCAAGCTCTGATTCCCGTTCGTCATCTTCCGAGCGTGACCCGCTCCCTTCGCCCCTCGGGCATCATGTGAGTCGTGGGCTGCGCGAGGCCTCGCTTTACATCCTGTTGGCGGTGGCCATTTACATGGTGCTGGCGCTGGTGACCTACCATCCCAACGACCCGGGCTGGAGTTTTACCGGTGGCCACGGCGCCGTGCAGAACGCCGGCGGCGAAGTGGGCGCGCGTTTCGCGGACGTGTTCTTGTACCTGTTCGGGTACCTGGCTTATCTGTTCCCGGTGATGGTGGCCTTCTCCGGCTGGCTGACCTGGCGCTGGCAGCGCCGTGATGGCGCCTTCCACTGGGGCGTGTTCGGCCTGCGCGGCCTCGGTTTCGTATTGACGCTGGCGTCCGGTGCGGGCCTGGCCACCATGCACGTGGAGGCGCTGCCGCAAACGGTGCCGCTGCATGCCGGAGGCGTGCTTGGCGACGTCATTGCCGGTTCCCTGGAAGGCGCGTTCAGCTTCCTCGGTGCCACGTTGCTGCTGCTGGCGGTGTTCCTGGCCAGCGTGACGCTGTTCACCGGGCTGTCCTGGTTGAGCCTGATGGACCTGATCGGGCGGTTCTGCCTGATGAGCGTCAGCGCTCTGGGGCGTGGTTTGACCGCCCTGCGGGACGGCTGGGCCGGGCGCCGCGCCCGACGGGCACGGCGGGAGACACTGGTGGCGGACAAGGAAAAGCGTAAGCACCGGACACCGCCGCAGATCGAGGCCAGCAAGCCGGCGCCGAAACCGGGCAAGAAGGTCAACAAGGAAAAGCAGATGCCGCTGTTCCGCGCCGAGCAGACCGCCGACGGGTTGCCGCCGGTGTCGCTGCTGGACCAGCCGCCACCGCAGGCCGGGGGCTATTCCCGGGAGGCACTGGAAGCCATGTCCCGACAGCTGGAGATGAAGCTGGCGGATTTCGGCGTCCAGGTGGAGGTCGTTGCCGTCCACCCGGGGCCGGTGATTACGCGCTTCGAGGCGCAGCCGGCCGCCGGGGTGAAGGTGAGCCAGATCAGCAACCTCAGCAAGGATCTGGCGCGGGCCCTGTCGGTGGTCAGCGTGCGCGTGGTGGAGGTGATCCCGGGCAAATCGGTGGTGGGCCTGGAGATTCCCAATGAAAACCGTCAGGTGATCGCCTTCAGCGAAATCGTCCGCGCCGACGTTTGGGAGAAGGCCCAGTCGCCCCTGTCCATGGCGCTTGGCAAGGACATCGGCGGCGAGCCGGTGGTGGTGGATCTCGCCAAGATGCCCCACCTGCTGGTCGCAGGCACCACTGGGTCGGGCAAATCCGTGGGTGTCAATGCCATGATCCTGAGCCTGCTGTACAAGAACAGGCCGGAGGACGTGCGGCTGATCATGGTGGACCCGAAGATGCTGGAGCTGTCCATCTACGATGGCATCCCGCACCTGCTGGCCCCGGTGGTCACGGACATGAAGGAGGCTGCCAACGCCCTGCGCTGGTGCGTGGGCGAGATGGAGCGGCGCTACCGCCTGATGGCCGCGCTGGGTGTGCGCAACATCGCCGGCTACAACCGCAAGGTGCGCGAGGCCGCGGAGCGGGGTGAGCCGCTGAAGGATCCGCTGTGGAAACGCCCGGAGGAGGATCCGCAGGCGGAGGCGCCGGAGCTGGAGACGCTGCCCTTCGTTGTGGTGGTGGTGGACGAGTTCGCCGACATGATGATGATGGTTGGCAAGAAGGTGGAAGAGCTCATCGCCCGACTTGCGCAGAAAGCGCGCGCCGCCGGTCTGCACCTGATCCTGGCCACCCAGCGTCCGTCGGTGGACGTCATCACCGGCTTGATCAAGGCCAACATTCCCACGCGGATCGCCTTCCAGGTGTCCTCCAGGGTGGATTCCCGCACCATCCTCGATCAGATGGGCGCCGAAGCGCTGCTCGGACACGGGGACATGCTGTACCTATCGTCGGGCAGTGGCATGCCGGATCGCGTCCACGGCGCCTTCGTTTCCGACAACGACGTCCACCGGGTGGTGAACCACCTCAAGGAGCAGGGCGAGCCCGAGTACATCGACGGTATCCTGGACGAGTCCAGCGGCAGCGCGCCGCTCCCGGGTGTGCCCGGTGAGGACAACGGTGGCGATGGCGAGCAGGATCCACTCTACGACCAGGCGGTGCAGGTGGTCACCGAATCGCGCCGGGCTTCCATCTCCGGGGTGCAGCGTCGCCTCAAGATCGGCTACAACCGTGCGGCGCGACTGGTAGAGGAGATGGAGAACAGCGGTGTGGTCGGGCCGCTGCAGTCCAACGGTGCCCGCGAAGTGCTGGCACCACCACCGCCCAAGGATTGAACCGCAGCCACGTGCCGTGGTCGACCGGGTACCCGAACACAAGCAGGAGAGACAATGTTGAGGCGACTCGCGTGGATGCTGGCGTTGCCGGTGCTGGTTGTAGCCTCCATGGCAGCGGCAGACGACCCCAGGGCGGAGCTGGAGGCCTACTTCAGCGACACCGACAGCATGGAAGGCAGCTTTACCCAGGTCGTGCGCGACGAGGACGGCAGAGTGCTGGAAGAGAGTCGTGGCACCATGGCGATCCAGCGCCCGGACCGGTTCGACTGGCTCTACAATGAGCCTTTCGAGCAGCGGATCGTCGCCGACGGCGAACGGCTCTGGATTCACGACCCCGATCTGCGCCAGGTCACCGTGCGTCCGCTGGAGGATACCCTCGGCACCGGGCCGGCCATGTTGCTCAGCGGGCGCATGGAGACGCTGGATGAGCACTTCGACATGGAGGTGGACGACGGTTGGCTGGTGCTGATCCCGCGCACCGAAGACTGGAACGTGGAAGGCGTGCGGCTGCGCATGAGCAATGGTGTACCCTCCGAGGTGATCGTCCGCGACGGCCTGGGCCAGGAGAACCGCCTGACCCTGGAGGATGTCACCACCGGTGTGGCATTCGACGGCGATCGCTTCCGTTTCGAGCCGGATGGCGATACCGATGTGATCGAGCAGGGAGAGGCTGCCCCTTGACCCTGGATGCGCCGGTGCGGCCGCTGGCCGATCGCATGCGGCCGCGCTCGCTGGACGAGTTTCTCGGCCAGGAGCATTTGCTCGCTCCCGGTCGCGCACTGCGCCGCAGCATCGACGCCGGTCATCCCCATTCCATGGTGCTCTGGGGGCCGCCGGGCACCGGCAAGACCACGCTGGCGCGCATGATCGCCGCGGCGAGTGGTGCGCGGTTCATCACCCTCTCGGCGGTGATGAGTGGCGTCAAGGATATCCGCGCCGCCGTGGAGGAGGCGCAGGGCCTGCGCGGGCAGGGACAGCCCACCGTGCTGTTCGTCGATGAGGCCCATCGCTTCAACAAGGCGCAGCAGGATGCGTTCCTGCCTTACGTCGAGGACGGCACGCTGCTGTTCATCGGTGCGACCACTGAAAACCCCTCTTTCGAGTTGAACAACGCGCTGCTGTCGCGGGTCCGCACCTATGTGCTGCGGGCCCTGAGCCGGGACGCCCTCAAGGGGCTCTTGCAGTCAGCGCTCGCCGACAGCGAGCGGGGGCTCGGTGCCAGCGGACTGGCCATGGAGCCGGAGGCCCTGGATCAGCTGGTCGAACTTGCCGATGGTGACGCCCGGCGCGGGCTGACCCTGCTGGAGGTCGCCGCGGACCTGGCGGATACCGGCGTGATCGGCACGGAAACCCTGCAGGAGGCCGCCGCGTCCGGGATGCGGCGCTTCGACAAGGGCGGAGACGCCTTCTACGACCAGATCTCCGCGCTGCACAAGGCGGTGCGGGGGTCGGATCCGGATGCCGCGCTGTACTGGTACTGTCGCATGCTCGACGGCGGCTGCGACCCTCTCTACATTGCCCGACGCGCCGTCCGGATGGCATCCGAGGACATCGGTAATGCCGACCCCCGCGGTCTGCAGATCGCGCTCAATGCCTGGGATGCCCAGGAGCGCCTGGGTAGCCCCGAAGGCGAACTGGCCATCGCCCACGCGATCGTCTATCTCGCCAGCGTGCCCAAGAGCAATGCCGTCTACAGTGCCTATAACGCGGCCATGGAGGCGGCTCGCCGTAACGGCTCCCTCGACGTGCCGTTGCACCTGCGCAATGCCGCCACGCGGCTCATGAAGGAACTGGGCTACGGCGAGGAGTACCGCTACGCCCACGATGAACCTGAGGGCTATGCCGCCGGCGAGGACTATTTCCCGGAGGATATGACGCCGCAGCGTTTCTATCAGCCCGTCTCCCGCGGTCTGGAAACGAAGATCCGCGATCGCTTCGAGCGCCTGCGCCATCTGGACCGGCAATCCGGCTGGCAGCGCCGTCACTGAGGCAGTCTAGTGTCCTGTAACCGACGGCTGATTTTCCGGTGGCGCTCCGGCTACAATGCGCGTCTTCGTGATCACAAGGACCCGAGATGCTCGACCCCAGAGAACTCCGCAACGACCCCGAGGCCATCGCTACCGCGCTCGCCCGGCGCGGTTACACCCTGGACGTGGACGCCTACCGTCAACTGGAAGGGCAGCGCCGCGAACTGCAGATGCGCGTTCAGGAACTCCAGAACGAGCGCAACCGGCGCTCCAAGGCGATCGGCAAGGCGAAGGCGCAGGGTGAGGACATCCAGCCGCTACTGGACGACGTGGCCAGCATGGGCGATCAGCTGGACGGCGCGAAGAAGGAGCTGGACGTCGTCCAGGCGCAGCTGGAGGCGCTGCACATGGATATGCCCAACATCCCGCAGACGGATGTCCCCGATGGCGACGACGAGGATGACAATGCCCTGGTGCGCCACTGGGGTGAGCCACCGACGTTCGATTTCAAGCCCCGGGATCACGTGGACCTGGGTGCCCGGGACGACCTGCTGGATTTCGAAACCGCGGCGCAGCTCACCGGCGCCCGTTTCGTGGTCATGCGCGGCGCCGTGGCGCGGCTGCACCGCGCCCTGATTCAGTTCATGCTCGATCGGCAGACGGCCAAAGGGTACGAGGAGGTCAACGTCCCCTACATGGTCAACGCGGAGAGCCTGCGCGGCACGGGGCAGCTGCCGAAATTCGGGGACGACCTGTTCGCCATCGCCGGCGAGCAGGACTACTACCTGATCCCCACGGCGGAAGTGCCGGTGACCAACCTTGTGCGCGAGTCCATCGTCGAGGCGGAGCGCCTGCCCCTGCGGTACGTGGCTCATACACCGTGTTTCCGCGCCGAGGCCGGCGCCTACGGCAAGGATACCCGCGGCATGATTCGCCAGCACCAGTTCGAAAAGGTCGAGCTGGTGCACATTGTCCGCCCCCAGGACTCCGACGCCGCCCTGAAGACGCTGACGGCGGACGCCGAGGCCATTCTCCAGGAACTGGGTTTGTGTTACCGGGTGGTGCTGCTGTGCACCGGCGACATGGGTTTTGCCGCGGCGCGCACCTACGATCTCGAAGTCTGGCTTCCCGGGCAGGAGCGCTACCGGGAGATTTCCTCCTGCAGCAATCTACAGGCGTTCCAGGCGCGGCGGATGCAGGCGCGCTGGCGTAACCCGGAGACCGGCAAGCCGGAGCCTCTGCATACTCTGAACGGCTCGGGACTGGCCGTGGGCCGTTGCCTGGTGGCGATTCTGGAGAACTACCAGGAAGCCGACGGCCGGGTGCGCACTCCGGAGGCACTGCGCCCGTACCTGGGCGGCCGGGAGTGGATCGTCGAGTAACCGCTGCGATGGTGTGCCGCGGTGCTCAGTGTTCGGCCAGCACCGGCGCCAGCTCGGCGAACAGGGCCTCCCGCTCCTCGTGGGTACGCACCGCCATGGCGCGATCCACCACCTCCCGGGTGAGGTGGGGCGCAAACAGGCGGACGAACTCGTACATGTAGCTGCGCAGGTAGGTGCCCCGGCGGAAGCCGATGTTGGTGACGCTGGACTCGAACAGATTCGCCGCCGGGATGGCACGCAGGCCGGCGTCCCGCTCCGGCTCGTAGGCCATGCTGGCAACGATGCCAACACCGAGCCCCAGGCGGACGTAGGTCTTGATCACCTCCGAATCGGTGGCCGTGAAAACCACCTCCGGCTCCAGCCCCTCCTGGCGGTACGCCTGGTCCAGTTTGGAGCGGCCGGTGAAGCCGAAGACATACGTCACCAAGGGATAGCGGGCCAGGGAACGCAGAGTCAGGGGGTGTTCGTCCAGCAGCGGGTGGTCCTCGGGGACGATCACACTGCGGTTCCAACGGTAACAGGGCATCATCACCAGGTCCTCGAACAAGTCGATGGCCTCGGTGGCGATGGCGAAATCGACGCCGCCGTGGGCCGCGAGTTCTGCAATCTGCATCGGCGTGCCCTGGTGCATGTGCAGGCTCACGTTCGGGTATTGCTCGCGGAAGGCGGTGACGACGCCGGGCAGCGCGTGGCGGGCCTGGGTGTGCGTAGTGGCGATGGAGAGACTGCCGCGGGCATCGTCCTGGTGCTCATCGGCAATGGCGCGAATGTTCTCGGCATCGCCCAGGATACGGCGTGCGGCCTGCAGAATGTCCTTGCCGGCCGGAGTAACCTGAGTCAGATGCTTGCCGCTGCGCTCGAAGATCTGTACGCCGAGTTCTTCTTCCAGCATCCGGATCTGTTTGCTGACACCGGGCTGGGAGGTGTAGAGGGCTTCGGCAGCCGCCGAGACATTCAGATCCCGACGCTCGACTTCGCAGATGTAACGCAGTTGGTTGAGTTTCATGGGGCCGACATCACTTTTTATAACATTTCCGCATATAAATAAATGAAACAGATACTTTTGTAAATAACCCGCTCTGGTGACACTACGCACACCGGGGCACCAATCAGGATTGTCTGTCGCAAGGAGCCAGGCTAATGAATGACTGCATGACGCTGCGGCTGCGCGACAACGGCCGGCCGACCCTCGTGATCGGCTCTCACCCTGACGCGAAGCGGTTGCTGGCGATCCTGGGCCGGGACGCCACTGACTTCGCCGGCATGGGCGCGAAATGGCCGCCGGGGGTGAGGCCGTGGGCGCCAGCCGGGGCAGAACCGGACATCACCGAAGCGGTGGCACAGTCTGCACTGTTGGTGATCCTTGACCCTGCAGAGTCCTGCGCTGATGACGCTCTGGCCGCTGCACAGGCGGGGCGCGTCCCGTGCTGGATCCCGACGGCACCGGAACGTGGAACCGCGGAGCCGGCGTTGCCGCCGCTGACCGGGCCGGCCACCGACTGGCTGGCGGAGTCGGAGGGTGCTGTGCGCGCGGCCCAGGGAACCCAACCCGGTGTTGGTGACGTGAGTCTGGTAGGCGCCGGGCCCGGTGCACCGGATCTGTTGACCCTGCGCGGGCTGCGGGCCCTGCAGACCGCCGACGTGGTGATCTTTGACCGCCTGGTTGCCGACGCGCTCCTGGAGCAGGTGCCGCCGCGCTGCGAGCGGATCTACGTGGGCAAGCGCCGGCGGGATCATCCGGTGCCACAGGAGGAAATCAATACCCTGCTGTTGCGCCATGCCCGCGCGGGCAAGCGCGTCGTGCGCCTGAAGGGGGGCGACCCATTCATCTTCGGGCGTGGCGGCGAGGAGATCGAGCATCTCATGGAAGCCGGCATCCCGTTCCGGGTGATTCCCGGCATTACCGCGGCCAGTGGCTGTGCCGCCTACGCCGGTATACCGCTGACCCACCGCGACTACGCTCAGTCCTGTGCCTTCGTTACCGGTCACCGCAAGGACGGTGAGCTGGATCTGGATTTCCGCGGCCTGGTGCGGGAGGGCCAGACCCTGGTGTTCTACATGGGATTGCACAGCCTGCGCGATGTGTGTGCCGGGCTGATGGGTGAGGGCATGGCACCGGAGATGCCGGCCGCCCTGGTCCAGCAAGGGACCACCCGCGCTCAGACCATCATCGAGGGAACCGTCAGTGATCTTGCCGATGCGGTGGAGAGCCGCGAGGTGCGGGCACCGACACTGCTGATCATTGGTGAGGTGGTACGTCTGCGCCGGCGCCTGGACTGGTTTCATGGCTCAGGCGAAACCATGGCCTGGGCCAGTCCGGATCGTGAGCTGACATCCTGACAGCCGGCGGGCATCCCGGAAACGCGAAGCCCCGCTGAGGCGGGGCTTCGTCGTTGCGGTCAGGGTATCGCCGGTTGCTCAGTCGTCGCCGCCAAAGGCCATCAGCAGGTGCAGCAGACTGGTGAACAGGTTGTAGATGGCAATATAGAGGCCCACGGTGGCCATGATGTAGTTGGTCTCGCCGCCATGCACCAAGGCGCTGGTCTGGTACAGGATGAATGCCGACATCAGCAGAATGAACATGGCGCTCACGCCCAGCATCATCCCGGGCATCTGAAACACCATCGCACCAAGACCGGCCAGGAAGGCCACCAGGATGCCCGCAAACAGGAAGCCACCCATAAAGGAGAAATCCTTGCGGGTGCTCAGCGCATACACCGACAGGCCGATAAAGATGGCCGCGGTGCCGCCGAAGGCGGTCATGATGATCTGGCTGCCGTTGGGCACCGCCGTGAGATAGAAACTCAGGATGGGTCCCAGCGTGTAGCCCATGAAACCGGTGAGGGCAAACACCGACACCAGACCCCAGGCACTATTGCGCAGGGCGTTGGTGACGAACAGCAGGCCGAAGTAGCCGCCCAGCACAACGATGAAGTGCAGCGGGGGTGCATTGGTGACCATGGCCACGCCCGCCATCACCGCGCTGAATGCCAGCGTCAGGGACAACAGGCTGTAGGTGTTGCGAATGACCTTGTTGGTCTCGATCGCCCGTGCACCGGAAGTGCTGACGACGCGTTCTTGGCTTGTCATTGCCTCATGCCTCCTTGTGGTCCATGCCCTTTCGCGGTTCGGGAAGACACATCCCGCCGCGTTCCGGGAATATTCTAGCGCGCTCCGCTGCCGGGCACGATACACAAGTATGGGGCCCGGGCGCCATGGTCGCCGCACAGGTGCAGACCGCAGGATCCGGAGCAGGTTCCCTCAGCTACCGTCTTCCGTGGGCGCTGCCCGGTCCAGAATGGCGGCCAGGTCGGCTTGGTGGCTCAACCCCCCGTAGAGCAGCGTCCGGTTCGGCCCCAGCCGCGCCGCACAGAAGGCATCGGCGACGGCCGCGTTGCCGTTCCGGATGAGTAATGCGGCCTGCAGTGCAAGCGCAATGTCCTCCACCAGGACCCGGGCCTCCATGGGCAGTTCCGCGCCCCCGTGCAGCCGCTGCTCGATGCGTTGTACCGCGTCGTCCAGATACCGGTTTTCACCCCGGCACTGCCGCAGCTCCTCCAGCAGTACGTCCAACGTCTCCGGGCTTTTCTGCATGGCACGCAGCACATCCAGGCACTGGATGTTGCCGGACCCTTCCCAGATGGCGTTCACCGGCGCCTCCCGGTAAAGGCGGGGGAGGGCGTGCTCTTCCACATAGCCGGCACCGCCCAGACATTCCTGGGACTCGGTGATATGACCAGCGGCCCGCTTGCAGATCCAGTACTTGCCCAGGGCCGTGGCGATCCGGGCAAAGGCGTGTTCGCGGGGATCGGTCGCCTGCCGGTCCAGAGCCGCGGCCACGCGGAAGGTCAGGGCCGCTGCGCCTTCGACCTCCACCGCCAGGTCCGCGAGGACATTGCGCATCAGCGGCTGGTTCAGCAGCAGATCCCCGAACGCCCGGCGCTGGCTGCAGTGATGCATGGCCAGGGCGAGCCCATGACGCATCAGGCTGGCGGAACCGATCATGCAGTCCATGCGCGTCTGCGCCACCATCTCGATGATGGTGGCCACGCCCCGACCCTCCTCGCCGATCATTACCGCATGGGCGTGCTGGAATTCCACTTCGCTGGATGCGTTGGAGCGGTTGCCCAGCTTGTCCTTGAGTCGCTGAATCCGGATGGTGTTGACGGTGCCGTCCGGACACCACCGCGGCAGCAGAAAACAGCTCAGGCCACCGGCGGTGCGTGCCAGTACCAGGAAGGCATCGGACATGGGAGCGGAGAAAAACCACTTGTGACCGACCAGACGGTAGGCCCGGCCGGGGCCACCCCCGGCAACGGGTTCCGCAATGGTGGTGTTGGAGCGCACGTCGGAGCCGCCCTGTTTCTCCGTCATGCCCATGCCCAGGGTGAGACCGGTCTTCTGCTCCGGCGGCAGAAAACGGGGATCGTAGTGATTGCCGAGAATGCGTGGCTCCCACTCCCGCGCCACTTCCGGCTGATGCCGCAGCGCCGGAATGCAGGCATGGGTCATGGTGATGGGGCACATGGTCCCGGCTTCCGCCTGGTTGTGCAGGTACATCAGCGCCGAGCGCACCACATGGGTGCCCGGCCCGGGCTGGCGCCAGGAGAGGGCATGGATTTCATTGCCAATGCCCGCTTCCATGAGTCGGTGGTAGGCGGGATGGAACCGCACCTGGTCCACCCGGCGACCGTACCGGTCGTGGGTCTGCAGTTCCGGCGGATTCCGGTTGGCGTCGAATCCGGCTGCCCATAGCTCGCCACCGGCGCGGGCACCGTACTCCTGCAGACGGTCCTCGCCCCAGCCATCACCTTCACGGTGAACGGCCTCCTGCAGCACGTGGTCGGTGAGGTAAAGATTGCGTCCCTCGAAGGGAGTGGGCTGGTTCTCCACCTCGTGGGTGGCCCAGGTGATGGGGGTGCTGTTGCCCGTTCCGCGATCGGTCGCCATGGTCTCCTCCTCGGCAATGGCCGATTCGTCACCAATTATGGCATCACCGCGCCCGATTGTTCGCCCCCCGCCCGGGCTGGCGGACACGAGGTTCCAAGGCCTCCGGGCGCCCGAACCGATACCCCTGGGCGTAATCGACGAACGCCTTGTCCAGCTTGAGTTCCTCCAGCGGCAGGTAACTGAGGTAGTGCAGCGAGGAATAGCCCTTGCCGAAGTCGTCCAGCGACATGCGGACGCCCGAGCTCTTCAGTGTACCGATGACCTCATGGGTCAGCTCGATATTGGCCAGGAGAATATCTTCGGTGATCTCCAGCACCAGCATGGACGGATCGACATCGTGTGCCCGGGCACGCTGGATGACGAATTCGGCGAAACCCCGGGAAAAAAAAGAACAGCGCCAGCAGCAGCGCAGTGAAAATCCAGCCCACGGGGCAGCAGGATGCCGGCACCGAGGAAACCGTTGCGGGTCAGCGCAAAAATGCCAGACCGCCGACAACCAGGAACCGGTTAATGAAACGGTCCGGGTCCGCCGAGGGGCTCTTCGGGTCTTCACGTCGTCCCGTCGTCCCGTCGTCATCCAGAGTCTTCCATGGGATCATTGGGTGTTAGCTGTCACATGTGTCCACCTTGTGGGCACGGCGGGATCGCCTTAACGCGGCAGCAGTCACACTTTGGCACCGGGTCCGGAGGATGGAATCCACCCCGCCCGGGGAACAGGACACCAGATCATGCCCGTTTCCTTCGACGGTAAACTCGTCATTGCTATCTCCTCACGCGCCCTGTTCGACATGGCCGAGAGCCACCGCGTGTTCATGGAGCAGGGGGTGGACGCGTACTGCCGGTACCAGCGGGAGCACGAGGACGAGGTCCTCGCGCCCGGCGTGGCATTCACGCTGGTGCGCAAGCTGCTGCGCCTGGAAGGCATTGACGGCGGTGTGGAGGTGATCCTGTTGTCCCGCAACAGTGCGGATACCGGCCTGCGCGTGTTCAATTCGGTGGAACACTATGGCCTCAGTATTACCCGGGCTGCTTTCACCAACGGCGAGCGTCCGTGGCGCTACATTCCGGCATTCGGCGCCCACCTGTTCCTGTCCGCCGACCCCAACGATGTCGCTCAGGCCCTGCAGCACGGCTATGCGGCGGCCACCATCCTGCCGTCGGCCGGGCGCGACACGGAGGATCCGGGTGACCGCGAGGTCCGTATTGCATTCGACGGCGACGCGGTGCTGTTCGCCGATACCGCCGAGCGTGTCTTCCAGGAATCCGGACTCGAGGCCTTCTCTGCCAGTGAGCGCCAGCAGGCCCGCTCACCGCTGCCCGGGGGGCCATTCAAATCGTTCCTCGCGGCGCTGCACCAGCTCCAGCGCCGCGAACAGACCGGTGGTGAATCGAGCCCGATCCGCACGGCGCTGGTCACGGCGCGGAGCGCCCCCGCCCACGAACGGGTCATTCGCACACTGCGCCACTGGGATATCCGCATTGACGAAGCGCTATTCCTGGGCGGATTGCGCAAGGCGGATTTCCTGGCTGCGTTCGGCGCCGACATCTTCTTCGACGATCAGCAAGGTCATTGCGAGATCGCGAGCCAGCAGGTTGCAACCGGACATGTGCCCCACGGCGTGAGCAACGTGCCGCGGGAGGAGTCCGATGATTCCGGCCAAGCCGGTGTGACGGGGGGCTGACGCCGCAGTGACGCCACTTTCAGGCCTGTTGCAGGCAGGGGGAAAAAAGACTACCTTGTGCGCGGTTTTCGGGCCGGGTCGGCCAAGGAGCGAGCGAGCGTGAATATCGTCTGCCTGGATCTGGAAGGCGTGCTGGTACCGGAGATCTGGATTGGCCTGGCAGAGCGCACCGGCATCCAGGCGCTGCGTGCCACCACCCGGGATGTGCCCGATTACGATGAGCTGATGCAGCAGCGACTGCGCATCCTCCGTGAGCATGGCCTGGGCATGGATGACATCCAGGCCGTGATTGACGCCGTGCGGCCGTTTCCAGGTGCGCGTGAGTTCCTCCACTGGGTCCGTGAGCGCTACCAGCTGGTAATCCTGTCGGATACCTTCTACGAATTCGCGCGACCGCTGATGCGCCAGCTGGACTGGCCGACCCTGTTCTGTCACCGGCTGGAAGTGGACGGTGAGCGCCGGATCGTGGATTATCATCTGCGGCTCGCCGACCACAAGCGAGCTGCGGTGGCGGCGTTTCAGCAGCTGAATTTCCGGGTCACGGCAGCGGGCGATTCCTACAACGACACCGGCATGCTGTCCCAGGCCGAGCAGGGGATCCTGTTTGCGCCGCCGCAGAATGTCATCGACGACTTCCCCCAGTTTCCGGTCACCCGGGAATACGATGCACTCAAGGACGCCATCCAGCAGGCGTTCGCGCACTCCTGAGTCAAGCGATTCAATGAGCGATACTTCGACGACGCGTGTTGCGATCCTGGCCGACACCCATGGTTTTCTCGATCCCCGCATTGCGGAGCGGGTCGCGGAATGCGACTACGCCATTCACGCAGGGGACGTGGGCGGGGCCGACGTGCTGTGCTCGCTGAACCCGACGACCTCGGTGGTCGCCATTCGCGGCAACAACGACACTGCGGACAAATGGGCGGAATCCGAAAGTCACTTTCTGGAGAATCTGCCTGAGGTGGCCGAGTTGTCTCTCCCGGGCGGCACCATGGTGATTACCCACGGCGATGACAACCGCAGCCTGTCGGAACGTCACAAGTACCTGCGCCAGCGTTATCCCCAGGCGCAGGTGGTGGTGTACGGCCACAGCCATCGGCTGACCATGGACTGTGACGAAACCCCGTGGGTTCTCAACCCGGGGGCGGCCGGACGGACCCGGGTTCATGGCGGGCCTTCCTGTCTGCTGCTGACCTGCACCCAGCAGGAATGGAGCGTGGAAGCGGTGCAGTTGCCCGCCAAGCGCTACCCCAACCGCGACAGTCAGCGGCGGCGCGCCACCCAGGCGACGGACTGACCGGAGGCCATGGCCGGCGGCGCTGAACAGCAGGACACGCCGACCCTCCAGGGTGTGCGCGAACAGCTGGGCCAGGCCATGGGCGCCGACCGGCGGGCTTTCCGCAAGCGGTTGCGTGGCCTGGAGCGCCGCGCCCGCGACGGCAAGCCGTTTGATCGCGGGCTGACGCGTCTCGGTCGAGACGTCCAGCGTTCCGTTGTCCGCCGCGCACGACGGCTGGAACGCCTGCCGACGCCCGATTATCCCGCCGATCTGCCGGTCACCGACCACCGGGACACCATTGCCGAGGCCATTCGCGACCATCAGGTGGTGGTGGTCTGCGGCGAGACCGGCTCCGGCAAGAGCACCCAGTTGCCGAAGATCTGCCTGGACCTCGGCCGCGGCATCGACGGCATGATCGCCCACACTCAGCCGCGCCGCCTGGCCGCGCGCACCCTGGCCAATCGTGTCGCCGAGGAGTTGCGCACCGAGGTGGGCGATGCGGTGGGTTACAAGATCCGCTTCTCCGACCACGTCAGTGACGACACCTTCATCAAGCTGGTCACCGACGGCATGCTGCTTGCCGAGATCCAGGGTGATCGCGAGCTGGACGGCTACGACACCATCATCATCGACGAGGCGCACGAGCGCAGCCTCAACATCGATTTCCTGCTGGGGTATCTCAAGCAGCTCCTGCCGCGCCGGCCCGATCTGAAGGTGATCATCACGTCGGCGACCATCGACCCCGAACGGTTTGCGCGACACTTCGACGATGCGCCCGTTGTCCACGTCTCCGGGCGCAGCTACCCGGTGGACGTGCGTTACCGCCCACTGGCCGCAGACGACGAAGACAGCCGCGACCGCGACCAGCAGACCGCGATCATCGACGCCGTGGACGAACTCGCCCGCGAGGGGCCCGGGGACATCCTGGTGTTTCTGGCCACCGAGCGGGAGATCCGGGAGACGGCGGAGGCGCTGCGCAAGCAGCATCCACCCGGGACGGAGATTCTGCCGCTGTTCGCCCGGCTCAGCGCCGCGGAACAGCAGCGCGCGTTCCGGTCCCACCAGGGGCGACGCATCGTGCTGGCCACCAACGTGGCGGAGACATCCGTGACCGTGCCGGGCATCCGCTACGTGGTAGACACCGGCCGCGTGCGGCTGAGCCGCTACAGCTTCCGCAGCAAGGTCCAGCGCCTGCCCATTGAACCGATCTCCCGCGCCTCCGCCGATCAGCGTGCGGGCCGCTGCGGGCGGGTCGCGCCAGGCATCTGCGTGCGGCTGTACAGCGAAGAGGACTACCAGTCCCGTCCGGAATTCACCGACCCGGAAATCCAGCGCACCAACCTGGCAGCGGTGATCCTGCAGATGCAGGCCCTGGGCCTGGGCGCCGTGGAGGAGTTTCCGTTCGTGGAGCCCCCGGACCGGCGCTACATCAATGACGGCTACCGTGGCCTGTTCGAGCTGCAGGCGGTGGACGCCGAGCGCCGGCTCACGGAGTTGGGCCGGCGCCTGGCGCGTCTGCCGGTGGACCCCACCATCGGTCGCATGCTGCTGGCGGCCGGCGAGATCGGAGCGCTGGACGAACTGCTGATCATCGCCGCCGGCCTGAGCATTCCCGATCCTCGCGAGCGCCCCATGGAGGCGCAGCAGGCTGCCGATCAGGCGCACCGTGAATGGCGCGATGAAGCTTCGGATTTTCTCGCCTTCGTGAACCTGTGGCGGGACTACCAGCACAACCGCCGGCATCTGACCCGCCGCAAGCTGGACCGCTGGTGCCGCGAGCGCTACCTGAGCCCGATGCGCATGCGCGAGTGGGCGGACATTCATCGCCAGCTCAAGGAGCTGGCCACGGCGCAGGGATTCCGGCTCAACAGTGAGGCGGCGGACTACAAACCGTTGCATCGGGCGCTGCTCACGGGGCTGCTGGGCAACGTGGCCATGCGCAATGATGAACAGACCTACCTGGGTGCCCGGGAGCTGAAGCTCACCATCTTCCCCGGCTCTGCGCTCAGCAGGCGTCGACCCAAGTGGATCGTTTGTGCGGAACTGGTGGAGACCTCCAGGGTCTTTGCCCGCACCGTTGCCGCCGTGGATCCGCGGGAGGTGGAAGCCGTTGCCGGCCACCTCGTCCAGCGCAGCTACAACGAACCCCATTGGGATCCTCGACGGGGACGCGTCAGCGCCTTTGAAACCGTCACCCTTTATGGGCTGCCGCTGGTCACGGGGCGGCGGGTGGACTACGGCCGCATCGCCCCGGAAGAAGCCCGGGAGATCCTCATCCGCCAGGGGCTGGCCGAGGACCGGGTGGACAGCCCCGGACGGTTCCGTGAACACAACCGCAACCTGATCGCCGAGGTTCAGGCGCTGGAGGAGAAGTCCCGGCGCCGCGACGTTCTGGTGGAGAGCGACCGCATTCGCGATTTCTACGCCGAGCGCATCCCGGCAGAGGTGGTCGACCTCAAGGGCTTCGAGCGCTGGCGCAAGCAGGTCGAGCAACAGCACCCCCGGCGCTTGTACATGACCCGTGATGCGCTGATGCAGCACCAGGCGGAGGACGTCACCGGCGCCCGCTATCCGGAGACCCTGCGCGTGGGCGAGTTGCAGCTGCCGCTTGCCTACCATTTCGAGCCGGGACATGCCGACGACGGTGTCTCGCTGCAGGTGCCGCTGGCCGCTCTCAATCAACTGGAGCCGGAACCGTTGGAATGGCTGGTTCCCGGGCTACTGGAGGAGAAGGTCACCGCTCTGATCCGCGGCCTACCCAAAACCCTGCGCCGGAACTTCGTGCCGGCACCGGATTTCGCCCGGGCCGCGCTGGATGCCGTGCCCGCCGGGAAGGGGTCGCTGGTTGACGCCCTGCGCCGTCAGCTCCATCGAATGACCGGAGTGGACGTACCCCCGGAGCAGTGGGATGCCGTGGCACTGCCGGAGCACCTGCGCATGAACATTCAGGTGCTGGACGCCGGTGGTGTGCTGGTGGAGCGAGGGCGCGATCTGCGTGCACTGCAACGCCAGCTCGGCGAGCACGCCAGCGCCGAATTCCGCACCGCCACGCCGGATCCGGAGTGGGAGCGTGAAGGTCTTACCCGCTGGGATTTCGGCGACCTGCCCGAGGTGGTTGAGTTCCAGCGGCAAGGGGTGAGCGTACGCGGCTATCCCGCCGTGGTGGATGAGGGCAGCAGCGTGGCACTGCGTATCTGCGATGCACCGGAGACTGCGGTGATGCGCAGCCGCGCCGGTGTGCGTCGGCTGATCCGCCTGCATCTCCGCGAGCCGATCCAGCATCTTCGGGACAACCTGCCAGATTTTCAGCGTATGAGCCTGCAGTACCAGGGAATTGGCAGCAGCGACGAGTTGCGGGACGAACTCATCGGCGCGGTGGTGGACCGGCTGTTCCTGAGCGGGGCCGCTCTGCCCCGCAGCGAGACAGCCTTCCGCGAACTCCTGGAGACTGGTCGCGGTGAGCTGGTGGAGGAGGGGGAGCGTTTCGCCCGGCGGGTGGCCCGCATCCTGGGGCGGTATCACGCCCTGCGCAAGGCGCTGAAACAGCCCCGGGGCCTGGACGGCATGGACAGCTTCCGGGACATGAACGACCACCTGGATCACCTGGTCTTCCCGCACTTTCTGCTGGAGCTGCCACCGGCGTTGCTGGAGTCGCTGCCACGCTACCTGGACGGCCTGGAGCACCGGGTGGAGAAACAGGCAGAGGATCCTCGCCGCGACGCCCAGCGGACCCACCTGGTGCGCCCCTGGTGGGAGGCATGGCAACAGCGCGCCGAGCGCCATCGCCAGGAGGGCATTCACGACCCGGAACTGGCCACCATGCGTCAGCTTCTGGAGGAATACCGCGTCTCCCTGTTCGCCCAGCATCTGGGGACCGCCATGCCGGCCTCCGAGAAGCGCCTGCGTCAGCAGTGGCAGCAGGTGCGGTAGGCCGACCCTTTGTAGTACCATGCGCGCCTTTCCCGGCAACACCGAGCAGATGCAGTTATGGAACTGAACGCCCTTTATACCCAGGCGGCCGATCTCCGCGAGCGCGTGGAAGCGCTTAGGGGGTATCTTTGACTACCCGGGCAAGAAGGAGCGACTGGAAGAGGTTCTCCGGCTGCTGGAAGACCCGAACATCTGGAATAACCCCGACGAAGCCCAGTCCCTGAACCGCGAACGGTCGCGGCTGCAGAACACCGTCGATCAGCTGGCGTCCCTGCGCAGCGGCCTGGCCGACGTGGACGAGTTGCTGGACATGGCCCAGGAAGAGGGCGACGAGGACACGGCCCGGGCCGTGGAATCGGACTTGACGCAATACCAGAAGGCGGTGGCGACGCTGGAGTTCCAGCGCATGTTCTCCGGCGAAATGGACGCCAGCAACGCCTTCATGGACATCCAGGCCGGTTCCGGTGGCACCGAGGCCCAGGACTGGGCCAACATGCTGTTGCGCATGTATCTGCGCTGGGCGGAGCGCCACGATTTCGCCACCGAGATCATCGAACTCTCGGAAGGGGACGTGGCCGGCATCAAGAGTGCCACGGTGCGTGTTGACGGCGATCACGCCTTCGGCTGGCTGCGTACGGAAACCGGTGTCCACCGCCTGGTCCGCAAATCCCCCTTCGACTCCGGCAATCGTCGCCACACGTCCTTCGCGGCGGTGTTCGTGTCACCGGAAATCGACGATAACGTGGCGATCGAGATCGACCCCTCGGATCTGCGCATTGACGTCTACCGCGCCAGCGGCGCCGGTGGTCAGCACGTCAATACCACCGAGTCGGCGGTGCGCATCACCCACGAACCCACTGGTGTAGTGGTTCAGTGCCAGAACGACCGCTCGCAGCACCGCAACCGTGAGACGGCGATGAACCAGCTCCGCGCCAAGCTCTACGAGCGCGAAATGCAGGCGCGCCGCCAGAAGCAGGCCGCCGCCGAGGACGACAAGTCCGATATCGGCTGGGGCAGCCAGATCCGCTCCTATGTGCTGGATCAGTCCCGGATCAAGGATTTGCGCACAGGTGTTGAAGTGGGAAATACCCAGGCCGTGCTGGATGGTGATCTGGACCGGTTCATCGAGGCCAGTCTCAAGGCCGACGTCTGAACAAGCGAGAAGTGACCGTGAGCAAGGACACCCCCGAAACCGACGAGAACAAGCTCATCGCCCAGCGCCGGGAGAAGCTCCAGACCTGGCGCGAGACCGGCGCGGCGTTTCCCAACGATTTCCGGCGCGATGCCTTTGCCGCCGATCTGCACGCGGCTCACGCCGATCAGGACACGGAAACCCTTGAGAACGAGGGTGTCCGGGTGCGAGTGGCCGGCCGCATGATGGCCAAGCGGGTCATGGGCAAGGCGAGTTTCACCCAGATCCAGGACATGACCGGCCGCATCCAGCTCTACGTCCGCCGTGACGATCTGCCGGAGGGCCATTACCAGGATTTCAAGAAGTGGGACGTGGGCGACATTGTCGGGGCCGAGGGGACACTGTTCCGCACCCGCGCCGGTGAGCTGACGGTGAATGTCGACCGCATCGCGCTGCTCACCAAGTCGTTGCGCCCGCTGCCGGAGAAGTATCACGGTCTCACGGATCAGGAAGCGCGCTACCGGCAGCGCTACCTGGACATGATCATGAACCCGGAGGTGCAGCAGGTCTTCCAGTTGCGCAGCCGCACCATTCAATTCATCCGCGATTACCTCAATGCCCGGCGCTTCCTGGAAGTCGAAACGCCCATGATGCAGCAGATTCCTGGCGGGGCAGCCGCGCGGCCGTTCGTGACCCATCACAATGCACTGGACATGCCGCTGTACCTGCGCATCGCCCCGGAGCTTTATCTCAAGCGCCTGGTGGTGGGCGGCTTCGAACAGGTCTACGAGATCAACCGCAACTTCCGCAACGAAGGGGTGTCCACGCGGCACAATCCCGAGTTCACCATGCTGGAGTTCTACCAGGCCTACGCCAACCACCACGACCTGATGGACCTCACCGAGGAGCTGCTGCGCTCCCTGGCGGTGGAACTCAAGGGAGCGCCGGAGCTGGAATGGCAGGGGGAGGCCGTGGATCTCGGTCAGCCGTTCCTGCGCATCGCCCTGCGCGACGCCATCGTCGAACACAATGCCGGGGTGAACCCCGCAGAGCTGAACGACCCGGCCATGGCCCGGGCGGTGGCCGATCGGCTGGGGGTGTCGGTGGACGAGGATGCCGGCCTGGGCAAGATCCAGCTGGCGATTTTCGAGGAAACGGTCGAGGACAAGCTGCGGGCGCCGACGTTCGTCATCGACTACCCCAAGGAGGTATCACCGCTGGCACGACCCCGCGACGACGATCCCTTCGTCACCGAGCGGTTCGAGTTGTTCATCTGCGGCCGCGAGATGGCCAACGGTTTCTCGGAGCTCAACGATGCCGAAGACCAGGCCGAGCGTTTCCAGGCACAGGCGGCAGAGAAGGATGCCGGCGACCTGGAGGCCATGCACTACGATGCTGACTTCATCCGCGCCCTGGAATACGGCCTGCCCCCCACGGCGGGCGAGGGCATCGGCATCGACCGTCTCGTGATGCTGCTGGCCGACCAGGCCTCGATCCGCGACGTGCTGCTGTTCCCGGCCATGCGCCCGGAGGCGTGAGGCCCCGCCGGCCATACCTCAGTGCACCGTAGGGCGGACCTTCAGGTCCGCCGTTACAAGACATGCAAGCCAAGGCGCCTTGATCGAAACCCGCTCGGCGGACCTGAAGGTCCGCCCTACGATAGCTACGATTCCTCGGCGGCGTCCTCGTCGCTCTCGGGCATGGGGACCGGGTAAGGCAGCTGCGCGAAGCCGGCGGGCTGACCGCCCAGGCGCAGATCCTGGCGGTCGCGGTAGGCGACACGGAGCACGGCCAGAGCCTCGACGCCGGCAGGCCCGGCGACGGCACGGACCACCTCACCGGCGGAGGCGCCATCCACGGTGAGCACACTGTCACCGGGCAGAGGGACGTCGCCGCCCTCCGGCGCGGTGAGCCCGAACATGCGCCGACTGGGGGTGCCGCGATAATGCATGCGGGCGACCACCTCCTGACCCGGATAGCAGCCCTTGCTGAAACTGACGCCGCCGATGAGTTCCAGGTTCACCTGCTGTGGCACGAAGCGTTCGCTGGTGGCAGCGGCGACGGCCGGCTCACCGGCGCGGATTGCCAGCAGTTCCCAGGCACTGGGCGTCACCGGACGGGAGCCGCGGGTCAGGGCCTCCCACAGGCCGTGAATATCCCGGGCGTGGGCGATGACCAGGAAACGTTCCGGTTCGCCGCCGAGATTGACCACGCTGGTATCCCCGGCGTGAACCACGGTGCCCGTCCCCTGGGGCAGGGTGCCGGTGGCCTCGGTCACGGCCACGCCACCGGTGCCGGTGACACCGCACAGGGCGGCGTGGGGCGTGAAGTCCTGCAGCGCAACCCGGGAGCGCAGCACATACATGCGCAGGCGCTTCACAAGCCCCTCCAGCAGGCTCGCGTGGGTGATCAGGAGGAAGTCGTCATGGTCCAGACGCAGCACCCGGAAAATCGCCAGCAGACGGCCCTTGGGATTGCATAGTCCGGCCAGCCGGGATTCCGTTACTTCCTGGTCCGTGACACCCTGGCTGAGCTGCGCCTGAAGAAAGGCGGCGGCGTCGTCGCCGACAACGCGAATGACACCCAGCGCGGGCAGGGGCATGATGCCACCATCACCCAGGGTCGTGTGCAGTTCGGCACTGGCATCACCAAAGTCCAGCAGGTGGCCGTCGGCGTCGAAGCGTGCATGCTGTGCCGTGAGTAGTGTGGGCCAGTCGATGGTCGGGGCCACTTGTGAATGGTCGGGCATGATCTGGTGCACCAGTCTCTGATTGATGTGGTATAAATATCGTACAGTATTTGAAGAGGATTCGATCCCATGACTGACGAGCGCAGGTCCAATCAAGAGCCGAGCAGCGACACGCCGTCACCGGAAGCCCCCCACGATAACACGGTGAAACCCGGCGACCCGAGCACATGGCCAGCGGAACACGGCGGCCAGCGGGGACCCGAGCCAACCCGTTACGGAGACTGGGAAAAGGGTGGGCGCTGCACTGATTTTTGAAGGGGCTACCGGGTTCGTACCCGGGCGCTGCCGCCCCCGGACGGGCCGTGCTGCCTTGCATCATGGGGGCGGACGGTTTAGTTTATGAGCCCGCTTGCAAGGGCCTGTCCCGGGGTGAGTCTATCCCGCGGATGGCCCTTTCCCGGCTCCCGGATTCGCACGGCACGCACTGCCATCCCCGCGATGCAGCCCACCGCGCGAAGGAGTCGACTCACAGGGGTGCGTGCGCATCCTTTCGGAATCACAGGCCGTTGCGGAGCGAGTCACGATGCCAACCGATAATCGACCGCTATCCCCCCATCTCCAGATCTATCGCCCCCAGTGGACGTCGGTGCTCTCCATTTCTCACCGTGTCGCCGGCGTCGCCAACAGTATTGGCTCGCTGCTGGTCATCTACTGGCTGGTCTCGCTCGCCAGCGGTCCGGATGCCTTTGCCCGCGCTCAGGCGGTGCTCGGCTCCTGGCTGGGGATGCTGATTCTGTTCCTGTTCACGCTCGGCATGTTCTACCACTTGTGCAACGGCATCCGGCACCTGTTCTGGGATGCGGGCAAGGGGTTTGACCTGGAGACCGCGAAGCGCTCGGGCATGGCCGCCGCCGGAGGCGCGGTCGTACTGACGCTGCTGCTGTGGATCGTGGTCTTTGCCACGATGGGAGGTGCCTGATGAATTTCCGGACTGCAGTCAAGGATGCCCAGGGACTGGGGTCGGCGAAGGACGGCGTCCACCACTGGTGGATGCAGCGGGTGACCGCGGTGGCGCTGGTGGTGCTCGTGATCTGGTTCGCCTTCTCCATGGCCGCGCATGCCGGGTCCGGTTACGAGGCCATGCGCGCCTGGATTGGTTCGCCGTTTACCGCCGGGGTTGCGATTCTGCTGCTGGCGACGGGCTTTTACCACGCGCAGCTCGGCCTGCAGGTGGTGCTGGAGGACTACGTGGGCAACAAGGCCATTGAGGTCGCCAGCATCATCGCCGTCAAATTCCTCGCCGCGATCCTGGCCCTGACGGGCATTCTCGCGGTGCTCAGCATCGCCTTTGGAGGCTGAACAGCATGTCCAGCTACGAAATCATCGATCATACCTACGATGTCGTTGTCGTCGGCGCCGGTGGTGCCGGGCTGCGCGCTACCTTCGGCATGGCCAATCAGGGCCTGAAGACGGCCTGCGTCACCAAGGTCTTTCCCACCCGCAGCCATACCGTGGCGGCGCAGGGCGGTGTCTCCGCCGCCCTGGGCAACATGGGCGAAGACGACTGGCGCTGGCACATGTACGACACCGTCAAGGGCTCGGACTGGCTGGGTGACCAGGACGCCATCGAGTACATGTGCCGCGAGGCGATTCCATCCATCATCGAGCTGGAACACTACGGCGTGCCGTTCTCGCGCACCGACGAGGGCAAGATCTATCAGCGGCCGTTCGGCGGCATGACCACCCACTACGGCGAAGGGCGCGCCCAGCGCACCTGCGCCGCCGCCGACCGCACCGGTCACGCCATTCTGCATACGCTGTATCAGCAGGCGCTGAAATACGAGGCGGAGTTCTTCATCGAGTACTTCGCCCTGGACCTGATCATGGATGAGGACGGCGCCTGCCGCGGCGTGATCGCCCTGAACATGCATGACGGCACCATCCACCGGTTCCGTTCGCACCAGACGGTGCTGGCCACCGGCGGGTACGGGCGCTCGTACTTCTCCTGCACCTCGGCGCATACCTGCACCGGGGACGGCATGGGCATGGTGCTGCGCGCCGGTCTGCCGCTGCAGGACATGGAGTTCGTGCAGTTCCACCCCACCGGCGTCTACGGCGCCGGCTGCCTGATCACCGAAGGCGTGCGCGGCGAGGGCGGCTACCTGACCAACTCCGACGGCGAACGCTTCATGGAGCGCTACGCGCCCAACGCCAAGGATCTGGCGTCCCGGGACGTGGTCAGCCGCTCCATGACCATCGAGATCCAGGAAGGGCGGGGGGTCGGTCCCAACAAGGACCATATCAACCTGCACCTGGAACACCTGGGCCCGGAGGTGATCAACGAGCGCCTGCCCGGCATCGCCGAGACGGCGCGGATTTTCGCCGGCGTGGACGTCACCAAGGCGCCGATCCCGGTGCTGCCGACGGTGCACTACAACATGGGCGGGGTACCCACCAACTACAAGGGCGAGGTGGTAACGCTCAGGGACGGCGACCCGGATGCCGTCGTGCCCGGCCTGATGGCCATCGGCGAGGCAGCCTGCGTGTCCGTCCACGGCGCCAACCGTCTTGGCTCCAACTCGCTCCTGGACCTGGTGGTGTTCGGTCGTGCTGCCGGGCTGCGCGCCAAGGAGCTGGTGGCAGAGCAGGGCGACAACCACCGGCCGCTGCCGGCGGATTCCGCGGACTTCGCCCTCGAGCGCCTGGACCGCCTGCGCAACGCCAACGGCTCCAGGCCCACGGCGGAAGTGCGCGCGGAGATGCAGGACGTCATGCAGAACTACGCCGCCGTGTTCCGCACCGGCGAGACTCTGGGGACAGGCTGCAAGAAGCTGGAAGACGTGTTCGCGTCCTTCGAGGATGTGCGGGTCACCGACCGTTCCCTGATCTGGAACTCCGATCTCATCGAGACCCTGGAACTGGACAATCTGCTCGGCTGCTCGGTAACCACCATCCAGGGCGCCCGCAACCGCACGGAAAGCCGTGGTGCACACGCCCGGGAAGACTACACCGAGCGGGATGATGACAACTGGATGAAGCACACACTCGCCTGGATGGATCCCAAGGGGAACACCACCATCGACTACCGTCCGGTGCACCTGAACACGCTCACCGATGAAGTTGAGCCGTTCCCGCCCAAGGCGCGGGTGTACTGATCCGACACCGGTACTGAACGAGGTTGACAGGCAATGGCAGAGTTTAAACTCCCAGTAAACTCCCGGGTGGGCGAAGGCAAGACCTGGAAAGCCCCGGGCGAGGCCAGCAACGTGCGTCGCTTCCGCGTCTACCGGTGGCAGCCGGACGAAGGGCAGAACCCACGGCTGGATACCTTCGAGCTGGACATGGACGACTGCGGGCCGATGGTCCTGGACGCCCTGATCAAGATCAAGAACGAGGTGGATCCCAGCCTGACGTTCCGGCGCTCCTGCCGCGAGGGCATCTGCGGCTCCTGCGCCATGAACATCGACGGCACCAACACCCTGGCCTGCACCAAGGCGTGCGATGAAGTGGACGGCGATATCCGCGTCTACCCGCTGCCGCACATGCCGGTGGTCAAGGACCTGGTGCCGGATCTGACCCACTTCTACGCCCAGTACGCCTCCATCAAGCCGTGGATCCAGACCCAGACGCCGACACCGCCGGACCGGGAACGCCTGCAGAGCAAGGAAGACCGTGCCGAGCTGGATGGCCTGTATGAGTGCATCCTGTGCGCCTGTTGCACCACCTCCTGCCCCAGCTACTGGTGGAACGGTGATCGCTACCTGGGGCCGGCGGTTCTGCTGCAGGCCTATCGCTGGATCGCCGATAGCCGGGACGAAGCCACGGGGGAGCGCCTGGACGAGCTGGAAGACCCGTTCAAGCTCTATCGTTGCCACACCATCATGAACTGTGCGCAGACCTGCCCGAAGGGACTGAATCCGGCCAAGGCCATCGCCGAGATCAAGAAACTGATGGTGGCGCGGCGCTGAGTCGGGGACACCCATGAGCGATATGTCCCGACTGCGCTGGCGCTGCCGGCGAGGCATGCGCGAGCTGGACCTGCTGCTGGAGCATTTCCTTGCCGGCGGTTACGGGGCGCTGGATGACGCCGGGCGGAAGCGCTTCGAGGAGCTGCTCGGAGAACAGGACGATATCCTGTTTGGCTGGTTTTACCAGGGAGAGATGCCGGCGGATGCAGAGATGGCACGGCTCGTGGAGCAGATCCGCAACGATTTCGGGCTTTCGCGTTAAGCGATCGCGGCTGCTGCGCTGGTGGCGGGCGTGCCTGCTGGCGTTATGGGGTCTGGCCGTCGTCACCGCGCCCTTGTCCGCCCTGGTGGCCTCCCTGATGATGGTGGTTCCCGCGCGGCTACTCCGGGGCCGCACGGCCTGGTCTCCCCGCCGCCTGGACGCCCATCATCTCCGGGTGGACGTGGACAGCGGCACCGTCGTCGTTACGGAGCGGGGCGGCAACAATAGCCGCTGGACGCTGACCAACTGGCTGCGGCATCCGTGGCTGGTGGTTCTCTACCTTGAGGTTGGCGGCAGCCACGCCATGGTGGTTCTGGCGCCGGACAGCGTGGATCGCCGGGACCACCGCCGGCTGCGCTATCTGCTTGGCGTCAGGACCGTGGGGCCGGATTCAGAGGCGGTCTCCGGGTAGTCCAGCGTGTAGTGGAGGCCGCGGCTCTCCCGGCGGTTCTGGGCGCAGCCGATGATCAGTTCCGCCACCATGGCCAGATTGCGCAGCTCCAGCAGGTCTGCGCTGACCCGGAAGTTGCCGTAATACTCGCGAATCTCCCCCTGCAGCAGGTCGATGCGGCGGCGAGCCCGTTGCAGGCGCTTGTCCGTGCGCACGATCCCCACATAGTCCCACATGAAGCGGCGTAGCTCGTCCCAGTTGTGACTGACCACCACATGTTCATCCGAATCGCTGACGCGGCTTTCGTCCCAGGCGGGCAGCTGTGGCGCCGGGGGCGCGTCAGCCAGCGCAGCGGCGATGTCGTCGGCAGCGGCGGTGCCGTAGACCAGACACTCCAGTAGCGAGTTGCTGGCCAGCCGGTTGGCTCCATGCAGGCCGGTGTACGAGACCTCGCCGATGGCATAGAGGCCGGGCAGGTCGGTGCGGCCGCTGTGGTCGACCATGACGCCACCGCAGGTGTAGTGCGCCGCCGGTACGACGGGGACGGGATCGCGGGTCATGTCGAACCCGAACGCGAGGCAGCGCTCATGGATGGTGGGGAAGTGCTCCCGGATGAAGGCGGCATCGCGGTGGGAAATATCCAGGTACACGCAGTCCACCCCGAGCCGTTTCATCTCGTGGTCAATGGCGCGGGCGACCACATCCCGGGGTGCCAGCTCGGCGCGCTGATCGAAGCGGTGCATGAACCGGCTGCCATCGGGCAGCAACAGACGGGCGCCTTCACCCCGGAGGGCCTCGCTGAGCAGGAACGACTTGGCCTCCGGATGGAACAGGCAGGTGGGGTGGAACTGGTTGAACTCCAGATTGGCAACCCGGCAGCCGGCGCGCCAGGCCATGGCAATACCGTCACCGGTGGCTCCGTCCGGGTTGCTGGTGTAGAGATAGACCTTGCTGGCGCCGCCGGTGGCGAGGACCACGGTGCGGGCGGCCAGGGGCCTCACATCGCCAGTGGACGTATCCAGCATGTACAGCCCCGCGCAGCGCCGCGGGGATTGGCCGAGACGGCTGGTGGTGATCAGGTCCACGGCCATGGCGTGCTCGAAGACGTGGATGTTGCCGCGCCGCCGCACCATGCCTTCCAGGGTGGTCTCCACGGCACGTCCGGTGGCATCCGCTGCGTGCACGATCCGTCGATGCGAATGCCCCCCCTCGCGGTGGAGATGGAGGTCTCCGGCGCCCTCGCTGGAAGACTCGCGGGAGAAGGGGACATCGTTACCGATCAGCCAGTGGATGCAGTCGGCGGCGCGCGCGGCCACGAAACGCGCCGTGTCAGGATCCGACAGGCCGGCACCGGCATCCAGGGTGTCGGCAACGTGGGCGTGAACGGAGTCCTGTTCATCGAGGACGGCGCTGATGCCGCCCTGGGCATAGAGACTGGAGCCCTCGGCGAGAGGTCCCTTGGACAGCACCGCCACACGGCAGGATTCCGGCAGGCGCAGCGCCAGTGTCAGGCCGGCGGCACCGCTGCCGACAATGACCACATCGAAGTCGTCGGAGGTTGTCGCGTTCACGGAATCGCTCTGGATAAAGGGAGTCAGTGATCGGCCGGCCGGTCTGCTTGCAGCGCAACAGGCCGATCGGCTACCCTCAGTGACCGTTATGGCCTGCCTGAATCCGGCCGTCGTCGAGCGCCGGGGCCAAGCCCGCCTGAGACCGCGCAGGGCGGCCGAACCGGCACTCATCTAAACACAATCCGCAGAAGCGCGCGAACTATCCATGCCGATCAATGTCTACCGCAATAACGCGGTGAAAGGGACCACCGCGAAGGGACGGGCTGAATGACCAATGCCAAGGTCGATCAACAGCTCGTCGAGCGTGTGCAGGCCGGCGACAAGAAAGCGTTTGATCTGCTTGTACAGAAGTATCAGTACAAGCTGGTGAAGATGATTTCGCGGTATGTTGCGGACCCGAGCGAAGCCCAGGATGTGGCCCAGGAGACCTTTATCAAGGCCTACCGGGCGCTGCCGAACTTTCGCGGCGAGAGCAGTTTCTACACCTGGATCTACCGCATTGGTGCCAATACTGCCAAGAACTATCTGGTGGCGCAGGGCCGTCGGCCGCCCGGTAGCGACGTGGACGCGCAGGACGCCGAGCAGTATGCCGGTGACAGCCTCTTGCGGGAGACGGATACGCCGGAGGGGCTCGCCCAGCGGGAAGAAATCGAGCGCACCGTGTTCGATGCCATCGAGGCACTGCCCGAGGACCTGCGTACGGCGATCACACTGCGTGAGCTGGACGGATTGAGTTATGAAGAGATCGCACAAGCCATGGATTGCCCGGTGGGCACGGTGCGGTCGCGGATCTTCCGGGCGCGAGAAGCGATTGATAACCGGCTTAAACCGTTACTGGATAACAAATAACGGACAGGTGGGATGGCAATGACGAAACCCTACGCCGAACAACTGTCGGCGCTGACCGACGAGGAACTTCCGCCCTCCGAGATGGCGTTGCTGGTGAGACAGGCCCAGCGCTCGCCGGAGGTTGCGGCCCAACTCGGGCGCTATGCCGTCATACGTGAGGCGCTCCATCGCAATCTGCCTGACAGCGTCAACACGGGACTTGCCGAGCGCGTTTCCGCGGCCTTGGAGGAGGAGCCTGCCCACGCCGGGCCGGTGCCGAGCCGGCAGCGGCGCTGGCTACGGCCGGTGGCCGGTGTGGCGGTGGCGGCATCGGTGGCACTGGTGGCCATCGGTCTGTGGCCGGAACAGCAAACCTCGGCGCCGGGCCAGTCCCCCATGGAAACAGTCAGCGTCTCCGGTGCAGGTTCCCAGGCGGGCCAGCCGGTGCGCACCGAGAACATCCAGTGGGACAGGCTCGATCCGGATATCCAGGCGCGACTCCAGGAGTATGCCGTCACCCGGGGCGAACCGTCGGAGGCACAGCTGGACTTCCTTTCGCGGCCCGTCGGGGTGAGTGACCGGCGCAGCGATCGCTGATCGCGCCTGTTAGGTTGTGCTCACCCAGACCGGCGAAGTCGTGGCATGGCAGGAGGGCGTGGTCCGCGTGCGCATTCGGCGCTTTGCCGGATGTGGCCGGTGCCAGCTACGTCACGGCTGTGGTGCGGGCATCCTGGAGCGGGCGCTGCCGGGGCGTTCGCTGGAACTGACCCTGCCTGCCGAGCTCCCGCTCCATCCCGGAAAGCAGGTCACCATCGGACTGCGCGAGCCCTCCATGCTGAGTGCGGCGGCCCTGGTTTATCTCGTGCCCATGCTGATACTGATGATCGGCGCCCTGGCGCTGGCGCCCTTCGGCGAGGCGGCGAGCATCGCCGGTGGGGTGCTGGGCCTGGCCGGCGGCGTCCTGGCCGTGCGAGCCTGGGTTCGGCGAACTGGACGTGGAATCGATTGTGAGCCAGTGTTGCTGAACAACAACGGGAACGCCGACGGCCAATGATGGTCGATTCTGTCATGGGGTAACCGTGAACACGGGTCGAATAGCAGGGCCCGGCGCGCCCATAGCCGGACTTCCGGGAACATGCGAACGCGATGACGGGGAACGCAACGATGCGACAGTTGGCAAGGCAGTACTTTTTCATGGTTCTGTGCGGCCTGGTTCTGGTGGCCGTCGCAGGTATGGCAAAGGCGGATGCCAGCCGTAGCCTGCCTCACTTCACCGGCCTGGTGGAGGAGAACAGCCCGGCCGTGGTGAACATCAGCTCCACACAGAGTCGCGAGCGTGGGAGTGGTCCCGGCGAATTCGGTGACCTGCCCGAGGACCATCCGTTTCGCGAGTTCTTTGAGCGCTTCCAGGGTGACCCTGGAGAAGGCATGCCCGGGCCCTTCGATTCCGAATCCCTGGGCTCCGGCTTCATCGTCTCCAGCGACGGCGACATCATCACCAACTACCACGTTGTTCAGAACGCCGACGAGGTGGTGGTGAAGCTCAGTGACCGGCGGCAGTTCACTGCCGAAGTGATCGGCTACGACGAGCAGAGCGATCTGGCTCTGCTGAACATCGATGCCGAGGATCTGCCGACGGTGCGCATCGGCTCATCGGCGGATCTGTCCGTGGGGGAGTGGGTGCTTGCCATCGGCTCGCCCTTCGGTTTCGAGCATTCCGTGACGGCGGGAATTGTCAGCGCTAAACAGCGCAGCCTGCCGCAGGACAACTATGTTCCGTTCATCCAGACCGACGTTGCCATCAACCCGGGTAACTCCGGTGGTCCATTGTTCAATCTGGATGGCGAAGTCGTGGGCATCAATTCCCACATCTACAGCCGCAGTGGCGGGTTCATGGGGCTGTCCTTCGCGATCCCCATAGAACTGGCCATGGACGTGGTGGACCAGCTGCGCACCGAGGGCCGTGTGGCTCGTGGATGGCTGGGCGTATTGATCCAGGATGTGGATCGTGACCTGGCGGAGTCCTTCGGCATGGATCGCCCCCACGGGGCGCTGGTGGCCCAGGTGACGCCGGACAGCCCCGCTGAAGCCGGGGGGCTGGAGGCAGGCGATGTCATCGTGCGCTTCGAAGGTCGCGAGATCGGCACTTCGTCGGATCTGCCGCCCATGGTCGGGCGAATGCGGGCCGACAGTGAAGTGACGGTGGAGGTCATCCGTGACGGCGAGCGCCGCGAGATCAGCATCGTCCTGGGTGAGCTTCCCGATGACATGGCCCAGCGCCAGCAGCCGGAGGCTCCTGAACCGGAAGAACCGGAGCAGCACGAGCAGTTCTTCGGCATGGAGCTTCGGGATTTGACCGAGGATGAGCGCGAAGAGCGTGGCATTCGCCAGGGTGGCGTGCTGGTGGAAGGTGTTTCCGCCGGGCCGGCCCAGGCCGCCGGGATTCGGAGCGGAGACGTGATCACCATGCTGGATCAGCAGCGGGTCGACTCCATGGAGACATTCCAGGACATTGCCGGCGGGCTGGAAGGCGATCGCGTGGTCCCCGTGCTGTTGCTGCGCAACGGTTCACCGCGGTTCCTTCCACTGCGCCTGCCCGAAAGCGAGTAAATCGGTACAATACCGGCACACGGTGCCGACGTTGATGCAAACGTGCCCCGTCCGCGGGGCACGTTTGCGTACGGAATCCCGGAATTTTCCTACGGGCAATGCCCTCGCAGCCTGGCAGGCAAGCATATGAAGGCGACATGAAACACATACGTAATTTCTCCATCATCGCGCATATCGATCACGGTAAATCCACCCTGGCGGACCGGCTGATCGAACGCTGCGGTGCCTTGACCGGCAGGGAAATGTCGGAGCAGGTGCTGGACTCCATGGATCTGGAGCGCGAGCGCGGCATTACCATCAAGGCCCAGAGCGTGGCGCTGGAGTACAACGCGAAAGACGGCAATACCTATCAGCTGAGCATCATCGACACCCCCGGCCACGTGGACTTCTCCTATGAGGTCTCCCGGTCGCTGGCGGCCTGCGACGGCGCACTGCTGGTCGTCGATGCTTCCCAGGGGGTCGAGGCCCAGAGCGTCGCCAACTGCTATACGGCTGTCGACGAGGGACTCGAAATTCTGCCGGTGCTGAACAAGATCGATCTCCCCTCAGCGGATCCCGCAGAAGTGCTGCAGCAGATCGAAGAGATCATCGGCCTGGAGACAGACAATGCGCTGATGATCAGCGCCAAGACGGGGCAGGGGATCGACGAACTGCTGGAGGCCATTGTCGAGCATGTGCCGGCGCCCAAGGGCAACCCGGAGCAGCCCCTGAAGGCGCTGATCATGGACTCCTGGTTTGATAACTATCTGGGCGTGGTCTGCCTGGTGCGGGTGTTCAACGGCCGCATCCAGGTGGGCGAGAAGATTCAGGTGTGGTCCACCGGGCGTGAGTTCCAGGTGGATCAGCTGGGGATGTTCACGCCCAAGAAGACGCCGCTGAAGGGGCTTGAGACCGGCGAGGTGGGTTACGTCGTTGCCGGTATCAAGGACATTGACGGTGCCCCGGTGGGCGACACCCTGACGCACAAGCATGCCCCCTGTGCAGAGCGGGTGCCGGGGTTCAAGGTGGTGCAGCCGCGGGTGTTCGCAGGCATGTTTCCCATCAGTTCCGAGGACTACGAGGCGTTCCGTGACGCCCTGTCCAAGCTGCGGCTGAATGACGCTTCGCTGCAGTACGAACCGGAGAACTCCGCGGCCCTGGGGTTCGGTTTCCGCTGCGGCTTCCTGGGTATGTTGCACATGGAGATCGTCCAGGAACGACTGGAGCGGGAATACAACCTGGATCTCATTACCACGGCACCAACGGTGGTCTACGAAGTGCAGACCACCGACGGCGAAGTGCATAACATCAGCAACCCGGCAGCCCTGCCTCCGATTCACGAGATCGAGGAGATCCGCGAACCGATCATCCTCGCCAGCATCCTGGTGCCCCAGGACTACGTGGGCAACGTCATCGCCCTGTGCGAAGAGAAACGCGGCAAACAGCGGGATATGCAGTTCGTGGGCAACCAGATCTCCCTCACCTATGAACTGCCCCTGAGTGAGGTGGTGCTGGACTTTTTCGACCGGCTGAAGTCGGCCAGCCGCGGCTTTGCCTCCTTCGACTACGACCTGGCGCGTTTCCAGCCGGAGAACCTGGTGCGCCTGGACGTGCTCATCAACGGCGACCGGGTAGACGCACTGGCCTTGATCGTCCACCGGGACCACGCCCATCGCCGCGGCCGGGAACTCACCGACCGGCTGCGCGAACTGATTCCGCGGCAGATGTTCGAGGTGGCGATACAGGCCGCCGTGGGCAACCATATCGTGGCCCGATCCACGGTAAAGGCGATGCGCAAGAACGTGACCGCCAAGTGCTACGGCGGTGACATCACGCGTAAACGCAAACTGCTTGAGAAGCAGAAGGCGGGCAAAAAGCGCATGAAGCAGGTGGGCAAGGTGGAGATTCCCCAGGAGGCCTTCCTGTCCGTGCTGCAGGTCAACAACAACGACTAGCCGGGGGCGGCCGCCCGGGCAACGGAGAGTGCATGTTCCTGGATTTCGAGTTCCTGCTGGTCCTGCTGACCCTGGTCACTGCCATTACGGTGGCGTGGGCGGCGTTTCGCCGTCGCCGGCTGAGAAAGGCAGGCAAACCATTGCCAGAGAAGGACAACTGGTGGGTGGACCTGTGTCGTTCCCTCTTCCCTGTGATCCTGATCGTGCTGGTCATTCGCTCGTTCGTGGTGGAACCTTTCCGGATTCCATCGGGTTCCATGATCCCGACCCTGCTGGCGGGGGATTTCATCCTGGTGAACAAGTTCTCCTATGATGTGCGTCTGCCGGTGCTCAATCGCAGCGTCATCCCCACCGGCCAGCCGGAGCGGGGTGACCTCGCCGTATTCAAGTACCCGGTGAATCCGGCCCAGGATTTCATCAAGCGCGTGGTCGGGCTGCCAGGAGATCATGTGGTCTACAGTGACGGCGATCTCTACATCAACGGTGACCGGATCGAGCAGCGCGAGGAGGGAGCCTACAATGAACCACAGGCGCCCCGGGCGACGGTATTCAGCGAAACCATCGGTGATCGCGAATACCGTACGCTACGCCATCCCCGTGGCACCTGGTGTACCGATTATGCGTCGGCACCGGATGGTTACGAAGTCCCGGAAGGGCACTACTTCACCATCGGTGACAACCGCGACAGAAGCAGCGACAGCCGCTGCTGGGGGCCCGTCAGCGAGGACTTGCTGGTGGGACGGGCATTTCTCATCTGGATGAGCTGGGATACCTATGAAAACCGCATCAACTGGAGTCGGATCGGTGATCGGATCGACTAGCCGGACCAGCCTCGGCCCTCGCCGACAGGGCGGGTTGACCCTGGTGGGGTGGGTGCTGCTGCTGGTCGTGGCGGCGTTCGTTGCGCTGCTGGGTCTTCGCACGGTGCCGGTGTATCTGGAGTCCATGACAGTGAGCTCTGTGGTACGAGACGTAGCGCGCAACCCGGAGCTTCGTGGCGCGACTCCCCGAGAGGTGCGCTCAGCGTTGAACCGGCGCATGCAGGTCAACAATGTGGAGTCTGTGAGCGATGATGATCTGGAAATCGAGCGCTCGGGTGACTCCGTACGCATCGTGCTGGCCTACGAGAGGCGCTTTCCGCTGATCGCGAATCTGGATGGCATCGCCAGTTTCCGCGAGGAGGCGATGATCGAACCGTGACGGATTCCCTCGACAATCTGGCAGAGCGACTGGCGTACCGCTTCAACGACCGCGCACTGCTGGACGAGGCGGTCACACACAGGAGTGTCAGTGAGCGGAACAACGAACGCCTGGAATTCCTCGGTGACAGTATCCTGAACTTCGTGATTGCCGATGAGCTCTTCCATCGTCAACCGCGGGAGTCGGAAGGGGCGCTTAGCCGGTTGCGGGCCAGCCTGGTCAATCGCGAGACCCTGGCTGCCATCGCACGGCAGCTCGATCTCGGGGGCCACCTACGCCTGGGCAGCGGTGAGCGCAAGAGTGGTGGTCGCCGCCGCGATTCCATTCTGTCGGATGCCCTGGAAGGCGTGCTTGGCGCCGTCTATCTCGACGGCGGTTTCGACGCCTGCCGCACCCTGATCGTGCGGCTGTTTGCCGAACGGCTGGAGCACCTGCCGGATGCCGCGGACCTCAAGGATCCAAAAACCCGGCTGCAGGAGTACCTGCAGTCGGCCCGCCTGGATCTGCCCTCGTACCACGTCCTGGAAGTCGCAGGTAAGGCGCATGACCAGCTGTTTCGCGTGGAGTGCCGCATCCGGGGGATCGATCAGGTGACCGTGGGCGAGGCCGGCAGCCGCCGCCGCGCCGAGCAGCGCGGTGCCGAGGCCATGTTGAATCTGTTGCAACCCGCCAATCGGGGAGAACGCTGAATGGACGCGCCGACGGAGGGGCGGGGCAGCCAGCGCTGCGGCTATGTCGGGCTTGTGGGCAGGCCGAACGTGGGCAAGTCCACGCTGCTCAACCGTCTTCTCGGCATGAAGCTGAGCATCGTCTCGCGACGCCCGCAGACCACCCGGAATCGCCTGATCGGCGTACAGACCCGGGGCGATACGCAGTTCGTTTATGTGGATACCCCGGGCCTTCACGGTGAGCAGAAGAAAGCGCTCAACCGCTATCTGAACCGCTCCGCTGTCACCGCCCTGGGAGATGTGGACGTGGTCGTGATGGTGGTGGAACCGGAGCGCTGGACCGATGACGATGAGTTGGTTCTCAAGCATTTGCGCCGGGCGGGGCGCCCGGTGGTCGCGGTGGTCAACAAGGTGGACCTGATTCCGCAGAAAGACCGCCTACTGCCGTTTCTCGAAAAGTTATCGCAACGCTTTGAGTTTGAAGAAATCGTCCCACTGTCTGCCAGCAAGGGACACAACGTGGAGCCGTTGGAGGAGATCCTGCGACGCTTCTTGCCGGAGGCTCCGTTCCTGTTCCCGGAAGACCAGGTGACGGACCGCAGCGAGCGGTTCCTGGTGGCCGAACTGATTCGCGAGCAGCTGATGCGCACCCTGGGTCAGGAGGTTCCGTATTCCACCACCGTGGAAGTCGAGGCGTTCGAGGACGAAGACGGGCGCAGCCGGATCGCCGCGGTGATCTGGGTGGAGCGCGACGGCCAGAAGGCCATTGTCATCGGCAAGGGGGGCCAACAGCTGAAACGCATCGGTCAGCAGGCCCGCGCCCAGATTCAGGACCTTCTCGAGCGCCGCGTGCACCTGGACCTCTGGGTCAAGATCCGCGACGGCTGGGCGGATGACGAGCGTGCCATGAAGAGCCTGGGTTACGACGACTGATGAGCAATACCCATCCGGTGGCGGCCTGGGTGGTTCACCGGCGGCCGTTCCGGGACACCAGCCTACTGCTGGAACTGCTGACCCGGGAGCACGGGCGCATCGGCGCCGTTGCTCGCGGTGCCCGGGGGCAGCGATCGCGCTGGCGCGGCGTGCTGGAGCCCTTGCAGCCCGTGCTGGTGGACTGGCGGGGTCGGGGAGAGCTGGCCACGTTGGTGTTCGCCGAGGCCGGCGGGCGTCCCTTGCGGTTTCTCGGAACGCGCCTCGCGGCCGCCTTCTACCTCAGCGAGCTGGTGTTGCGGCTGCTGCATAGGGAGGATCCGGCGCCGGACGTTTTCGACGCCTATGGCGGCGCCCTGCATGACCTGGCGACCACCGGTGCGGCAGAGGACGTGCCGTTGCGGCTGTTCGAGAAGCGGCTCCTGGACGCCCTGGGTTACGGACTGCTGCTGGACGCCACCGCCGACAGTGGCGAGCCGGTCACGGCAACAGGAACCTACCGCTACGAGCTCGAGTACGGTCCCGTCCCGGCGGCGCCGGGAGGTAGCGGCCTGCTCGTCAGCGGTGCAACGCTGCTGGCCCTGGCCGGGGAGCAACTGGAGGGTGAAGCCCAGCGCGGCGAGGCGCAGCGGCTGCTGCGGGCGGCACTGCGGCTGTACATCGGCGAGCGACCGTTGCAGAGTCGGGCGCTCTATCTCAGTCTTCGACGCGGTACCAAGGACTCTGGATCATGACCCATCCCCGCTATCCCGGCGTATTGCTGGGCGTCAACATCGACCATGTCGCGACGCTGCGCCAGGCCCGCGGCACCCGCTACCCGGATCCGGTGCAGGCCGCGCTCCTGGCCGAGCAGGGTGGAGCGGACGGTATCACCCTGCATTTGCGCGAGGACCGGCGACACATCCAGGAGCACGACCTGGAGCGCCTGGCCCCGGCGCTGCAGACTCGGATCAACCTGGAAATGGCGGTGACGGAGGAAATGCTTGCCATCGCCGAACGGGTGCGCCCCGCCTTCTGTTGCCTGGTGCCGGAGAAGCGCGAGGAGCTCACCACGGAAGGCGGACTGGACGTGGCCGGGCAGCCCGCGAGGCTACAGGAGGCTTGCGAGCGTCTGGCGCGGGCCGGTATCCAGGTATCCCTGTTCATCGACCCTGAGGCGCACCAGATCATGGCGGCGCGCGCCGCGGGGGCGCCGTTTGTCGAGCTGCATACCGGTGCCTACGCCGATGCGGCCACGGAAGCCGCCCGAGCGGATGAGCTGGACCGCATCCACAAGGGGGTGGCCCTGGGTGTGGAGCAGGGGCTCACCGTCAACGCCGGCCACGGACTGCACTATCACAACACCGAGGCCATCGCTGCCATCCCGGGCGTTCATGAGCTCAATATCGGCCACGGTATCGTCGCCCGGGCAGTGTTCAGCGGCCTGGAGCAGGCCGTGCGCGACATGAAGGCGCTGATTCGCGGGGCCGCACCGTGAGCGTCGTTGGCGTGGGCACGGACCTGGTTCAGGTGGAACGCGTGCGCCGCGTGCTGGAGCGTCATGGCGAGCGTTTCGCCTGTCGTGTGCTCGATCAGCCGGAAATGCAGCGCTGGCGCACGCATGCGGACCCGGGGAGCTATCTGGCGCGGCGCTGGGCGGTCAAGGAGGCGGCGGCGAAGGCCCTGGGCACGGGCATTGGCGGATCTCTCGGCTTCCACGACCTGCACGTCGCGAGTACGGCCGCGGGTGCCCCGCAACTGGAAGTCACTGGTCGGGGTGCCGAAACTGCTCGTCTGCTCGGCGTGACACGCTGGCATGTCAGCCTCAGCGACGACGGCGGCTTCGCCCTGGCCTTCGTGCTCGCGGAAGGCGCCCCGGCCACCGGGTAACGGCTGGCATTCGGGGCGTACCGGGCAGCCGCCGGCTCACGGATCCTGGGGTTGACTGGCAAGCAGCGCGTTGATGGCGGCCACCACCCGCTCCACGCCGGCCGGGATGTCCACCCGCCGGTTGTCCACCACCACCTGCTCCAGCGCAGCACATGCCTGTTGTAACTCCTCCGCGCCACAGACGCTGGCGGCACCGTTGACCTTGTGCACGTGGTCCCGAAGCGTTTCCAGCTCGCCGCGGCGATACGCCTGGCGGATTCGCCTGCGGTGGTCCGGCAGTTCATCGGCGAGCATCGCCTGCAGTTGTCCACCCAGAGCACGATGCGCGGCTTCGTCCGATTCCGGCTCCCTGGCGGCATCCCCCGGGCGGTCCGCAACGTGCCGCACCTGGCGCATGATCTGCGTTTCGGTGACGGGCTTGATCAGGCACTCGTCCATACCCAACCGCAGCAGCCGTTCGCGCTCGCCACCGAGGGCGTTGGCCGTCAGAGCAACGATCCGTGGTAGCCGGGTATCGTGGGCACGCAGATGGTCGCGAATGGACTGATAAGCCGCCTCCCCACTGAGGTTCGGCATGTGGATATCAAGGAAAACCAGGGCAAACTCGTGACGCTCGCACAGGTCCACGGCCTGGCGACCGTCTTCGCCCTCGGTGACCGGCACGCCGTGGCGCCGCAGGATGGTCGCGACGAGTTTGCGGTTGATCGCGTTGTCGTCCACCACCAGCACGGGGCAGTCGTCGTAGCCTGCGTTCTCTGTATTCTCCGTTGCTGCCGGAACCAGTGGGGCCGGCGTCTCCTGGAGCCGGTCACGGGCCGGCGCGCCCCCATCGAGCACGCGATAGAGCTCCCGGTAGAGCGTCTGTCGGCGTACCGCCTTGGGCAGAGAGGAATGGGCCCCCTGCTGGTACAGACTGCGTAGTTCGTTGCGGTCCACTGTGCTGGCCAGCACCAGCACTGGGGCACCGATGGCTCGCGCCGCAGGAATGAGATCGCGGAAATAACGCCGGTTGAGTTCCTCCCTGGAGAGACCGATCAATACCGCGTCCCAGCGCTGGGAGAGAAGCTCGCGGCTCTCCATCGCCGACGGCTGCTCTACTTCATGGACGTGCGCGCCCCAGCCTTCAATGACATGCCGCACGGCAAGACGACTGAGCGTGGACGTGTCGTGCAGCAGGATCCGGCGACCGCCCAGGGGATTGCCCTGAGTGCCCACGCGGTCGTCGGGTTCGACCCGGCGCTGCTTGAGACAGTCCAGGGTGAACCAGAACGTGGAGCCCACCTGGGGTTCGCTGTCCAGGCCGATGTCCCCGCCCATCTGCTCCACCAGCTTTTTGGAGATGATGAGCCCGAGTCCGGCCCCGCCGAACCGGCGGGTGATGGACGTGTCCGCCTGGCTGAACGCCTGGAACAGGCGCTGTTGTTCGTCCGGCTTCATGCCGATTCCGCTGTCCGATACTGCAACACGAATCCGGGCGTGCTCCGAGTCATCGTCGTCCGCGTCGAGCATCACCCGCACGACGACTCGGCCCTCAGGCGTGAACTTGATGGCGTTGTGAACCAGGTTGGTGAGCACCTGGCGAATGCGAATAGGATCACCGAACAGACGCACCGGCACATCCTGGTAGATGATCTGGGCCAGTTCCAGGCTCTTGCCGTAGGCCGTGGGCGCCATCAGCGAGAGTACCTCCTCGATGCAGTCACGCATGTCGAAGGCGACGTTGTCGATGACCAGCTTGCCGGCCTCGATCTTGGAGAAATCAAGGATGTCATTGACCAGGGCCAGGAGGTTGGTGCACGACTCGCGGATGGTGCCCACGTAGTCCTGCTGTTCCTCATCCAGCCGGGAGTGGGAGAGTAGGTCGGCAAAGCCGAGAATGCCGTTGATGGGGGTGCGGATCTCGTGGCTCATGTTGGCCAGGAACTCGGATTTCACCTTGCTGCCTTCCAGGGCCCGCTTGCGGGCGATGTCCAGCTCGACGTTCTGGATTTCCACAGCCTCCAGGGTCTCGCGCAGTTCCCGGGTGGCCTGTTCGATCTGGTCGTTGAGATCCTTGTCGTTGCGCTCCTGGCGGATCGCCATGCGGTTGATCGCCCGCGCCAGGGTGCCCACCTCGCCACCGGCCAGCAGCTGGACGCGAGCACGCAGATCACCGGCGCCCAGGCGGCGCACCGTATCGGTGAGGGTCTCGATGGGGCGGGTGACGGTGCGACGCGCCCAGTAGCCCAACAGCAGGCTGATGACCATGACCAGGGCCAGCACCGCCAAAGCCTGCAGGACCATGCCGGCTTCCCGGTGCAGATAGGGCGAGGCGTCCACTTCCACCCGGACCCAGCCAAGGGGGGTGACACCCTGCTGAACCAGCAACGGATCCAGTACCGGAGCCCGCGCGGGGAGCACGGGAACCCGGAAATCCGGGGCCCGGTGAAGGCCAACCACCCAGCTTGCCAGGCGCACCAGGACGCCCTGATGCGCGGCCGCTGATGGCCCGCGCTCCAGCAGCACGCTGCCGTCGGGGCGCTGCAGCGTGACCCGGGCGATGACCGGATCCACACGCGCCGCGTCGATGACGTGGGCGAGAAGTTCGTGCTCACCCCGGGCCAGCGGCTCCGTCAGTGCCGGCGCCAGCTGACGTGCCACCGACTCGCCACGCTCCAGGGTCTGCACCCGGATATCCTGTCCGCGACTATGGAACAGATACCCGATCAGCACCGTCGTGGTCAGCACCGGTCCCAGTACGGCCAGCAGGAAAATGCGGGAGCCAAGTCCCCAGCGCATGGGCGTTCAGTCCTGTCCCTGGTTGGTGTCGCGGCGAGCGTGTGGATTTCCCATCGGTAATCAGTGTCCTATGGTACAGAGGTTCCTGCGCTGCTGCAGCAGTCGGCTGACGGGGACAGGACACTAGACGGATGTTGTCATCGCGCTTCCCCGTCGGGAACGTTCTGGGTGAGAATACGCACCATGAGATATCCCACTGTAGAAGAGTTTGTCGGCAACACGCCCCTGGTGCGCCTCCAGCGCCTGCAGGGAGAAACGTCCAACACCATCCTGCTGAAGCTGGAAGGCAACAACCCTGCGGGTTCGGTGAAGGATCGCCCGGCCATGAGCATGATCCGCCGCGCCGAGGAACGCGGTGACATCAGGCCCGGCGACACCCTGATCGAGGCGACCAGCGGCAACACCGGTATCGCCCTGGCCATGGCCGCGGCGATCCGCGGCTACCGCATGGTGCTGGTCATGCCCGAACACATGACCCAGGAGCGCCGTGCATCCATGCGCGCCTATGGCGCCGAACTGGTCCTGGTTTCCCAGGATGGTGGTATGGAAGAAGCGCGGGATCGCGCCATGGCCATGCAGGAGCGGGGCGAGGGCCGCGTGCTGGATCAGTTCGCCAACGCCGATAACTGGCGTGCCCACTACGAGGGAACCGCCCCGGAGATCTGGCGTGATACCCAGGGCCGGGTCACCCATTTCGTCTCCTCCATGGGGACTACGGGGACCATCATGGGCACCTCCCGTTACTTCCAGGAGACGGCTCCCCACGTGGAGATCGTCGGCGTGCAACCTCGGGACGGCTCCCAGATCCCGGGGATCCGGCGGTGGCCGGAGGCGTATCTGCCGAAGATCTACGAGCCCGAGCGGGTGCACCGTATCATCGACGTGGGTCAGGACCAGGCCGAGGAAATGACCCGGCGCCTGGCCGCGGAGGAGGGCGTGATGGCAGGCGTCTCCTCCGGCGGAACGTTGCATGCAGCGCTGGAACTCTCCGCGCAGGTGGAGAACGCCACCATCGTGAGCATCGTCTGCGACCGCGGCGACCGGTATCTCTCTTCCGGCGTTTTCCCGGCCTGACCATGACTGTTTTCGTGTTCGACATTGAAACCGTCCCGGATCTCGATGGCGTGCGGCGGTTGCACGATTTCGACGGCCTGGACGATGACAGCGTCACCGAGGCCGCGCTCGCCATGCGCCGGCAGGAAACCGGTGGTTCGGATTTCCTCAAGCTCCACCTGCACCGCGTGGCAGTGATTTCCATCGCCATGCGCAGCGGCGACCGCTTCCGGGTGTGGTCGCTGGGCGAGGGTGGTGACGATGAGGCGGATGTGATCCAGCGCTTCTACGACGGCATCGACCGCTTCACACCCACCCTGGTGTCCTGGAACGGCAGCGGTTTCGACCTGCCGGTGCTGCACTACCGGGCCATGCTCCACGGCATCAGCGCTCCGCGGTACTGGGAGACGGGGGCCACCGAGCAGAGCTTCCGCTGGAACAATTACCTGAACCGGTTCCACGAACGCCACACGGACCTCATGGACATGCTCGCGGGTTTCCAGCCGCGCGCCAACGCACCGCTGGACGAGATTGCGACGCTGTGCGGCTTTCCCGGCAAGATGGGCATGAGCGGCGGTCAGGTGTCCGAGGCCATCCGCCAGGGCAACTTCGCCGGCGTACGCGACTACTGCGAGACCGACGTGCTCAACACCTACCTGGTGTGGCTGCGGTTCCAGCTGTTCCGCGGGCACCTGGACGGTCCCGGCTACGCACGGGAATGCGCGCTGGTGCGGGACACCCTGGTCGCCGACGGTCGCGAGCATCTGCACGCCTTCCTGGAGGCCTGGGAGCCGCATCGGCTTGAGGAAAGCGGGGATGTCTAAACGTCGCCGTCGCTCCCGCGTTCCCATGGAGCCGCTGGACGTGGCCGTCGATGGCATGAGCCACGAGGGCCGCGGCATCGCTCATGTGGATGGCAAAGCCACCTTCGTTCACGGTGCCCTGCCCGGGGAACAGGTGCGCATGCGCTACACCCGCTGCCACCGGCGCTTCGACGAGGGGCGTGTGGAGGCCGTACTGGAGCCCGCCCCGGAACGCATCGAACCCCGCTGCCCGAGCTTCGGTGTCTGCGGCGGTTGCAGCCTCCAACACATGCCGCCGGAGGCGCAGATCCAGTTCAAGCAGAGTGTCCTGCTGGAACAGTTCCAACAGTTCGGTGGCGTGGCGCCGGCACAGGTGCTGGAGCCGCTGACCGGGCCCATCTGGGGCTACCGCCGCAAGGCGCGTCTGGCGGTGAAGGATGTCCCCGCCAAGGGGCGGGTCCTGGTGGGCTTCCGCGAAAAGCACAGCCCCTATGTGGCCGACATGACCGAATGCCACGTCCTCGATCCTCGGGTGGCCGAGCGTCTCTCGGACCTGAGCGCGCTGGTGGCAGGGCTCTCCTGCCGCGACCGCCTGCCGCAGATCGAAGTGGCCATCGGCGACGACACCGTGGCGCTGGTGTTCCGTAACCTGCGCCCGTTCACCGAGGGCGATTACGCGGTTCTGGCGGATTTCGCCCGGGCCCACGACTTTGCCGTCTACGAGCAGCCCGGCAATGAGAACACGGTTGCTCCGATCTGGCCCCGTGAACCCCGCCTGGCCTACCGGCCAGCGCCCGGGGAGCCGGAGATCGTGTTCCAGCCCACGGACTTCACCCAGGTCAACCACGACATCAACACCGCCATGGTGGGGCGGGCCCTGGAGTACCTGGACCCGCAACCCGACGACCGGATCCTGGATCTCTTCTGCGGCCTCGGCAATTTCTCCCTGCCCCTGGCCCGGCGCGCGGGCACCGTGGTTGGGGTCGAGGGCGCTGAAGGGCTGGTGCAGCGTGCCCGGGACAACGCCGCGGCCAACGGGCTGGACAACGCCGCTTTCCACGCCGCCGACCTCGCCCTGGACCAGGAACAGCCGGCCTGGTTGGCCGGGGGGTTCGACAAGATTCTGCTGGATCCACCCCGCTCCGGCGCGGCTGAGGTGATCCCGCAGATTGCCGACCTTGGGGCCGGGACCATCGTCTATATCTCCTGCAATCCCGCCACACTGGCCCGGGATGCCGGCACGCTGGTCCATCACTACGGCTACCGCCTGGAGGCGGCGGGGGTGATGGACATGTTCCCCCACACCGCCCACGTGGAGAGCATGGCGGTGTTCCGGAAAGCTTGAAACGCGTGTAATGCGACGAAAACGGGTTACAGGACACTGTAGGCAGGGACCATGAGCAAGCCGCTGGATATCATCGACAGATCAGTCGTCTACGACGGATTCTTCAGCCTGGAGAAGATCCGCCTGCGCCATGGGCTGTTCGCCGGTGGCATGAGTAGCGAGATCACCAGGGAGCTGTTCCGTCGCGGGCGGGTGGCGGCGGTGCTGCCCTACGATCCCGGGCTGGACGCCGTGGTTCTGGTGGAGCAGTTCCGCATCGGTGCCATGGAGGCATCGGCGGGGGCCTGGCTCCTGGAGACGGTGGCGGGTTACGCCGAGTCCGATGAGCCGGTTGATGCGGTGGCGCGTCGCGAAGCCGCCGAGGAGGCGGATCTCGAACTGCAGGAACTGCGACGCGTCTGTGACTACTACCCGACGCCGGGGGCGTCGTCGGAACTGGTTAGCCTGTTCTGCGCCCGGGTGGATGCGTCCGCGGCGGGAGGCGTCCACGGACTGTATCATGAGGGCGAGGATATCCAGGTGCACCTGGTGCCGTTCGAGGAAGCCATGGACCTGCTAGCCAACGGCGCCATCAACAGCGCCATGCCCATCATCGCACTGCAGTGGCTGGCGTTGCACCGGGAGGAACTGCGGGATCTCTGGCTGGACGACTGATTGCGTCGGATCAGCGGTCGATTCTCTCCACGCGCAGCCACCACTGGGTGCCTTCCTCGGAACGCCGGGTACTGTAACGACGCAGATCCCGTTCCTCGGACCGTTCCGCCTCCCCGGTGGAGCCCACCAGCAACCATTCTCCCAACTGTCCGCGTACCGTGGTGGTCACCCCGCTGCCGGAGCGGTCGCCGCTTTGCTGGAACGCCTCGCGAGTGGCGGCCAGTGCCACGGTGACATGGTCGCCGCGGACATCCGGCCGGGCATAGAAGCCGCGTTCGGCAGTGACGTACTCCCGGCTTTCGCCATGGCCCGGGCGGGCGCCGCCGAGGAGCAACTGCTCGCGGGTCCGGCCACGCTCCTCCCCGGCGGTGATGCGAACAGGCTCGCCGGACAGCCCGGTCACCACCTGTTCACCATCCGCCTGGCCGCGCTGACGTGTGCCGTGAATGCGGACCCCGTCCCGGTCGACACCGATCCCCTGGCGTTTCAGGTCCGTCGGCGAGCCGCTGCGCAGGGTGATCCGCACCGTCGTGGATGCGGAGTCCAGACGTTCCACGGCGGCACGGACCGCCGCCACGTCGTCCGCCGAGCCGCGCACCAGGATCTCGTAATCGTGGGGCACCATGGTGATGTCGTCGCCCACCAGGGATCGGACCTGATCGATGACACTGGCCGCGGTACGGTGCTGGAGCTGCACGGACTCCAGCGAACGGGCCTGGGTGCTCGCAGCGCCGACGGCCAGGGCGACCGTCATCAGGGCCGCCAGCAGGGAGGAGGGCAGGGTCATGGCATGCTCCGGGCCGCAATCAAAGGTTTAGACGCCGAAGTTCAATGTCCGGTTCCCCTCGATCCCAGCGTTCGGTAAAACTCCGCTGCAGCCGGCGCGCCGTGGCACGGCCCTCGGGCTCCACCAGGGCAGCGTATCCGCTTCCCGCGTCCCAGCGGATCACGGCGCGGCCGTCGACGATCAGAAAGGCCGTATCATCGTCGGCGTGTTCGTCGGCGAGTCGGCGGATCTCCATGGCCGAGGTCAGCTGCTGGGCGAGGGTGGCCAAGCGGTGGCCGCGACGGGAAATTTCGCCACCATCACGGACCAGGATGCGGACCTCGGCGCGGCGGCCCCCGGTGACTGCCAGCTGACGCACGGCATCCACCACCTCAAGGCGGTCATACAGCGCCGGGTCCAGCTCCGGGCTGAGTATATCCACCTTGCGAAGGCCGGCGGTCATGAGTTCGTCCACGGCCTGGACCGCTTCGGCGACGCTCTCCACACGATATCGGCTCGATTCCATCCGGTGCCCCCAATTGACAATACGGTTCAGTCGGAGAGGCGGCACTTCAGTCTCGGACACGCCGTGAATACGTCCATGTAGGCTCGACTGCGGCCGTCCTGGCCGCAGACGGTCCGAGACTGAAGTGCCGCCTCCCCGACTGAATCACCGATTCCAGTCTCAGATATTGCGCGCCTGCTCCCCGGCATTGCCGATGTAACGCGCCGGTGTCAGTTCCCTGAGAGTCTGCCGCGCTTCCTCGGGCAGGTCGAGACCGTCGACAAACGCACGCATGCCCTCGGCATCCACGCGGTGACCGCGGGTGAGTTCCTTGAGCTTCTCGTAGGGCTGCTCGATGCCGTAACGGCGCATGACCGTCTGGATGGCCTCGGCCAGCACCTCCCAGTTGCCTTCGAGATCCTCGGCAATGCGCTGGTGGTTCACCGCCAGCTTGCCGGTGCCCTTGAGCAGGGCCTCATAGGCGATCAGGGAGTGGGCGAGGCCGGTGCCCAGATTGCGCAGCACGGTGGAATCGGTGAGATCCCGCTGCCACCGGGAGACCGGCAGTTTGCTGCCCAGATGGGCGAACACGGCATTGGCCATCCCCAGGTTGCCCTCGGCGTTCTCGAAATCGATGGGATTGACCTTGTGCGGCATGGTGGACGAGCCCACTTCGCCGGCAACCAGGTTCTGCTTGAAATAGCCCCAGGCAATGTAACCCCAGATATCCCGGCTCAGGTCGATGAGCACGGTGTTTAGCCGGCTGCAGGCATCGAACAGCTCGGCAATATAGTCATGGGGCTCGATCTGCGTGGTGTAGGGATTCCACTCCAGGCCGAGACCCTCCACGTAGCGCCGGGCAAAAGCGGGCCAGTCCACCTCCGGGTAGGTGACCAGATGGGCGTTGTAGTTGCCCACGGCACCGTTGATCTTGCCCAGGATCGGCACCCTGGCGATCTGTATCCTCTGGCGCTGCAGGCGGTGGGCGACGTTGGCCATTTCCTTGCCCAGGGTGGTAGGCGAGGCGGGTTGGCCGTGGGTGCGCGCGAGCATGGCAACGTCGGCATGTTCGTGCGCCAGGCCTCGCACGGCATCCAGGACGCGGTCCACCGCTGGCAGCAGCGCATCCCGTCGGGCAGCGTCCAGCATGAGTGCGTAGGCGAGGTTGTTGATGTCCTCGGAGGTGCAGGCGAAGTGCACGAATTCGCCGATGGCCGCCAGTTCGGGATGCTCCGCAATGGATTCCTTGATGAAGTACTCCACCGCCTTCACGTCGTGGTTGGTGGTGGCCTCCAGCGCCTTGACCCGCTCGGCATCGGCGGGTTGGAAGTTGCTGATTATGCCGTCGAGGGTCCGGCGCGCGTCATCGGACAGCGGCGGCACCTCGGTGATGGCCGGTTCCGCGGCCAGCGCCTGCAGCCAGCGGACTTCGACAATGAGTCGGTGGCGGATCAGCCCGTACTCGCTGAAAACGGGCTGCAGGGCATCCGTCTTGCTGCCGTAGCGGCCGTCAACGGGGGAAATCGCGGTGAGTCGCGTGAGCTCCATGGTGACTTAACCTTGCTTGAGGGGGCGGCATTTGTTCCGGAGCGCGTATTCTATCAGCATGCGTCGAAACATCACCGTGGTGAAGGAGGGTTTGGCAATGAGTGAGTTCCGCACGGAAAAGGACAGCATGGGTGAGCTGCACGTCCCCGCCGATGCCCTGTACGGGGCGCAGACCCAGCGGGCCGTGGAAAACTTCCCGGTAAGCGGCATCGCCATGAGCAGGCCGTTCATTCGCGCCCTGGGGCTCATCAAGGCCACGGCGGCCGAAGTCAACCGCGACCTGGGGCTCATGGAGCCGGCGGTGGCGGATGCCATTGTCGCAGCGGCCACGGCGGTGGCCGAGGGTGAATACGACGCCCATTTCCCGGTGGACGTTTTCCAGACCGGCTCCGGCACCAGCAGCAACATGAACGCCAACGAGGTGATCGCGCACCTGGCGAGCCGGCAGGCGGGCATGACCGTTCATGCCAACGACCACGTCAACATGGGGCAGAGCAGCAATGACGTGATCCCCACGGCCATCCACGTGAGTGCCGCGCTGGAGTGCCGGCAGCGGCTGCTGCCCGCGCTGGAGCATCTGCAGCAGGTCATCGAGGCCAAGGCCGGCGAGCTTGCCGACGTGGCCAAGACCGGCCGTACCCACCTGATGGATGCCATGCCGGTCACCCTGGGCCAGGAACTCGGCGGCTGGGCGGCGCAGATCAGCAGCAGCCGGCAGCGGCTCGCGGACACGCTGCCGCGGGTGGAGGCCCTGGCCCAGGGCGGCACCGCCGTGGGCACCGGGATCAATGCGCATCCCGACTTCGCCTCCCGCTTTGCCACTCGGCTCGCCGATCGCACCGGGCTCGGCTTCCACGCCATGGACGACACCTTCTACGGGCTCAGCAGTCAGGACACCGCCGTGGAACTCTCCGGGCAACTGCGCACCGCGGCAGTGGCCATCATGAAGATCGCCAATGACCTGCGCTGGATGAACAGCGGCCCGCTGGCGGGGCTGGGCGAAATCAGCCTGCCGGCACTACAGCCGGGATCGAGCATCATGCCCGGCAAGGTCAATCCGGTGATCCCGGAATCCGCTGCCATGGTGGCCGCCCAGGTCATGGGCAATGACACCACGGTGACGGTGGCCGGCCAGTCCGGAAATTTCCAGCTGAACGTGATGTTACCGGTGATTGCTCACAATGTACTGCAGAGCATTGATCTCCTGAGCAATACCGCACTGCTGCTGGGTGACCAGGCCATCGCCGGCTTCGCGGTCAACCGGGCGAATCTGGATGACGCCCTGGCGCGCAACCCGATCCTGGTGACGGCACTGAACAGCGTCATCGGCTATGAGCTCGGCGCGAAGGTCGCCAAACGCGCCTACGCCGAGGGCCGTCCGGTACTGGACGTGGCCGAGGAAATGACCGACGTCGGCCGCGCCGAGCTGGAGCGGATCATGGACCCACGGGCACTCACCCGTGGCGGCATTCCGGAGTAAAGGCACCCGGCTGGCCCCCGCGCACCGTCCGGACTGTACGGCGGATCGTAGGGCGGACCTGTAGGGCGGACCTTCAGGTCCGCCGTCCAAGACATGCAAGCCAAAGAGGCCCGTCGACGCTCCATCGGCGGACCTGAAGGTCCGCCCTACGGTCGCAGGTCCTCATGCGACGGCGAAGCGGGCGAACTGTTGCTGGGCGCCGGCACCGGAGTCATCCAGGTACAGGGACTCCAGCACCAGATCCGTAGGCGGCGCGAGTGTCTCACCCTCGGCGATGGTGCTGTAGTGCTCGCCGGCGACGATCCGGTGACGCTGGGTCAGGAACAGGGTATCCAGCGCCCCCGCCTCCAGCAGACTGCGCAGAACGTAAGGCCCGGTCACCGAATAGGCCCGCGCATAGCCCAGCTCACCGAGGTGGCTTACCGCCGCGTCGCCGTGGACAGCCGGGCCGTCGTTCACGGCCACCACGTTGGCCCCGGAGGCCTCCAGGCGCCGCCGGGCTTCAGTGGGCGCGGCCTCCGTCGTCAGCACCGTTACCCGCCGTCCCTGCCGGAACAGGGCCTCGGGCAGATGAAAGTCCAGGCTGGCGGACAGAATGGCCACGTCCGGCTGCGGCGCAAGCCCCTGTTGCCGTCGCCAGACGTGGAGATCCCGGAACGGCGCCCGTGAACTCAGCGGTAGCACATCCTGGGCCGCGCCGAGGCGCAGATCGCGGAAATACCGGCCGCTGCTGATGAGGACGTCGGCGCGCGCCGCCAGTTCCTGAAACAACCGCCAGTCGCGGGGATCGCCAATGCTGGCGGGTACTCCCAGGCGGCCGGAGTCCGGGGCGGCGACCGCAATGCGCCCATCCAGGGTGGCGACGAAGTTGCTATAGACCCAGGGGCCGAAGTGACCACGGTCCGGTAACGCCATGTTCAGGTAAAGCCCCATCAGGGGCAGTGGCTCGCCTGGCCGCGGAAACACCGGTCGCACCGGGGCGCTGAAGTCGGGATCGTGGGTCATGGCTTCCATCCTGCAACACAGCTGAGTCGCAGGACAGTAACAGAGCGCCGGGAGCGAAACATCCACGGATGACGTATCATGGCGCCGACGTGCATGGCACGGCGATGGCGAGCGATACACTGACGTCCCGACCGCACGGAAAGCGAGGAAATAGATGCGCGTGGTATTGGTCGACGATCATCAGCTGGTCCGCACCGGCATCCGGCGCCTGCTGAGTGATACCGAAGAACTTGAAGTCGTAGGCGAGGCCGGCAGCGGTGAAGATGCGCTGCGCCTGGTCCGTGAGACGCGACCGGACGTTGTCCTCATGGACGTGAACATGCCCGGTATCGGGGGGCTGGAAGCCACACGGAAACTCCTGCGGGTGGACCCGGAACTGCGCATCATCGCCCTGACCATCCACGTGGAGGAGCCCTATCCCAGTCGCCTGATGGAAGCCGGGGCCATGGGTTACATCACCAAGGGCTGTAACGAGGGGGAGATCACCGATGCAATCCGCGCGGTCATGCGGGGTGAACGATACATCGGCGCCGACATTGCCCAGCAGATGGCGCTGGCCGGCTTCGATGGCACCCGTGACGGTGGTCTCGACAAGCTCTCCCAGCGGGAGATGCAGGTGATGATGATGGTGACGCAAGGCTATAAAATGCAGGAGATTTCCGACACCCTGTGCCTCAGCCCGAAGACCATCAGTACCTATCGCTACCGACTCTACGAAAAACTCGGCGTAGAGACGGACGTGGAACTGACCCATCTGGCCATTCGACACGGCATGATCGAGCAGATGTCCTGATGCCCGAGACGGGCCGCGGAGAGCCATGACCGAGCCAGCCCCCTTCGACCCGGACTGCCGCGCCTGTCCGCGTCTCGCCGGATTTCTGGATGAGATCCGCCAGTCGCATCCGGGCTATTTTGCCGCCCCGGTGCCCGCCTTCGGCGACCCACGGGGGCGCCTGCTTGTGGTGGGGCTGGCCCCGGGCATGCACGGGGCGAATCGCACCGGGCGGCCATTTACCGGTGACCATGCGGGCATCCTGTTGTACCGCACGCTCCACGAATTCGGCTTTGCCAACCAGCCCAACGGTGATGATCCGAAGGATGGCCTGACACTCCGGGATGCACGGATCATCAACGCGGTACGCTGCCTGCCGCCACAGAACAAGCCCACCGGCGGTGAGGTCCGCCAGTGCAACGGCTTCCTCCGACACGACCTGGACGCGGCGCCGGGCAACGCGGCGGTAATCACACTGGGGCAGGTCGCGCATCAGGCCGTGGTGCGCGCCTGGGGGCTGCGGCAGCGGGACTACCCGTTTGGCCACGGGCGCGAGTACGATCTCTCCGGTGGGCGCCGACTGATTGCCAGTTATCATTGCAGCCGGTACAACACCCAGACACGACGCCTGACGCCGGACATGTTCCGCGGGGTGTTCGCCCGCGCGCGCACGCATCTCGACCACGCAACCTGCGAAACCGCATGAGCGAAACGTCCTTCGACGCCCAGGCCCTGGTGCGCTCGCTGCCGGAGCAACCGGGCGTTTACCGGATGCTCGACAGCGACGGCCAGGTGATCTACGTGGGCAAAGCCCGCAAGCTGCGGCGGCGTGTGGCGAGTTACTTCAACGCCTCGGTGAAGAACCCGCGCACCCGGGCGCTGGTGGCACAGGTGGCGGACATCAACTTCACGGTGACCCACACCGAAGCCGAGGCGTTGATCCTCGAGAACAACCTCATCAAGGAGTACAGCCCCCGTTACAACGTGCTCCTGCGGGACGACAAGAGCTACCCCTACATCTATCTCTCGGCGCAGCAGCAGTTTCCGCGCCTGGGGTTCCACCGCGGCGCCCGTCGCACACCCGGGCGCTACTTCGGTCCGTTCCCCAGCGCCGGCGCAGTGCGCGAGACGCTCAGTCACCTGCAGAAGGTGTTTCCGGTACGCCAGTGCGAGGATACGTTCTTCGCCAACCGTTCACGGCCCTGTCTGCAATACCAGATCAAACGCTGCACCGCGCCGTGCGTGGGCTACATCTCCCCCGAGGAGTACGCCCGCGACGTGGAGCACGCCGTCATGTTCCTGGAGGGCAAGAGCGGGGAGGTCATCGACCGGCTGGTGGCGCAGATGGAACAGGCCTCGGAGGCCCTGGATTTCGAAGCTGCCGCGAGACTGCGGGACCGCATCGCCACCCTGCGGCGGATTCAGGAGAAGCAGGCCATCACGGGCGAGAAAGGGGATCTGGACGTGGTTGCCGGCCTCACCGAGGCGGGGGTGACCTGCATTCAGGTGTTCGTGATCCGTAACGGCCAGAACCTTGGCAACAAGAGCTTTTTCCCCAGGGCGCCGGACGCCACGGATACCGGTGACGTCCTGGCGGCGTTCATGGCGCGCTACTACCTGGGTCGGGACACGCCCAAGGAAATCCTGGTGAACATGGACGTACCCGAGCGGGACGTGCTCGAGGCAGCCCTCGGACAGGATGCCGGGCATGTGGTACACATCCGCCATCGTGTGCGGTCGGATCGGCGGCGCTGGGTGGAAATGGCGGTAAACAACGCCCGCACCGCGCTGCAGAGCCGTGCGGCCCAGAACGCGGGGCAGGGCAGGCGCATGGAAGCGCTGCAGCAAGCCCTGGACCTGGAGGCAATGCCGGATCGGCTGGAGTGCTTTGACATCTCCCATACCGGCGGTGAGGCCACTGTCGCCTCCTGCGTCGTGTTCGATGCCGAGGGGGCGGTGAAATCGGACTACCGGCGGTTCAACATTGCCGACATCGAGCCCGGCGACGATTATGCCGCCATGCGACAGGCACTGGAGCGGCGGTACCTGCGGCTGAAACGGGGCGAGGGTATTCTCCCGGACCTTTTGATTATCGACGGCGGGCAGGGACAGGTGCGCCAGGCCATGGAGGTTCTGGAAGAGCTGCAGGTGGACGGCGTGACGGTGCTCGGCATTTCCAAGGGCCCCGACCGGCGCCCGGGGGAGGAGAAACTCTATCTCCCCGAACGTGACGAAACAGTTATACTGCCGCCGGATTCCGCTGCGCTGCACTTGCTGCAGCAGATCCGGGACGAGGCGCACCGGTTCGCCATTACCGGGCACCGGACCCGCCGGGGCAAGGCAAGACAGCGTTCGCAGCTGGATGACGTGCCCGGCCTTGGGCCAAAGCGCCGCCAGAACATCCTCAAGCAGTTCGGCGGCCTCAGGGCAGTCTCCCGCGCCGGAGTTGACGATCTTGCGCGGGTCCCCGGCGTCAGCCGGGAATTGGCGCAACGGGTGTACGACACATTCCATGGAGATGCGAAGGACTGATCAACCGATGCAGCTGAATTTGCCCAACAGCCTGACCCTGGCACGCATCGTCATGATCCCGATCTTCGGGCTGGTGTTCTTTCTGCCCGTGGAGTGGGCCGGCCTGGTGGCCGCACTGGTCTTCGGCCTGGCCGCGGTCACGGACTGGCTGGATGGTTACCTGGCGCGACGCTGGGAACAGACTTCGGCCTTCGGCGCGTTCCTCGACCCGGTGGCGGACAAGCTGATGGTGGCGGTGGCCCTGGTGGCGCTGGTTGCCGTGAATCCGTCGCCCTGGTTCGCCTTTGCTGCAGCGGTGATTATCGGCCGCGAGATTGCTGTCTCGGCGCTGCGTGAATGGATGGCGGAACTCGGCAAGCGTGCCACCGTGGCGGTGAGCATGATCGGCAAGTTCAAGACGGCGGCGCAGATGATTGCCATTGTCATGCTGCTCTACGGGGAGCCTGTGTTGGGTCTGCCGACTTCCATCCTTGGCCTTCTCCTGCTCTATATCGCCGCCGGGCTGACGCTCTGGTCCATGATTATCTACCTGCGTGCGGCCTGGGTGGTACTGGAGGGTAGCCCCAGGGAACCTGGCGGCGAGTCGTAGACTTGACAGTCTGTGCTCCGGGGCTAGAATAGCGCCTCCTTACGCGGGAATAGCTCAGTTGGTAGAGCACAACCTTGCCAAGGTTGGGGTCGCGAGTTCGAGTCTCGTTTCCCGCTCCAGATCCGGAACCCCGGCCCATCCCGCCGGGGTTCGTTGTTTCTGCTCCCGCAGAAGCAGGCCGCCAACAGCCGCGCCTCGTGGCCTCGGCGGACGAGCATGTTAGACTACGCCCCAACAAGGGCTCGGTGGCAGAGTGGTGATGCAGCGGACTGCAAATCCGCGTACGTCGGTTCGATTCCGGCCCGAGCCTCCATCCTATGATCGGCCCGTTCGTCATCTCCCGCGCGCCGTTCAGGTCGCCGGAGTGGCTGGCCTGATCGGATTCAACTGCGCGGGTGTGATGGAACAGGTAGACATAGCAGACTTAAAATCTGCTGGGCGTTCGCCCGTGCCGGTTCGAGTCCGGCCACCCGCACCATTTCCCGCGCCGGCCAGGTTCACGAGTGGCCAGCCATGAGTGACGACGCCTCCGTCCTCTGGGACCGCCGCTACCAGGGCGTCACGCCGCGGGACCGTCGGGCCGCGGAGGTGCTGGTGGAGAATACCCACCTTTTGCCGCACCAGGGCGAGGCCCTGGACCTGGCCGCCGGTGTTGCCGCCAATGCCTTCGTGCTGGCCCGGCTTGGCATGGCAGCGGAGGCGTGGGACCAATCCGCAACGGCCACCCAGATCGTCGCTGCACATGCCCGGGAAACCGGCTTGGGGGTGGTCGCCCGCAACCGGGACGTTGTGGCTCAGCCGCCCGCAGCCCGCAGTTTCGATGTGATTGTCGTCAGCGCCTTCCTGAATCGTGATCTGTGCGGTGCCATAGCCGACGCGCTGCGTCCCGGCGGGTTGCTGTTCTATCAGACCTACTGCCAGACCCGGGTCACCCAGTCAGGCCCGTCCAACCCGGACTTCCTGCTGGCCGATGGCGAACTGCTGCAGCTGTTCGCGGGCCTTGCTCCCGTGGTATACCGCGAGGAGCAGTGCCTGGGTGACCCCTTTCGCGGTTTCCGTGATCGCGCCATGCTGGTAGCGCGTCAGCCAGAATCCGCCTGACAGGAGCCAGCGGCGATGCCGAGACGCACCAAGATTGTTGCCACCCTGGGACCCGCCACCGATGCGCCCGAGGTGCTCGAGGCCATTGTCCGGGCCGGGGTCTCCGTGGTTCGGCTCAATTTCTCCCACGGACGTTCCGATGACCACCTGCTGCGCGTCCAGGCGGTGCGTGACGCGTCGGCACGCGCCGGTCGGGACGTGGCCGTCCTGGCGGATCTGCAGGGACCGAAGATCCGCATCGACCGCTTTCGCGAAGGCCCGGTTGAGCTGGTGGAAGGGGAGAGCTTTTTCCTGGACGCGGAACTCGACCCCGAGGGTGGCACCCGGGAGGGCGTTGGCCTGACCTACAAGCAGTTGCCGGAGGATGTCGACCCCGGGGATGTGCTGCTGCTGGACGATGGCCAGATCGTGCTGCAGGTGGAGCGTATTGAAGGGTCACGGATCCACTGCCGGGTGGACCTGGGCGGTCAATTATCGGACAACAAGGGCATCAATCGGCAGGGCGGCGGGCTCTCGGCGCCGGCGCTGACCGACAAGGACCGCGCCGACATCGCCACTGCGGCTGCCATGGCCGCTGATTATGTGGCTGTCTCCTTCCCCCGTTCCGCGGCGGACCTTGAAGAGGCCAGAGATCTGCTCACCGCCGCAGGAAGCGATGCCGGTATTGTCGCCAAGATCGAGCGGGCCGAGGCGGTGGCGGTCATTGAAGAGATTATCGGCGCATCGGATGCCGTGATGGTTGCCCGCGGTGACCTGGGTGTGGAAATCGGCGATGAGGAACTGCCAGGGGTGCAGAAGCGGATCATCGCGACGGCGCGGGAGATGAACCGGGTGGCCATCACGGCAACGCAGATGATGGAGTCCATGATCAACCACGCCAATCCGACCCGCGCGGAAGTCATGGACGTGGCCAATGCGGTGATGGATGGCACCGATGCCGTCATGCTCTCGGCGGAGACCGCCGCAGGTCGCTACCCGGTACGCACGGTGGAGGCCATGGCGCGGATCTGTCTCGGCGCCGAGCGTCAGCGCACCACCCAGCGCTCCCATCATCGCCTGGACTCCCAATTCGGCCGTATCGACGAGGCCATCGCCATGGCGGCCATGTACACCGCCAATCATCTCGATGTCGGCGCCATCATTGCGCTGACGGAATCCGGTGCCACAGCGCTGTGGATGTCCCGGATCAGTTCAGGCATTCCCATCTACGCACTCACGCAGCATCCCACCACACGTCGACGCACCGCACTGTACCGGGGAGTGTTTCCGCTGGCGTTCGATATCATGCACCACGACGCGGCAGCAGTGGTGCGGGACGCGGTGGAGACCCTTAAGGGCGAAGGGCTGGTGGCCGAGGGTGAACTGGTGATCATTACCAAGGGCGAGTTCTCCGGTATTTCCGGGGGCACCAACGCCATGAAAATCGTCCGCGCCTGATCCCCATCATGGCCCCGACGGAATATTGCACTGGTACATTTCCCCAGTACAATTCCGGGTTTTGGCCATGAAGCCGGGGGGTTGGGCGTGATCAGGATCGAGCATGTCGCCAAGGCTTTCGGTGGGTTGCAGGCAGTTCGTGATGTATCACTTGAAGTTGAGCCTGGCAGCATCACCGGATTGATCGGCCCGAACGGGGCCGGCAAAAGCACCCTGTTCAACATCATCGCCGGCCTGATTCCCGCCGACACCGGACGCATCTACCTGGAAGGGCAGGATATAACCGGGCGGCGCCCCCACCAGCTGTTCCACCAGGGGCTGGTGCGCACGTTCCAGGTGCCCCACGAATTCGCCCGCATGACGGTACGCGAGAATCTCATGGTGGTGCCGCCGGCGCAGGTGGGAGAAAACCTGCTGCAGAGCTGGTTCCGCTGGGGCAAGGTGCGCCGGCAGGAAAGTGCCGTCCGGGATCGGGCCGAGGACGTGCTGGAGTTCCTGTCGCTTGATCATCTTGCCGACGAACGGGCCGGGAACCTCTCCGGTGGCCAGAAGAAACTGCTGGACCTGGGGCGCACCATGATGACCGACGCCCGCGCGGTGCTGCTGGACGAGCCGGGGGCCGGGGTCAATCGCACGCTGCTGGGTAAAATCTCCGACGCGATCCAGCGGTTGAACCGAGAACGCGGTTATACGTTCTTCCTCATCGAACACGACATGGATCTCATCGCCAAGCTGTGTGATCCGGTCCATGTCATGGCCAACGGCGGGCTCATCGCCTCCGGGCCGATGGCGGAGATCCGCGAGAACGCAGAAGTGCGCGAGGCCTATCTCGGCGGCGGCGTGAGCGCAACCATGGGTGCATCAGAATGAGTCTGCTCCAGGCAAACGACATCTACGGGGGCTACGGCGGCGCCGACATCCTCAACGGCGCCAGCGTCCGCGTCGAAGACGACGAAATCGTGGTCATCATCGGTGCCAACGGCGCCGGCAAATCCACGCTCATGAAGGCGGTGTTCGGTCTGCTCCATGTGCGTTCCGGGCAGGTACGCTACCGGGGTGACGACATCACCAACAGCAAGCCGGAACAGATGGTGGGGCGTGGCATCGCTTACGTTCCCCAGGAGCACAACGTCTTCCCCTCGCTGACGGTCCAGGAGAACCTGGAGATGGGCGCCTACGCCATCAAGGGGGATCTGCGGCCGCGGCTGGAGAAAGTGTTCTCCGTGTTTCCGCGCCTCCGTGAACGCCGCCGTCAGGATGCCGGGCTGATGTCCGGCGGTGAACGACAGATGGTGGCCATGGGGCGCGCGCTGATGATCGACCCGCAGCTGCTGATGCTCGACGAACCCACCGCGGGCCTGTCACCACGCCTGATCGATGACACCTTCGAGCGCATTCGTGAAATCCGGGCGCTGGGCATTGGCGTGCTGATGGTGGAACAAAACGCCAAACAGGCCCTGGGAGTGGCCGATCGCGGCTATGTGCTGGCCACCGGCGCCAACCGCTTTGAGGACACCGGGAAGAACCTGCTCGACAACCGCGAAGTCGCGGAAATGTTCCTGGGGGGCTGACCGACGTGTACATCCTGATCGAACTTCTGCAACTGAGCATTTACGGGATCGTTCTGGGCAGCATCCTGACCCTGGGTGCCATCGGCGTGTCCATGATCTTCGGCATCCTGCGCTTCGCGCACTTTGCCCATGGCGACCTCATCACCGTCGGCGCCTACGTGGGCATGGGCTTCCTGATGATGACTCACGCCCCGGTCTGGACCGCACTGCCCGCCGGCATGATCGGCGCAGCCATTGTCGCGGTGCTCATTGACCAGACCGTGTACAAGCGCATCCGGCGGACGCAGCCGGTGATCCTGCTGATCTCCTCCTTCGGCATCGGCCTGATTCTGCGCAGCCTGGTCCAGGTCATCTGGGGGCCCAGCGTTTACAGCTTCCCGGGCGGCATTCAGCGGCCCTGGATGGTCTGGGAACTTGCGATCATTCCCAATCACCTGTGGATTCTTCTTGCGGCAGTGGTCATTGTCACCGCCCTGCACCTCTTCCTCACCCGCACGCGCATCGGCAAGGCCATGCGGGCCATGTCCGACAACATGGACCTGGCGCTGGTCACCGGCATCCCCGCCGAACGTGTGATCATGATCACCTGGCTGTTGGGTGGCGCGCTGGCTGCAGGGGCCGGCGTGCTGTTGGGCATGGACTCCCGGCTGACGCCGACCATGGGCTGGAACATCCTGCTGCCGGTCTTCGCCGCGGCGATTGTCGGCGGCATCGGCCGACCCTACGGGGCGATTGCCGGCGGCATGCTGATTGGGCTGGCCATGGAAATCTCGACCCTGTTCCTCGAGCCGTCGTACAAGCCGGCGGTGGCATTCCTCATCATGGTGGCGGTGCTCATCATCCGCCCGCAGGGCATCTTCAAGGGGGCGTGGTAATGGAAATCTCCGGCATCGCGGCGTACCTGGTCTCGTTTTTCACCTTCGTGGGCATCTACGCCATCCTGGCGCTGGGCCTGAACATGCAGTGGGGCTTCACCGGCCAGTTCAACATCGGCATCGCCGGTTTCTTCGCCGTGGGGGCATATACCAGCGCCATTCTCACCACGCCGGAAAGCCCCTGGCATGTTGGCGGTTTCCAGTACCCGTTCCTGATCGGCGTGGCGGGTGCGGTGATCGCCTCGGCACTGGTCGGCCTGATCATCGGCGCCATCACCGCCCGGTTGCGCACCGACTACCTGGCCATTGCCACCATCGGCATTGCCGAAACCCTGCGCCTCGTCATTGCCAACGAAGGCTGGCTCACCAACGGTGTGCGGGGCATGTCCAATATTGATCGGCCATTCAGCGATTTTTTTCAGGCCATCGGTCTGAGTTCCGCCATGGGTTCGCTCATTGTGGTGGCGGTGTTTCTGGTCGGCGTCTACTTCCTGGTGGAGCGCGCACGGCGATCTCCCTGGGGGCGGGTGCTGCGGGCCATCCGTGAGGATGAACCCGCCACCGCCGCGGCGGGCAAGAACATCCGTCGGTTCCGGCTGGAGGCGTTCGTGGTGGGCTCAGCAATCATGGGCCTGGGCGGCGCACTGTACGCCCACTATTTCGGCTTCCTCAGCCCGGAGGCGTTCCTGCCGCTGTACGGCACGTTTCTGGTCTGGGTGATGCTGATCGCCGGTGGCAGCGGCAACAACAAGGGCGCGCTACTGGGCGCTGTGGTCATCTGGACGATCTGGTCCGGCAGCGAGTTCGTGATGAGTGCCGGTCTACCGGAAGGCTACACGGGCTATGCCGGACCGCTGCGTGTAATCCTCATCGGCGTGCTGCTGCAGGTGATCCTGATTACGCGGCCTGAAGGCATTCTGCCGGAGAAAGCACCACCCGCCATCGCCAAGGGGCGGCGGGATTAGTTGTGCGATAAGCCACGTTCGTTGTATGTCGGAGCCCTGTGCGGCGAAAGGGTAGGGCTGGCCGTCGCGGAGCGCTGCTGCCCGCGACGGCCAGTGGAGCGACTCAGTCTTCAGCAGGGGCGAACACGCGCACGGTGCGAATCTCGCCGTCTTCCACACGCCAGTGAGCGAACGTGCCGGGCACGTCCCCGTGCTCGTCGAGATCCACGCTGCCGGAGGCGCCCTCGTAATTGATCTCCTCGCCATCGGCAAGCAGTTGCAGGGCCTTTTCCCATTCGCCGGGATTCACCACCTCGCCGGGCGGATTGGCCACCGAACGCAGGTTGTCACGAATGGCCGTACGATCCAGGACGCCGGCCTGCTGCGCCGCCAGGGCGATCAGATAGACTGCATCGTAGGCCGTGTCCATGAACGGCTGGGGCGGCACCTCACCGTAGGCCTCGGAATAGGCAGCCTCGAAGTGCTGCGCCCCGGGAGTGTCCTCCAGGGCTCGCGGCACGGAGCCCACGGCACCTTCCATGAACTCGGCGCCAATGGCGTTGATCATGTCAGGCGACTGCAGGCCGTCGGTGAACACGAAGTTCTCGAACATGCCACCTTCCACGGCTTGCCGCAGTATGGTCTGACCGTTCTCCGGATACCCGATCAGCACCAGGCCCTCGGTATCACCACGGCTGACCCGCCGGAGTTCCCCGCGATAGGACGATTGACCAGGCTCGTAGGCGGCCATCTCGGAGACCGTGTGACCGCGGGCCTCGAAAGCGTCCCGGAAGTTTTCCGCGAGCCCGAGACCGTAGTCGTTGTTGATGTAGAGGATGGAGAGGTTGGAATAACCGGACTCCTCGGCGATCTCGGCAAGGGCGATGCCCTGGAACGCGTCCGACGGCACCGTGCGGAACAGGAAATCGTCGTCGTCGAGATCGGTGATGACCGGGGACGTCGAGGCACCACTGATCTGCGGAATGCCTTCCTGGCGACTCACGCTCTGGGCGACCGGGATGGTGACGCCGCTGGAGAGGGCGCCCACGAAAGCGTGGACACCTTCCACCGAGGCGAGGCGCTGGGCGGCATCAACGCCGGCCTGGGGGCTGGTCTGGGTGTCCCCGCCGACCAGTTGGATGTCCTCGCCGAGCACGCCTCCGGCGGCATTGATCTCGTCGACGGCCAGCCGGATGCCGTTTCGGGAGGTTTCGCCATAGTCCTGGAGGTCACCCGTGAGCGGCACCAGGGCGCCGATGCGGAGATTGTCAGCGGTTGCCCCGGCGCTGACCCCCAGCGACAGTGCGACGCCGAGTCCGATGGTCCAAGCGGTATGTTTCATTCGTCTTCTCCTTTTCCTTCGCGGTGCGAATTCAGTTCTTGAGAATACTGCCGCACCGGAGGGGCTGCAAACGGCGATCCGGGACCCGGGCCGGCGGGCCCTGATGGCAGGTTTCCATGCGCAGGGCCGGCAATGGCAAACTACTGTTCGACCCCCGGCTTGTCCGGACACCCGATAGCAGCGACAGGAGACCATTGAATGGCCGATGCACGCGGTTCCATCCACGGTGAATGGTCGAGTGGACTGGTGTTCATTCTCGCCGCCACCGGCTCGGCGGTGGGTCTGGGTAACCTCTGGCGGTTTCCCTACCTGGTGGGCGAGAACGGCGGTGCGGCCTTCGTCATCATCTACCTGTTGTGCATCCTGCTGGTGGGCCTACCCATCATGATCGCGGAGATCACCATCGGTCGGCAGGGCAGACGCAGCCCCATCAACAGCCTGCTTGCCGTCTCCCGGGACGAGGGACGCAGCCGGTACTGGTCGCTCCTCGGCTGGCTTGGTGTTGCAGCAGGTTTCCTGATCCTGTCCTTCTACAGCGTGGTCGGCGGCTGGGCGCTATTCTACGTGCTGCAGTCATTGCTGGGGAGTTTCCAGGGCATTACCGCCGATGCGGCGGGTGAACTGTTCGAGACCTTCGTCGGCAGTCCCGTGGACGTGCTGATTTGGCACACGCTGTTCATGGTGATTCTGTTCGGCATCATTGCCGCCGGAGTGCGCAAGGGACTCCAGCGTGCAGTGACGCTGCTGATGCCGCTGCTGTTCGTGATCCTGTTGCTGCTGGTTGGCTACGGCATGGCGGCCTCGGGCGCGTTTCAGGAGGCGGTTGCGTTCATGTTCCAGCCCGACTTCTCGGCGGTGGAACCGGGAACGGTTCTCACCGCCATGGGCCAGGCGTTCTTCACCCTCAGCCTCGGCATGGGGGCCATCATGGTCTACGGTGCCTACCTGCCCAGGAATGAATCGATTCCCCGCAGCGCCGGCTGGATCGTGGGCATGGACACCGGCACCGCACTGCTGGCGGGCCTGGCCATCTTCCCCATCGTCTTTGCCGCCGGCATGGAGCCGGGCGAGGGCGGCCCGGGGCTCGTGTTCGTGACCCTGCCCATCGTCTTCGGCGAGATCTCCTTCGGCTTTGCGCTGGGAATCCTCTTCTTCGTGCTGCTGTCCGTGGCCGCCGTCACCTCGGGGATGTCCCTGCTGGAGCCGGCCACCGCCTATCTCACGGAGCAGGGCGGCAGCCGCATCCGTGCCGCCGCCATCATTGCCGGCCTGATCTGGCTGCTGGGAATCGCCTGCGGCCTGTCACTGAACGTCTGGGGCGATTTCCACCTCCTGCCGGGCATGAACGTCTTTGATGCGCTGGAGTTCGTCTCCAACGACATCATGCTGCCCCTGGGCGGCCTGCTGATCGCGATCTTCGTCGGCTGGCAGATGCGCGTCCACAGCGTTGCTCGCGAACTGGGTTTGAGTGACGAAAGCACCGGTTTCCAGTTGTGGTTGTTCGTGACCCGTTTCGTGGCCCCGGCCGCGGTGATCCTGGTGTTCCTGAACGCCCTCGGGCTGTTCGGGGGATAGAGGTGGCAAAGAGGGGACGGCGCCGTTGCGAGTGGCGAGATGCCGCCGTCAGCGGCGCCGTTGCTTTTGCGCTTCTGCTGATGAGCATCCCGGCATATTCACTGTCGGGCTGGCCGGGGGATGGCGAACCGGCATCCGCATGCGTCAGCGAAACAGATGCCGTGGCCAGCATGCCGCAGGGTCGAGTCCGGCTCGGTGAACAGCGGGAACTGACAGTCCGGATTGCGGCAACCGCCGAGCACCGTGCCGCCGGCATGCAGTATCTCTGTCCCGACGCCATCGCCGGCAATCCCATCCTGTTCGTCTTCGACTCGCCGGCACGTCCGGGTTTTCACATGCGCAATGTCCACGGCGGACTGGACATCATATTCATTGGCACGAACCGCACGATTACGGCCATCGAGCAGATGGTCTCCGAACAGCCACACCTCACCAGGCCTGGAGAGCCCGTCATTGCCGCACTGGAAATGGCCGCAGGGGAGGCGGAAGCCCTGGATTTGACCAAGGGGCAGAACATCGAGTGGGACTACTGAGGAGCCGCACAGTCACGTCCCCGAAGACGACCTTAGTGCCAACTCAACGCCATTTAACATAATCTTACTTATACGCAGCAGAAGATCACTACTGGCGAGCATAAGGCTCTGGAACCTCGCGCGCTAATCTGCCTCCGCACTCTCGCCGTTGTTGCTGGCAACGGCGCGGGGATCCTTCGGATAATACCGCTCCGGCAGACGCTCCATGTGGGTGAAGTACCGCGTATCCTTGTACGGCATCTTCATGTAGCCCGACACGCCCAGTCCTTCGATGAGCGGTACCGCGGCAAGGATCTCGTCCAGGCGCTGACGGAACTCCTCCTCGCATGCGGGATCCAGCAATCGATAATAGCTGTGGATCTTCAGGTGGTACGGCAATGCCTCGAAGATGATCATGCCCGTGTGGTGAATCGTGTTCAGCGCTTCCAGCGAGCGCATGATCTCGTCTGGCAGGACCAGCAGCTCCTCGGGATCCGGGCCATCCTCGAAGTACGAATGTTCCCGCGTGCGATCCTCGGGCTCCGGCGCCGAACTCACTTCGTACGGCAGCCGCATGTCTGCGTCCGGAATGAATGGTGCGGCGGCGGTGTCCCGGTCGATGTGCAGCGTGTCGCGGGCATTGAACAGGCAGCTCTTGAATATGCCCTGGCGATAGATGGCCCGGGCCAGATTGACCATGTTGTTCACCGCCGTGATGAATGCGGTCTTGCGTTCCGGGTCGTGGAGGTTCAACGAGGTGTCGATGTAGATACCCTCCTTCTCCCAGCGCACTGCCAGGCCGCCCACCACCGGGTAGCGGCCCAGGCGGCTGACAGCAGCCAGGAATGCCTTCTCGGTGTCGCCCATGCCCTGCATGAAATTCCGGTAGTAGCGGTCCAGTTGCACGTCATTGACGTCGCTGAGAGTCTCCTCGGCGCCCTCTTCCCGCAGGAACGATTTCCGCGAGCTGTATACCACCGTGTCGATCTCGCGGTCGGTGCGGCGCATCCACACCGGCACTGCCGGCGTCGGCGCCGGCTCCGGCAGGTCGATCATCACGGTGCGGCCGATGCGCGGCATTTCCCGCAGGAAGTAGTCCCCGGCGCGTCGGCGCAGGTCGGTATCGGCATCCAGCATGCCCTCGAGCAGACGCGCGAACTCGATGGGCAGACCCAGCGACGTGGGCGGAATGGCGCGGTAGCCGAAACGGCAGGATTGCCCGGAGGCCAGGGCATAGAGCGCGCCCGCCGCTCCCTGCTCGTCGAAACGTGGCGACGACAACGCGCCGTTCAGCTGCTCTTCGCCGATGAAGTAGACATCGCCCAGGCGCGCATTGGTCTGCTGCAGGTTGTCCGACATCAGTTCCATGACCTTCGGTGCCACGAACTGGTAATTCTCGTCCACCTGGGCAAACACGGAAGAGCCCCAGTCGATCAGGGCAATGGTTTCGGTATTCTCGTCGAACACCAGGTTGGACGGCTTGATGTCGCCGTGCACGATGGGCCGCCCCGCCGGGCCGGCCTCACTGCGCAGGGCGCGCAGAATATCCGCGAGCTGGGCGCCGATACGCACGATCAAACGCGGAGGCAGGCGCCCCTCGCGCAGGGAGATCTCTTCCAGGTTGAACCCGGGGGCACGCTCCATGACCAGCAGCGACTGGTTACGTACCCGCTGGAAAGTGATCAACCGCGGCACCCGGGGGTGGTTGACCTGGCTGAGCATGAACGCCTCTTCTTCGAGGCGGTCCTGGATATGCTGCGGCAGGGTAATGCGGGTGAACTTGAAGACGTGCTCCACGCGGCGGCCATCCGAACCGGTGACGGCACCGGCGAAGACGAACCCGTAGGCGCCCTTGCCGATCAGCTCAATGTCGCGGTAACCGAGCTGTTGCAACTGGTTGGTGCACAGGGCCACCCAGTCCTTCAGCTTCTTGGCGTCACCGTGACTGAGCAGGTAAACGGACTGCTCTTCGGGAATGTAGAACTGCTGAATGGGGGCGTCGACCATGCTCCGTACCGTGACCGCGGATCAGCGCAGGTGCAACAGCATGGCGTCCGGCGACTCCAGCAGGCGCTTCCAGCGATTGCAGAAGCGCGCCATGGTGCCGCCGTCAATGATGCGGTGATCGCCCGCCCAGCTCACCGGCAGGATCGCGCGCTTCACCACTCGATCCTCGGCGTCGAACCGCGGCAGGTACTGGGTTCGTCCCAGGGCGGCAATCGCCACCTCCGGCGCGTTGATGATGGGCGCCGCGTAGGTGCCGCCCAGGGCGCCGATGTTGGACAGGGTGATGGTACCGCCCTGCAGGTCCTGCCGCGTGACCCGGCCGGCACGGGCGGCCTCGACCAGACGTGCCACCTCCGTGGCGATCTCCAGCAGCGTCCTCTGCTCCACCTGCTTGACGTTGGGGACCACCAGGCCGGCCTCGCTGTCCACCGCCATGCCGATGTTGCAGTGGGGCTGGTAGTGAATCTCGGTGACCGCGTCGTTGACGCGACTGTTCAGCAGCGGGTAGTCCGACGTCGCTACGGCCAGGGCTTTCATGAAGAACGGCATGAGCGTGAGTCGTACGCCCTGCGCCTCGGCCTCGGGCCGGAGACGCTCCCGCAGCGCAATGAGGTCGGTGACGTCGATTTCCTCGCCGTAGATGAAATGGGGCACGGTGGCGGCGGCATGGGCCATGTGCTTGGCCATGGCCGCGCGCGTGCCCTTGATGGGCTCCACGCGCATCTCGCCCGGCGACGGCGCCGGCCCGGCCGCCGGAGCGGTGTCGGGCTCCTCCCTGCGGTCGCCGGCCGTGGTTTCATCCAGGTGGGCGAGCACGTCGGCCTTGAGCACGCGGCCATGCTTGCCGGAACCGCGGATGTCGTCCAGGCGCAGGCCGTGCTCCCGAACCATCCGCCGCACGGCCGGCGTGGCCGGCGTGCGCAGCCGCCCCGGGCCACCCGGCGCGGTGGCCACCGGGGTCGCCACCGGTTCAGCCTGCTCCGGCGTTGCCCGTGCAGGCTCCGCGGGGGGTGCCGGGGCCGACTCCGTGCGTGACTCGTCCTCCTGCTCCGGCTGGGGTCCTGCCGGCGGCGCCTTGTCGTCCTCGCCCTCGCCGGTGTCGTAGGCGAACAACGGCTCGTGCACCCGCGCGATTTCGCCCTCGCTGTAGTACAGGCGCGTGATTCTGCCCTGCTCCGGCGCCGGGATCTCCACCAGCGCCTTGTCCGTCATGACCTCCACCACGGGCTGGTCTTCGGCGACCACGTCCCCTTCCCGGACAAGCCACTTGGTGAGTTCGCACTCGACGATGCCTTCGCCGATGTCGGGCAGAATGAAGTCGGTCATGGTTGTTCTTCCTCGCTCCTCGCGCAGGGCGAACGGACGGCGCCGGTCCGGTCCCGGTCAGAATTCGACACTGGCCCTGATGGCCTCGAAGACCTTCAGGTGATCGGGCATGTACTCCTTTTCCAGGGCCAGCGGGAAGGGCGTATCCAGCCCGGTGACCCGCATCACCGGTGATTCCAGGTACAGGAAACACCGCTCCTGGATGGTGGCTGCGATCTCGCCGCCGAACCCGCCGGTCAATGGTGCCTCATGGGTGACCACCAGGCGTCCTGTCTTGAGAACGGACTCTGCCACCGTCTCCGCGTCCCAGGGTAGAATCGTCCGCAGATCAATGACCTCGCAGGAGATGTTCTCCTTGTCTGCGAGCTCCACCGCCTGCTGCACCGCCTCCATCTGGGCGCCCCAGGCCACCAGGGTCACGTCCGAGCCCTCCTTGACCACCTCGGCCTCGCCCAGGGGAAGCTGGTAGTCGGTTTCCGGCACGTCACCCACCGAAGCGCGGTAGAGCCGCTTGGGTTCGAAGAAGATCACCGGGTTCGGGTCCCGGATGGCGCCCAGGAGGAGGCCCTTCGCCTGGTGGGCATTACGCGGCACGACGATCTTCAGCCCGGGGGTGTGCGCGAAGTACGCCTCGGGTGACTGCGAGTGGTAATGGCCGCCGGAAATGCCGCCGCCGTAGGGGGCTCGGATGGTCAGGCCGCCGACGTTGAAGAGATTGCCGGAGCGGTAGCGGTACTTGGCCGACTCGTTCACGATCTGGTCGAAGGCCGGGAAGATGTAGTCCGCGAACTGGATTTCTGCCACCGGGATCGAGCCCTGGGCCGCAAGGCCGTTGGCGAAGCCCACAATGCCCTGCTCCACCAGGGGCGTGTTGAAGCACCGCGCCTTGCCGTACTTATCCTGCAGATTGCTGGTGGCCCGGAAGACGCCGCCGAAACCGCCCACGTCCTCACCGAAGCACAGCACGCGCTCATCGGTCTCCATGGCGATATCCAGGCCGTGATTGATGGCCTGCAGCATGTTCATCCTGGCCATGTCAGTCGCCTCCGTTCACCTGGGACGCCGTCTTCGGGTAGCTGTCGGGGTACTTGCGGATATGCTGCCTGAGCCGATCCAGCTGCTCCGTGAGCGCAGGTGTGAGCTGGTCGTAGACATCGGTGACCAGGCTGTCCAGGGGGACGGAGGGGCGCTTCTCGGCGCGTTTCATGGTGTCGAGAATCTCCTTGCGCAGGGATTCCTGCAGGCTCTTGTCCTCGTCCTCGCTCCACCATTCGCGGCCGATCAACCACAGCCGCATGCGCAGGATCGGGTCCTTGTCCCGCCAGCCCTCCTCTTCCGTACGGCTGCGGTAGGCGGACGGATCATCGGAGGAGGAGTGCCCCGCAAGGCGGTAGGTCATGGCCTCGATCAGGACCGGGCGATCATCCTCCACGGCCAGGCGGCGCGCCGCTGCGGTCGCCTCGTGCATGGCGAGAATGTCATTGCCATCGACGCGGATGACATGCATGCGGTAGCCGAAGGCGCGCGGCGCCACGCCGTCGGCTGCGAACTGCTCCACCGTCGGTGTCGAAATGGCGTAGCCGTTGTTGCGGCAGAGGAAGATCACCGGTGCCCGGTGCACCGCGGCCATGTTCAGTGCGGCATGGAAATCCCCTTCGGAGGCGGCACCCTCGCCGAAGTAGGTGATGGTGCAGTGCCCGTCTCCGGCGAGCTTCTGCCCGTAGGCGTAGCCCACGGCCTGCGGAATCTGCGTGGCCAGGGGCGAGGAGATGGTGACGTAGTTCAGGGTCGCCGACCCGTAGTGCACCGGCATCTGCCGGCCCTTGCCGTAATCGAGCTCGTTGCCGAAGAGCTGGTTCATGAACTCGTCGGTGGTGAATCCCCGGTAGGCCAGAGCGCCCTGCTCCCGGTACTGGGCCATGATCACGTCGTCGTCTTGCAGCGCCGCCGTGCTGCCGATCACCGCCGCCTCCTCGCCTGTGCACTGCATGTAGAAACTCAGCCGCCCCTGGCGCTGGGCCGCCATCATGCGCTCGTCCAGGACCCGCGTGAAGACCATGGCCCGGTAGATCCGCAGCGCCTTGTCCCGATCCAGCGGCGGCGTCTCGGCCCCCTCGCAGAGGGTTCCGTCCTCCTGCAGCAATCGGTAGGTGGGGATGCGGAATTCGTCGCCGGTGGTGAACTGCGGGATGCGGATCTCTTCCGGGGGGGTGTCTGTCATGGACGCGCTCCTCCTGTGCTCCGACCGCGGCGCAACGGCCCGGCCCGATACCCTGTTGTACTCGTTTTCCAGGAAGTTTGGTAATGCCCTAAATGTAGTACCCGTGTTCTGTAACCCAAGCCCTTATGGGCCATGCCGGTGACCGCGCCTTTTCCGGTAGCATGAGGAGCCTGAAACCGAATGTACCCCGGAGTTTGGCATGGCGCATCCGCAGTTCCCCCAGGATTCCGACATTGTCTACCTCAATCACGCCGGCGTCGGCGCCTGGCCGAAGCGCACCGGCGACGCGGTGACTGCCTTCGCCCGGGAGAGCGTCGCGCGTGGTGCCGCCGGCTACCCCGGCTGGCTGAAGGTGGAGCAGCGCCTGCGCGAGCGCTGTGCGCGTCTGATCAATGCGCCCTCCGCCGAGGACGTGGCGCTGGTGAAGAACACCTCCGAGGCACTGTCGTTCATCGCCTACGGGCTCGACTGGCAGCACGGTGACGAGGTGATCATCAACCGCTCGGAGTTCCCCTCCAACCGCATCGTCTGGGAATCCCTGCAGAATCAGGGCGTCGTCGTGCGCGACCCGGCACTGGACGATACCGCCCATGCGACCCCGGAAGACGCCCTGATCGCCGCCATGGGCCCGCGCACCCGGCTGCTCAGCGTCAGCGCCGTACAGTACGGGGACGGTCTGCGCATGGATCTCCGGCGGCTCGCTGGCGCCTGCCGTGAGCACGGCGTGCTGTTCTGCGTGGACGCCATCCAGCAGCTGGGGGCGCTGCAGTTCGACCTCAACGAGGTGGATGCCGATTTCGTCGTGGCCGACGGCCACAAGTGGCTGTTGGGGCCGGAAGGCCTGGGGCTGTTTTACTGCAGGCCATCCCTGCGCGACACGCTCGGGCTCACGCAGTATGGCTGGCACATGGTCGCTGACGCCGGCAACTACGACACCAAGGAGTGGCGGCCCGCCGAGACCGCGCGGCGCTTCGAGTGCGGCAGTCCGAATCTGCTGGGTGTACACGGGCTGGAGGCGAGCCTGGCGGTGCTCCAGGACGAGGTTGGGATGGCGGCCGTCGAGGCCGGCGTGCGCAGCAACGTCCAGTACCTGCTGGAGCGGCTGGAGCGCAGCCCCGAACTGGAGACGCTCAGTGACACCAGCGACGCCCGGCGTTCCGGCATTGCTGTGTTCCGCGCCCCCGGGCGGGACAACAAACGATTGTATCGCTCCCTCATGGACGACGGCATCATCTGTGCTGCCCGCGGCGGCGGCGTGCGCTTCTCGCCCCACTTCTATCTCGAACCGGGGCAGTTGGACTACGCCGTGGAGCGTGCCGAAGTGCTCGCCATCAGCACACCAGCATCTACCTGAGAAATGCGCGTTAATTGACCGTCAATAAAGGCAAAACGCCCTAGACAATCAAGGTCAAAGCGTTGCTTGCGGGTCCAACGGTGGTGCCGCGGGGAACAGGCGGTAGAAGTTCTCGGTGGTGTACTCTGCAACCGCATCCAGTCGTTCGCCGCGGATGTCGGCCAGACACTCCGCCACCTCGCGCACCCACGCCGGCTGGTTCTGCTTGCCCCGGTGGGGCACCGGCGCCAGATAGGGGCAGTCCGTCTCCACCAGAAGGCTGTCCTGGGGCAGTTTCCGGGCCACCTTGCGCAGGGCATCGGCCTGGCGAAACGTGAGAATGCCGGACAGAGAAATATGAAACCCCAGGTCGAGGTACCGATGGGCTGCGGGGGTATCGTCGGTAAAGCAGTGAATGATGCCGCCGACCGCGTCGGCACCCTCTTCCTTGAGGATGCGTCCGGTATCCTCCGGCGCCCCCCTGGAGTGAATGATCACGGGTTTGCCGGCGAGGCGCGCGGCACGCACCTGTTGCCGGAAGCGATGGTGATGCCATTCGCGATCCTCCGGTCCGGTGCACATGTAATCCAGACCGGTTTCGCCGATGGCCAGCACCTGCGGGTGATCCGCCATGGCGGCCAGTTCGTCAGGGGTGACTTCCCGCAGCTCGCGACCGCAGGGGTGTACGCCCACCGACGTGGAGATCTGTGGGTAGCGCTCCGCTAGGGCGAGGAGTTCGGGAACGCTGTCCAGATCCACACTGACGGTCATCAAGTGGCCGATACCCTGCTCACGAGCACGCTCCAGGTACGGCACCGGATGGTCTGCTGCAGCGTCCAGCATGTGCAGATGACAATGGGAATCCACCAGCGGCAGTTGCGCCATGGCTGTGACGATCTCCGAAAGGGCTGTGCGGGTGATTACATGGTATGCGTCGGGCGCTCGGACTCCAGGGCGCCGGCCAGGTAGGTCTCGATCTTGTTGCGCGCCGGCGCGCCGTCCTTTTCACTGAACTGCAGGCCCACGCCAGCGGTGCGGTTACCCTGGGCGCCCTGGGGAGTGATCCAGATGACCTTGCCGACAATGGGGAGCTTCTCCGACTCCTCCATCAGACTCAGCAGCATGAACACCTCGTCGCCCAGGCGGTAGCTGTTGGTGGTGGGAACGAACAGTCCACCGTTGCGTACATGGGGCATGTACGCGGCGTAGAGCGCGTGCTTGTCCTTGATGGTCAGGGACAGAATCCCCTGCCGGCCTCCGCGGCCGCCTGCTCCGTCAGCCATGGGCTGCCTCCCGTGGACAGATTTCACTCCAGCGGATGAATAATGACTCCAGCACCAGCTGCGCGTTCAGCGGATGGTCAGCCAGCCGACGCTGCTCCAGGAGCTGGTCCAGATAACCGTGCAACTTCTCCGAGTCTAACGCCGCTGGCAGTTCATTCAGTCGACTGATTCTCGAATTGACGCCTGCGCCCTGCACCCGCGCCAGATCCATCATGACCGAAAGCAGCAGCGCCGTCACCAGGCCCAGCTGGTCCTTGGACCAGCGGCCGGCGGCGTCCACAGGGGCCAGTCGGCCGCTGGCAATGGCGCTCAACTGATCCATCAGTTCATCCAGCGCCGCGGCGGCGCCCTGCTGCAACAGCGCCTGCGCCGCCAGGGGAGCATTGCCGGCCACACCCAGTAGCGCCACAGCTGCGTCGTTGCCCTGCTGGCGGAGCCAGTCTGCGGCGTCCGCGGCGTCCGGCGCGTGCACCTGGAGCACCTGGCAACGGCTGCGGATGGTGGCCGCCAGCCGCGACGGCTGATGAGCCACCAGAACCAGCACCGTGCCGACGGGCGGCTCCTCCAGGGTTTTCAGAAGACTGTTGGCGGCGCTGTTGTTCATGCGTTCCGCGGGAGCCACGATGGCCACACGATAACCACCGAACTGGCTCTTCAGCCCCATGGCGTGGCTCAGTTCCCGCACCGCGTCCACCTTGATCACTCGACTGCCCTCCTCCGGGGTCAGTTGGTGGAAATCAGGGTGATTGCCCGCAGTCATCAGGCGACAGCCGTTGCACTCCGCGCAGGGCTCCGGCCGGGAACTGTCCTGGCACAACAGGGCGCAGGCGAGGTGTCTGGCCAGGGCGGCCTTGCCAAGGCCCTCGGGCCCGGCCAGTAGCACGGCGTGGGGCAGACGATCCCGTGTCAGCCGGCGGGCAAGGCTGCCCCAGGCCGACTGCTGCCAGGGATACGGCGCGCCGCCTTGTTCAGTCATGGAGTCCAGACTCCCGGAGCCAGGTATCCAGCATCTGCTGGAGGGAGAGACGGACGTCCGCCTGACTTCCCGAGGCATCGACAACACGAACCCGCTGCGGCTCGTCGGTGGCCCGCCGTAGATAGCACGCGCGGACACGCTCGAAGAAGGCATCCTGCTCGCGCTCGAACCGGTCCGGTGCGCTGCGGCCGCCGGCCCGGGCCCGGCCCTGGCTCACCGGGAGATCGAGCACCAGGGTGAGATCCGGCCGCAGCGGCCCCTGGACCCAGTCCTCCAGCACTGCCACCCGTTCGTTTCCCAGTCCGCGGCCGGCACCCTGGTACGCGTAAGTGGCGTCGGTGAAGCGATCGCAGAGAACCCATTGACCCGCCTCAAGTGCGGGTCGGACGACCCGGTGCAAGTGTTCCGCACGGGCGGCAAAGATCAGCAATGCCTCGGTGTCTGCGCACATGCCGTCGCCGGCGTGGTCCAGCAGCAGGCCGCGCACGGCCTCACCCAGATCAGTACCGCCAGGCTCCCGTGTTACCAGCGGCGCATGACCGCGTTCGGCGAGATGGGACGCCATGGCCTCAAGCGCCGTGGTCTTGCCGGCGCCCTCCACGCCTTCCAGGGTAATGAACCGTCCGGAGCCTGTACCGCTCACTCTTCACCGTCCCCCTGGCCGAGAATGTAACGCCGTACTGCGGCGTTGTGTTCCTCCAGCGTGCGCGAGAACTGGTGCGTGCCATCTCCCCTGGAGACGAAGTAGAGGTACTCCCCCGGCTTCGGATCCACCGCGGCCTCGAGGGCCGCCCCGCCAGGCATGGCGATGGGTGTCGGCGTGAGCCCGTGCCGGGTGTACGTGTTATACGGGGTGTCCGTGCGCAGATCCCGGGTGCGGATGCGACCGTCATAATCGTCCCCCATACCGTAGATCACGGTGGGGTCGGTCTGCAGTCGCATGCCCTGCTCGAGTCGCCGCTTGAACACCCCGGCAATCTCCCGGCGCTCATGCGCCGCGCCGGTTTCCCGCTCGATGATGGAGGCCAGGATCAGTGCCTCATAGGCGGACTCCAGCGGCAAGTCCTCTACGCGCTGCGCCCAGACGGCCTCCAGCCGCTCCTGCATTGCCCGGTGGGAGCGCCGCAGGATGTCCCGATCCGTCGTACCCCGGGTGAAACTGTAGGTTTCCGGGTAGAACCAGCCCTCGGGATGCTCGCCCTCGCTTCCCAGTTCCGCCATGATCGTCTCGGCGTCCACGCCGTCCAGGGTGTCGACGATGCGCGGGTCGGCCTCCAGTGCCGCAAGCAGTTGCTGAAATGTCCACCCTTCAACAATGGTGAAACGGTGTTGCACCACTCGGCCACGGGCAAGCCGGGTGACCAGTTCCGGCGCCGTCATGCCCGACGGGATGCGGTACTCGCCGCTCTGCAGTCGCTCCGCTTCGCCGCTCAGGCGCCCGTGCAGGCGAAGATACAGCGGACGCTCGAGCAGCCCCTCGTGCTCCAGGTGATTCGCCACGGTGCGCATGGTGGCGCCACGCTCGAGCACGAACGTATGGGGCTCCGCGTCGCCGTGCAGCGGCGCCGCCGCCCAGCGCTGATAATCCAGGTACAGGAGCAGCGCCGCCAGCATGCCGACGGCAGTCAGCCCGGCCAGGCCCCAGAGAAGGATCCGTCCCACGGTCATGGTTGTCCCTCGGTCGTTCGCGTCGCCGGCGTACAGGCAAGGCGGTGATGATCAATCCAGTCCTGCAGGGACCGCGTCAGCGGTCCCACGGCCCACCGGCCATGTCCCTGCAACTCACGCACGGGCCAGACGCCGTTGACGCTGTTGCACAGGAAGACCTCGTCGCTGGACGCCAGTCCTTCCAGGGACAGCGGCTCCTGCACCACCGCCTGGCCCAGTTCCGCCAGGCGAATGATGATCGCTTCACGCATGACGCCGGCAATGCCGGCTGCATTCAGAGGCGGCGTTATCACGGCGCCGTCGCGCACGGCGAAGAGATTGCTCATGCTGCCCTCAACCACCAGGCCCTTCTGGTCCAGCATGATGCCTTCCTGGGCGCCGGCAGCAGCCCATTCGCAGCGGGCCAGAACCTGCTCCAGGCGATTGAGGTGCTTGATGCCAGCCAAGGCAGGCTGCTGGCCGAGGCGCGTGTGGCACAGCGTTGCGCTGACACCGTCCTGCCAATGGCAAACGGAATGCGTCGGGGCCGGGTGCAGGGAGAGTAAGCGGCGCGGTTGTGGAGTCGCAGGACGGGCATATCCACGACCGCCAGAGCCGGCGGTCCAGATGATCTTGAGAACGCCGCACCCGGCTCCCTGCGCGGCAAGCGCCCTGGCCTCGTCGCCGATCAGCAGACTATCCGGCGCCGGCAGCCCCATTGCTTCCGCATCCCGGTGCAGGCGAGCCAGGTGCCGCTCCACCAGCCGCGGCTTGTGGTCGACCACGGCAACGGTCTCGAACAGCCCGTCACCGAACTGCAGCCCGCGGTCGTCGGCGGGTAGATGATCGCTGGCAACGCCGTCGATCCAGCGCATGGCGGCGTTTATTCGGGCTTGCGGAACAGTACCGTGCCGTTGGTCCCGCCAAAGCCGAAGGAGTTGGAAATGGCGACGTTGATCGCCTGCTCGCGGGCTGTATGGGGCACGTAATCGAGATCGCAGCCGTCCGCAGGGTTATCCAGATTGATGGTTGGCGGCAGCACCTTGTCGCGCATGGCCAGCACCGTAAAGACTGCCTCGACACCGCCGGCCGCGCCGAGCAGATGCCCGGTCATGGACTTGGTGGAGCTCACGGCCAGTTTGTGCGCATGGTCGCCGAAGAGCCGCTTCACGGCCTTGGTTTCGGCCACGTCACCCACATGGGTGGAGGTCCCGTGAGCGTTGACATAGTCCACCTGCTCGGGATTGACACCGGCATCACGCAAGGCCGCCTGCATGCACCGCGCAGCCCCCTCGCCGCCTTCCGAAGGCTGGGTCATGTGGTAGGCATCGCCGCTCATGCCGTAACCGGCCAGTTCTGCATAGATGGGCGCACCGCGCTTGCGGGCGTGTTCGTACTCCTCCAGCACGAGCACGCCGGCGCCATCGCTGAGCACGAAGCCGTCACGATCCTGATCCCAGGGTCGACTGGCGGCTTCGGGATCGTCGTTGCGGCTGGACAGTGCCTTGGCCGCGGAGAAACCACCCAGCCCCGTGGGGGTGGTGGCGAATTCGGCGCCTCCGGCAACCATGACGTCGGCATCACCGTAGGCAATCATGCGCGCGGATTCGCCGATGTTGTGGGTGCCCGTGGTGCAGGCGGTGACGATGGCGACATTGGGCCCCTTCATGCCGTGGATGATGGAGAGGTGGCCCGAGATCATGTTGATAATGGCTCCGGGGATGAAGAACGGTGACAGCTTCCGCGGTCCGCCCTCCAGGTAGCCCTGGTGACCGTTCTCGATCCAGTTGATGCCGCCGATGCCCGAGCCGATGGCCACACCGATACGCTCGGCATTGTCGTCGCTGACTTCCAGGCCGGAATCGGCAATGGCCTGGTTGGCTGCGGCAATCCCGTAGTGGATGAACGGATCCATTTTCCGTGCATCCTTGGGGTTGATGTAGTCCTTGGCGTCGAAATCGATAATGGTGCCCCCGAAGCGCGTTGCAAACTTCGAGGTATCGAATCGATCGATGGGGCGAATACCGCTGCGCCCGGCACAGATGTTATCCCAGGCGTCCTTGATGGAGTTGCCCACCGGGGAGATGATCCCCAGCCCCGTGACTACCACACGCCGCTTACTCAAGGTTCTGTCCTCGCTTCATCCCGTGGCGTCTCACCGCAGAAAACACGTGAAGGGTGACGGGAGCCCCGACACCCTTCACGTTCAATCCTGCATGCAGCGTCCCGAGCCGTTTACTTGCTCAGGTTGTTCTCGACGTAGTCGATGGCCTGCTGCACGGTCGTGATCTTCTCGGCCTCTTCATCGGGAATTTCGCATTCGAATTCCTCTTCCAGGGCCATCACGAGCTCGACGGTGTCGAGGGAATCGGCACCGAGATCGTCAACGAAGGAGGCCTCGGAGGTGACTTCCTCTTCCTTGACCCCGAGCTGCTCGACAACGATCTTCTTGACGCGCTCTTCGATACTGCTCATAAACCCTTACTCCCGATTGAGGCCGGTCCTGAAAACATGCCCGGCGTATTCTATGCAAACAGATTCGTTGTTGCCACAGTCGCCGGTGACTCTGCCGGCGCTGATTCAGGATGCGACTTTCCGGAAAACCGCATTCTTTTCGTTAGCGGGCCCCGTTACAGCCCCGCGTTTGCTGCTCAGCTCATGTACATGCCGCCGTTGACGTGCAGCGTCTGTCCGGTGATGTATTCCCCCGCATCCGACGCCAGGAACGCGACCGTGGCGGCGATGTGCTCCGGGCGGCCTAATGTGCCCAAGGGGATCTGCTGCGTCAATTCCTGCCGCTGTTCGTCGCCCAGGGCCCGGGTCATGTCCGTGTCGATGAACCCCGGCGCCACCGCGTTGGCGGTAATGCCCCGGCTGCCCACCTCCCGGGCGATGGAACGGGTATACCCCTGAATTCCGGCCTTGGCTGCAGCATAGTTCGCCTGACCCGCATTGCCCATGGCGCCGACCACGGAGGAGATATTGATAATCCGCCCCCAGCGCGCCTTCATCATGCCCCGCAGACACGCCTTGGTGACGCGGTAGACCGAACTCAGGTTGGTGTCGATGATATCGTCCCACTCGTCGTCCTTCATGCGCATCATCAGGTTGTCACGGGTGATGCCGGCATTGTTGACCAGGATGGTCGGTGTGCCGTATTCGCCGGCGATGCGATCCACAACGTCCTTGATGCTGGCCGGGTCAGTCACATTCAGGGTCATGCCCTGTCCGCTGGCGCCGGATTCGCCGAGATAGGCGCTGATGCCCCCTGCGCCCTTGTCGGACGTGGCCGTACCGATCACGGTATGCCCCTGGGCGGCCAGCGCTTCGGCGATGGCCCGTCCAATCCCCCGGCTCGCCCCCGTTACCAGGGCGATGCGTGTCTCTGCTGCGCTCATGACTGCCTTCCTTATCCGAGGATTTTCGCCAGCGTGGTCGGGTCAAACACGGGTTTCCCCTCCACGCGCTTATCAATGCGCCGTGCCAGGCCGGCAAGCACCTTGCCCGGGCCACACTCCACCAGCGTGGTTACACCGTCGTCGGCCAGGCGCTGAACGGTCTCCACCCAGCGCACGGGACGGTGGATCTGCCGGACCAGCCGCTGACGAATGCCGTCGGGATCATCGCAGGTACTGACATCCACGTTGTGAATCACCGGGATTGTCGGCGCGGCGATGCGGACCTCTGCCAGGCGCTGTGCGAGCTTGTCCGCGGCCGGTTCCATCAGGGCGCAATGGGACGGCACGCTCACCGGCAGCGTCATGGCCCGCTTCGCACCGGCCTCCTTGGCCGCGGCCACCGCACGCTCGACGGCGCCGGCGGCGCCGGCAATCACCACCTGCCCAGGCGCATTGAAATTGACGGCTTCCACCACCTCGCCCTCAGCAGCCGCGAGGCAGACCTCCCGCACGGTGTCGTCGTCCAGACCGAGAATCGCCGCCATGGCGCCCTGCCCCTGTGGCACGGCCTCCTGCATCAGCCGGCCGCGCTCCGCGACCAGGCTGACCGCGTCGGCAAACTCCAGTGCCCCGCCGCAGACCAGCGCCGAATACTCGCCCAGGCTGTGTCCGGCGAGCGAGGCAGGCGGCGGGACGTCCTGCTCGGCCAACACACGCCACACGGCCACACCGGCTGCCAGCATGGCCGGCTGGGTCAAGTCGGTTCGGTTGAGTTCGTCCTCGGGGCCGTGACTGACCAGCTCCCAGAGATCCAGCCCCAGAGCGTCGGAAGCCTCGCTGAAGGTCTGCTGTACCCGTGGATGCGCCTCGGCCAGTTCACCGAGCATACCCACCGACTGGGACCCCTGCCCCGGGAACACGAATGCCGCTGTGCTGCTCATGAATAGTTCTCCCCTCGTGCTGGCTGCGTTCGTTGCGCAGCTCAGTAGCGAATCAGTGCCGAGCCCCAGGTAAAGCCACCCCCGAAGGCCTCTAACAGCAGTAGCTCGCCGGGCTGGATGCGCCCGTCGCGCACCGCGGTGTCCAGTGCAAGTGGAATGGAGGCGGCCGAGGTATTGCCGTGCTCGCCGACGGTCTGAACCACCTGCTCCATGGGCAGGCCGAGCTTCTTGGCGGTGGCCTGGATGATGCGGATGTTCGCCTGATGCGGGATCAGCCAGTCCACGTCGGCCTTTTCCAGGCCGTTGGCGTCAAGGGTTTCGTCGACGATCCGCCCCAGTGTACGCACCGCAACCTTGAACACCTCGTTGCCGCGCATCTTGAGTTTGGCCTGACTGCCCTGCAGCGCATCCTGGCCCTGGGACACACCCCAGGGCACGTTCAGGAGATCCTCGCAGCCACCGTCCGCATGGAGGTGCGTGCTGAGAATCCCGGCCTCGTCGGCGGCTTCCAGCACCACGGCCCCCGCACCGTCCCCGAACAGCACGCAGGTGCCGCGGTCATTCCAGTCGATGATCCGGCTCATGGTTTCCGCCCCGATCACCAGGGCCGTCCTGGCCCCACCGGTGCGGATGAAGCGGTTGGCCACATCGAGCGCAAACACGAAACCGGAGCAGGCAGCGGAAACGTCGAAGGCCACGGCGCCGGGATGGATGCCGAGCCCCGCTTGGATCAGGCAGGCTGTGCTGGGAAAGATGCGGTCCGGGGTACAGGTGCCGAGTACCACCAGGTCAATGTCCGTGGGCTGCAGGCCAGCGGCATCCAGGGCGCGGGAAGCGGCGATCATGGCCAGATCGCGGCAGGTCTGGTCATCGGCGGCGATACGCCGCTCACGGATGCCCGTGCGCTCCTGAATCCAGCGATCACTGGTGTCGACCAGCCCCTCCAGTTCGGTGTTGGTCATCACCCGTTCCGGCAGGTAGCTGCCCGTGCCCTTGATGCGCGCGTATGTCACGTGTCCTGCCTTTCCGAAAGCAGTTGATCAAGACGCTCGTCGATCAGCGACGGCACCCCGGCATCGGCCTCCATCATGGCAGTCTCGATGGCATGGCTGAAAGCGGTGATGTCGGCGCCTCCATGGCTCTTGAGCACGATACCACGCAGCCCGAGGAGGCTTGCACCGTTGAACTGCCGTGGATCGATGCGCGTGCGCAGGCGCCGCAGCACGGGCAACGCGATCAGCCCCGCAAGCCGGGAGAGCGGCGAGCGTCGGAACTCCTCGCCCATGTAGTGGGAGATGATGGACGCCACACCTTCACTGGTCTTGAGTGCGACGTTGCCGACAAAACCGTCGCAGACAATGATGTCGGCCGTGCCCTTAAAGATGTCATCCCCCTCAACGTAGCCGACATAGTTCAACCGGCTGCCGGCAAGGATCTGCGCGGCCTGCTTGACCTGGTCGTTGCCCTTGATCTCTTCCTCGCCGATGTTCAGCAGCCCCACCCGTGGGCGGTCCATGCCGTCAAGGGCTTCTGCGAGCACTGCCCCCATGACCCCGAACTGGAACAGGTGCTCGGCACTGCAGTCCACGTTGGCGCCGAGATCCAGCATCCGCGTGTAGCCGCCGATACTCGGCATCGTCGTACAGATGGCGGGACGGTCGATCCCGGGGAGAGTCTTGAGAACGTAACGGGCGGTCGCCATGAGCGCGCCGGTATTGCCGGCGGAGACCGCAGCATCCGCGCAACCGTCCTTGACGCGGTCGATGGCGACCCGCATCGAAGAGTCTTTCTTGGTACGCAGGGCGTGGGACGGCGACTCGTCCATGTCCACCGTCTGGGACGTGGCAACGACTTCCAGGCGCGACGGCTTCTCGGTGCCTGCACGGGCGAGCTGCGCCCCAATGGCGGCTTCGTCCCCCACCAGAGTGAGCTGCACGTGCTGATGACGGCCCAGCACCCGCAGGGCCGCCGGAACGGTCACCTCGGGGCCAACATCTCCGCCCATGGCGTCCAGTGCGATTGTCGTGGCTGCAGCCATGTGCCCGTGTGTCACTCCTGATACCCCGAGGCAGCCGTGTTGCCACCGTCAGCCGGGGGCTGGTAACAGCTACTGCGGCGTCCCGTTACTCGGTGTCGGTTTCCATGACCTTGCGGCCACGGTAGTAGCCTTCCGCGCTGATATGATGACGCCGATGCGTCTCGCCCGTGGTGGGCTCAACCGACAGGGTCGGCTTCTTCAGGCCATCGTGGGCACGGCGCATGCCGCGCTTGGAACGGGATTTCCGATTCTGTTGAACCGCCATGGGTCGACTCCTTGCTGTTAATCGTTCTCACCATCCCCGCTCTTGAGCGAGGACAACACTGCGAACGGATTATCCCGCCTGCTACCGTCTCCGCCGGGTTGATCCGGAGTCAACGGGACACAGTGCGGGTCATTTTCGTGGCGCGCGATCACCGGCAGCGCCAGTATCAACTCGTCCTGCACCAGCTCGATCAGCCGGACTTCACCTTCCGGACATATCAGCGGGTCCAGATCCTCCGGCAGCGCGTCCGCTTCGTCCTCAGCAGCAATCACTGCGGCATGCACGTGCGCAGTCAGATCGAGGCTCATGCGCTCCAGGCAGCGCTGGCATACCAACGTCACCGTTGCAGTGACAACGCCGGATACGATGATCCGTCGACCACTGTCACGACTGAACCGCAACTCCACCCCGGCACGGCCGGAGGTTTCGACAAGCAGCCCGCCGAGCCGATCGAGATCGGCGAGTTCCACCTGCCCGGACACGACCCTGCCCTGCCGCGCGAATCGCAACGCATCCAGTGTGGCAGGCAGGCTCCCGGCAGTCATAAGGCGCGCATGTTAGCCCCGCGCCCGATGCCTGTCAAAGCGCCTGCGGAGGCCCGGGGCTTGACGGCTGGTCCTCGCCGGGGCTCCAATCCCCCGACCGCCCGTCCGCCAGGGATCCAACAACCATGAATCAACCCCGGATCGTTCTCGCCTCCGGTTCCACGCATCGCCGCGCTCTGCTGCAGCGGCTGCTGGACCAGTTCCAGATCGATGCGCCGAATATCGACGAAACGCCCGGCGTTGACGAAACCGCGGATCGTTACGTGACGCGCCTGGCCGAAGCCAAGGCCCGGGCGGTGGCCACGGACCATCCGCAGTCACTGATCATCGGCTCGGATCAGGCCTGCGTCTTCAAGGAGCAGATACTCGGCAAACCGGCGGGACACAGGGAGGCGGTCGAGCAGTTGCGCAACGCCTCCGGGCGCATCGTCACATTTGTCACCGGGCTGTGCCTGCTTAACACCGACACCGGCGCATGCCAGGTGGATGTCGTACCGTTCCGGGTGCGCTTCCGCCGCCTCTCGGACGATGCCATTGAACGGTACCTAGCCCGGGAGCCGGCATACGACGCCGCCGGGAGCTTCCATTCCGAGGGGCTCGGCATCGCCCTGTTCGAGCGCCTGGAAGGCGCAGACCCCTCTGCCCTGGTCGGCCTGCCCCTGATTCGCCTGGTCAGCATGCTGGCCGAGGAAGGGGTTGAGCTACCCTGAAAACAGGGGGCGCATTACCCCTGATACGCTCCCGGGCAACCCCGCATTCACTCCAGGTGATTGGGACCAAGCACATGCTGGGCGAAGGATTCGCCCAGCGCCGTGCCCATGCCGCGCCCGAAGCGCTCCAGGAGGTTGGGGCGCTCGGTGTAGTCACGAATGGATTCGACCCCGATGACGTCGCGCACCACATGCTGCATGCCACCGATCTCGTCAGCCAGGCCCAGCTCGAGGCTGCGGGCGCCGGTCCAGACCTCGCCGGAGAAGATCTCGTCGTTGTCCGCAAGCCGGTCCCCGCGACCCTCGCGCACGGCGGCGATGAACTGTTGATGGATGTCGTCGAGCAGCCGCCGCAACCGCTCCACATCCTCCGGGTCTTCCGCGGAGAAGGGGTCCATGAAGGCCTTGTTGTCGCCGGCGGTGTGCAGCCGGCGCTCGATCCCGAGCCGTTCCATGGCCTCGTGGAAGCCGAAGCCGTTCATCATGACGCCGATGGAGCCCACCATGGTTGCCTGGTCCACGAAAATACGATCGGCAGACACCGCCAGGTAGTACGCACCGGAAGTGAACATATCTCCCGCCACGACGTGCAGCGGGGTGTCGGGATGCTCCTCCTTGAGCCTGCGGATTTCCTGGTTGATCCGGCTCGCCTGCACCGGACTGCCGCCGGGGCTGTTGACCTTGAGAATCACACCCCGGGCTTCCGGTGCTTCAAAGGCGCGGCGCAGTGCGCGATTGACCTTCTCGGAATCATTGACGCCTCCGGGCATGATGGCGCCGTCGACTTCCACCATGGCAGCGTGGGCGCCCGGCGCCGTGTCCGTGGCACCTGGCAGCCAGCCCATGACGATGACCAGCACCACCACCAGGTAGGCCAGGAACAGCGACTTGAACACAATGCCCCATCGCCGTGTGCGCCGGCGTTCGCGAATCCCTTCCAGGGCAACTTCCCGGAGCGCGTCGCGCTCCCAGCGATCTTCCTGCATGAGTTGGTCACTCCTTGTTTATGACTCGTCCAAAGCGTCCAGTACCGTCCGCAACTCCGCCGGGAGCTCGGCGTGGAAAAGACGGTCGTGCCCTGACTCCGGGTCCTGCCACTGCAGGCTGCTCGCATGCAGGAAAAGGCGCCGGAGCCCCTTCGCCTTCAACCGCCGGTTCCACTGCTCATCACCGTAGCGGTCGTCACCTGCCACCGGATGCCCTGCATGTGCTGCATGCACCCGTATCTGATGGGTCCGCCCGGTGCCGATCCATACGTCGGCCAGGGTGGCGTCAGCGAAGACCTCAGAGCGCCGGAAAATGCTCCGCGCAGTCTGCCCCGAGGTACTGACCTGTACCGTGCGCTCCCCCTGCTGGCGAGCATTGCGGTCGAGCCGGGCTTCCACGGGCAGCGGGTGTCGCGGCAACCGCCCCTGCACCAGGGCGAGATAGCGCTTTTCCAGCCCGCCTTCACGGATGACTCCGTGCAGCCGCCGGAGTTCACTCCGCCGTTTCGCGATCAGCAGACAACCGCTGGTCTCGCGGTCAAGTCGATGGACGAGTTCGAGGTACGGTGCGTCCGGGCGCAGACCGCGAAGGACCTCGATCACCCCCCACTGAATGCCACTACCCGAATGCACGGCAAGGCCGGAGGGCTTGTTCAGGACCAGCAGGCGCTTGTCTTCATGCAGAATGGCGCATTCGAGCTGCTGCGCAAGCTTCTGCGGTGGCCCACCACTGCCCTGGCGCGGCGCGTCCTGCTTCACTGGGGGAATGCGGACGGTATCACCGGCCGTCAGTCGCGCTCCGGAGCGAACACGGCCGCCATTGACGCGCACTTCACCGCGGCGCAACAGGCGGTGAACCCGGGCCTTGGGAATTCCCTTGAGTTCCCGCGCCAGGAAGTTGTCGATCCGCTGCCCTTCGGAGCCCGCACCCACCTCGACATGGCGCACCGGACTCACGGCTCCACTGTGCGTACCTGCGTTCATGGCGGGGGATGATAGCAGGTCCGGTGGCGCCCCACAGCGTCACCGGCAGCAAATGCCACGCGGGGCGGCACTGCGGGCTTCGCGTTTGCTGCAGAGCCTTGACACTGCTATATTTGCCGCACTTTCGAGGCTCCGTCACCGGCAATACCGACGGGCCGTCGAAAGGGGATGCAAGGTTTCCGGGTATCCGCCGCGGCGGAGACCTGATTTCAATGGTTTCGCGGTGCGTTCCTGCAGCAGGAATCACCCCAACGAGAACCGCTCCCATGGCTTCTTTTCGACTGTTGACGCCGAACATGGTCCTGTTGCGCATTGTCGCGCTGCTCGTTCCCGAGCCGACCCGTTCGTGCGCGCGCCCACTGCGTGCCGCGCACCGTCGCACCGTGACCAGAAGCGTCCACCAGATCGTGGCCATGGTTGAGCGCCGGAGATTCGCAACGTATGAAAAGAATGCTCATCAACGCCACCCAGCCCGAAGAGTTGCGGGTGGCCATGGTCGACGGTCAGAAACTCTACGACCTGGATATTGAAACCCCAGCCAGGGAGCAGAAGAAGTCCAACATCTACAAGGGCAAGATCACCCGGGTCGAGCCCAGCCTGGAAGCCGCCTTCGTCCAGTACGGCGCCGAACGGCACGGTTTCCTCCCGTTCAAGGAGATCGCCCGCAGCTACTACCAGGGCAACGGCGGTAGCGGCGACAGTGGGCGCGTCAGCATCAAGGACGTCATCAAGGAAGGCCAGGAGGTCGTTGTCCAAGTGGACAAGGAAGAGCGCGGCACCAAGGGCGCGGCGCTCACCACCTACGTCAGCCTCGCCGGGCGCTACCTGGTCCTGATGCCCAACAACCCGCGCGCGGGGGGCGTCTCCCGGCGCATCGAAGGTGATGACCGCGATGAGATCCGCGACGCCCTGCGGCAATTGGACACGCCGGACGGCATGGGGCTGATCGTGCGTACCGCCGGGGTCGGCCGCAACATCGAGGAACTGCAGTGGGATCTCAACTATCTTCTGCAGCTCTGGGACATGATCAAGGGCGCTGCCGACGAACGCCCTGCCCCCTTCCTGATCTACCAGGAAAGCAACGTCATCATTCGCGCCCTGCGCGACTACCTGCGCCAGGACACCGGTGAGATCCTGATCGATGATCCGGAGGTCTACGCCACCGCCCGCGATTTCATCCAGCAGGTGATGCCGCAGTTCAGCGCGCGCCTCAAGCACTACGATGACAGTGTGCCGCTGTTCACGCGCTACCAGATCGAAAGCCAGATCGAGTCGGCCTTCGACCGCCAGGTCCAGCTGCCCTCCGGTGGCGCCATCGTCATCGATCACACCGAAGCGTTGATTTCCATTGACATCAACTCGGCGCGTGCCACCAAGGGCAGCGACATCGAGGAAACCGCCCTCAACACCAACCTTGAGGCCGCTGACGAGATTGCCCGGCAGTTGCGCATCCGCGACCTTGGCGGGCTGATTGTCATCGACTTTATCGACATGGGCCCCAACCGCAACCAGCGGGACGTGGAACAACGCCTCCGCGAGGCTGTGAAAATGGACCGGGCGCGGGTGCAGGTGGGTCGCATATCCCGTTTCGGTCTGCTGGAAATGTCCCGTCAGCGCCTGCGCACCTCGCTGGGGGAAACCAGTCAGGAAGTCTGTCGTCGCTGCAATGGTCAGGGCACCGTGCGCAGCGTCGAGTCGCTGTCCTTGTCGGTCCTGCGGCTGCTCGAAGAAGAAGCGATGAAGGACAAGACGGCGAAGGTACTCGCGCAGCTGCCCGTGGACGTGGCCACGTTCTTGCTCAACGAGAAGCGCGAGACACTCGGCCTGATTGAGTCCCGGCATGCTGTCCAGGTCATCCTGATCCCCAACCGGAATCTGGAGACGCCCCACTATTCCGTGGACCGCATCCGGGGCGACGACACCACTGCCGACGATTCCAGTTATCGGCTCGTTGCCGCCGACAAGGAAGCCGAACAGCACTACGGTACACAGGATTCCAAGCGCCGCAGCGAGGAGCCGGCGGTTCGCGCCATTGCCCCTTCGGCGCCACCGGCGCCGGAGCCGGAACCGGAGACTGCGGCAGCCACCCCCCCTGCCGCCGCAGCGGAAAGTCACGCCAGTCACAGCGACCGGCGTCCGACCACTGGCCTCACCGGGGTGTTCAAGTGGCTCAGTTCCGTGCTTGTCGGGGACAACGGCACCCCGGCGTCCACTGCCGAAAGCAGCGCTGCGAACCAGGAGACCGCCGCCGCCACCAAGGACACCAGCAGCTCGACGACTGCGCAGGAAGACCGCTCCTCGACGCAGGCGCGGGGCGCCAGCAATCGTGGCGGCAACCGGAGCCGTCGTGGCAGCGGTTCCTCCCAGCCCAGGAGCGGCAGCACAGGGTCCGGCAAGGGTGCCAAGTCGTCCAGCACGGCAACGGAGCAATCCGCGACGACTCCTGCCAAGCAGAAGCCCGCGGCAAAGAAAAGTGACCCGGAGCCCGCGGCAGACACCTCCACCACCGGCAACGACAAGCGCAGTGAACCCAGTGCGGCAACCGCCGAGGCTAGCGCCGCCGACGAACAGGCGCGGTCCGGCCGCAGTCGTCGTGGCCGCCGCGGGGGCAGACGTCGTCGCCGCGGTTCCGGTCAGGGCGGGGAGGACACCGGCCAACAGCAGGAATCCACCACACAGGCGCAGGACGGGAACGGATCGGCGTCGGCGGCGAGCGAAGCCCGGGACGGCGGTTCCGGGGCGAGCGAGACCAAGTCACCGAAGCCAACCGATACCGCAGCGCAGGAAACTGCCGCGACGGACACGTCCACTGGCACGAACGGCGACGCCAGACAGACGGACGATTCTGGCGAGGAAGGCCGTCAGCGCCCACGTCGGCGCGGCGGACGAGGACGGCGTCGGGGTGGCAGCAACCAGGCTGCAACGGACGGCACCGAAGGTACTGCGGACGCAGTCGGAAGCGCAAAGCCGGCAGAAGCTGAAAACACACCGGCCTCGAAGGACAGTACCCCGGCGGATAACCGGACGGACACCGCCGCGTCTGCGAACACCGAGGCACCGGCGCCCACGGCCAAAGCGGAAAACAAGGATCCCAGGCAGCGCAACGGACGGCCGCGGATTCCTGCGGGGACGAGTACGGAAACGACTGCCAAGACGGCTGCCGCCACGACTGACGCCGAGGAGCCCACCGCCGTGAAAAGCGATGGTACGGCGCCGTCCGGGGCCACCGGTGCGGCCGATGCGGCCGATGTTGCGGTAGCGGACACAGTGGTCGCATCCAGTGGGACGGAGTCCGCCGAAGTCGAGCCGTCGCGCCCGGGTGACGAGTCCGCGCCGGTGGCCACTCAGGACCAGCAGGACTCCTCCAGCGACTTCACCGCCGAACGGCAGCCCCAGGGTCCGGCAGCCACCGACCTGACCACGGCGATGGAGCCCGGACCGCTGTCAGAGACTCCGGACGCGCCGGAAAAGGCGGACACCAGCCATCAGGATGGGCAATCGACCACGTCTGCGCCGGTTCCCGAGGCGGATAGCCAGGCGCCGGAAGACGATGAGGATGCCACCAGGGAGGAATCCGGGACGGATGACTCACCCAGGAAGGCGAGCGAAGAAGAGACCGGCGGCAGGAGCTGACCCCGCTGTGCCCGGTGCCGTGCATCCGACGCGGCACCGGGGCTTTTCCCGAAGATGGTCCCGGAACTCCCCCGCTTTCCCTCCCGAAGGGCTTTCAGAGACCGTGCTGCCGGCGCAGATGCTCCAGGAACCCGCGGGCCCCCTCCTCCACCAGATCCAGCACGCGCTCGAATCCCCGGTCGCCACCGTAGTAAGGATCCGGCACTTCGTCCTGGGACGCTTCGGCCGCGAATTCCAGGAACATGCGGACCTTGTCTCTCTGCGCCTGCGGAGCCTCGGCGAGAAGTATGTCGAGATTACCCCGATCCATCACCAACAGGTAATCGAAGTAGTCGTAGTCGGAGAGTTCCACCTGCCGGGCGCGTAAATCGCTGATGTCCACCCCGCGCTTGCGTGCCGCCTCCTGGGCACGCGGATCTGGCGGCCGCCCGACGTGGTACCCGTGGGTGCCGGCAGACTCGGTCTCCACCTGCCCATCCAACTGCGCCTCACGCAACAGCTGACGGAACACACCCTCCGCCGTCGGCGAGCGGCAGATATTGCCCATGCACACGAACAGAACGCGAATCATCGATGCTCTCCAACAGTCAGTTTCCGGGGAAGGATCAGCCCTCGCGCAGAAGGCCCGCCACCCGTTCCAGGTCAGCGGGGGTGTCCACGCCCGGGCCGGCATCGCCATGGACCTCCGCCGCGTGGATCGACAGGCCGTGCCAGAGCACGCGCAGTTGTTCCAGGGACTCTGTCTCTTCCAGAGGGGCGGGTTCGAGTGCCGGATAGCCGCGCAGGAAGCCCGCCCTGTAGGCGTAAATGCCCAGATGACGCCACCACCCTGCCAGTTGCTGCGGACGCCCTTGCCGCTCGCGGTCCCAGGGAATCGGTGCACGACTGAAGTACAGTGCGTGTCCTGAGCGCGACCGAACCACCTTGACCACGTTCGGATCATGCAGTTCATCAGCGCCGTGCAGGGGCGTGACCAGGGTCGCTACCGACGTCTCCGGATTGGCTTCCAGATTGGTCACCAGCGTGCGAATGAAGGCCGGCGGCATCAACGGCTCATCGCCCTGGACGTTGACCACGACTTCGTCATCGTCCAGGCCGAGAATGCTCACGACCTCCGCCAGGCGATCCGTGCCTGAGGTATGGTCCGCGCGCGTCATGACCACGTCCACGCCAAGTTCCCGGCAGCGGGCCTCGATGCGCTCATCGTCGGTGGCAACGGTGACCCGCCCCGCTCCGCTTTCCCGGCCGCGTTCCACCACATGGCGCACCATTGGCCAGCCGGCGATCTCGGCCAGCGGCTTGCCGGGAAACCGGCTGGAGCCGTAGCGCGCGGGAATCACCACCTGAAAATTCATTGTTCGCGTCTCCGATGACCGTCACTGAAGCGCTCCAGGGCGCCCCGCACTCGCGCCTTGAGCGCCCGCTCGGTCTCGGCGGTCAACACGGTCTCTGCCGGCACGGCCCAATGGCGTGGGCCGGCATGGGTCCGACACTTGACGGCGTCCTTCTCTGTCATGAACACCGGTAGATCGTCATCGAAGTTCACGTCCTTCGCAGCGAAAGGGTAATGATCCGCGAATGGATGCCGGATGGTCTCGATGCCGTAGCGGCCGAGCGCGGCGAAGAACCGGTCCGGGTTGCCGATGCCGGCGATGGCGTGAGCCTGTTCGCCGGCAAAGTCGGTAAGCGGCCTGGACTGGCCGTCATCGGCAACACTGACGGCCCGCGAAATCCGCAATGTGAAATAGTAGGGCGTCAACCACGACGGACCGCCGTTGGCCACCAGCAGATCAACACTGCGCAGTCGCCGCCGCGGCTCCCGCAGGGGGCCGGCCGGCAGGCAGTGTCCGTTGCCCAGACCACGCGCAGCGTCGATGACAACCACTTCCAGATCACGGTTCAGCCGGTAGTGCTGCAGACCATCGTCAGAGATCACAACATCGCAACCATAAGCCTCCAGTAGCGCCCTCGCCGCCTGCACGCGATCCGGACCGGCCACCACCGGGCAGCCGCTGCGCTGCGCCAGCAGCACGGGTTCGTCACCCACGTCATACGGGTCGCTGTCCGCGTTCACCAGCTGCGGCCACTCCTTCGACTGACCGCCGTATCCTCGGGTAATGATTCCCGGGTGCTTGCCCATGGATCGCAGATAGCGCGCCATCCATAGCACCAGCGGGGTCTTGCCGGTACCGCCGACGAATATGTTGCCGATGATCAGTACCGGCGCTGCAACACGTTCCCGCTGCAGCACGCCCCAGCGGTAGGCCTGGCGACGGATGGCGGCGACAACACGGTACAACCACGATGCCGGAAGCAGGGCCAGGGAGCGCGACGTGTTGCGCAGCCAGAATTCCGGGAACCCGGTCACTCGTCCTCCGGAACCGTGGCAATGGAGAGACTGGAGATGTCGGCACGGCCCGCCGCGTCCAGGGCGGTGACCAGGGACTGATGTGGCGTGCGGCCATCCGCCCGGATGATCACCGGAGCCTCCGGGTTGTCCGCCAGCGCTTGATTGAGGGCACGCTCCACGGTTTCCGCCTGCTGATTCGCCAGGGCATTGCCGTTGACGAAATAATCGCCCTCGGCGTTGATGGTCAGTTCGATGGGGCTGTAGGCACGCTGCCCCGGGTCCAGTGAAGCTTCCGGCAGCGTCAATTCCATATCCGCCTCGTTGAGGAAGGTCGCACTGACCATGAAGAAGATCAGCATCAGGAAAACCACGTCGATCAGTGGCGTCAACGTGATTTCCGGCTCCTCCCGGCGTCGTGGCCGCAGGTTCACGACCGCCCTCCGGCATCGCCCTCAACAGCGCTGCGCTCCCTCTGCCCCTGGATGACTTCCACCAGTTTCAGCGCTTCCTGCTCCATCTCCACCATGTGCTCGTCCACCAGGCCCCGGAAATAGCGATACGCCATCAGCGCCGGAATGGCGACAATAAGTCCGGCAGCTGTGGTGAGCAGCGCCTCCGAGATGCCGCCGGCAAGATTGGCAGCGTCACCCACGCCGTGAGCGGTAATGGCGCTGAACACGCGAATCATGCCGATAACGGTGCCCAGCAGGCCCAGTAGCGGCGTAATGGAGGCAATCGTCCCGAGAGTATTCAGAAACCGCTCCAGACGATGGGCCTCATGGCGCCCGGCATCTTCAATGGCCTCGAGCATGATATCGCGGCCACTGCGCATGTTCGTGAGGCCCGCGGCCAGCACCCGCCCCAGGGACGAACCCTCCCGCAGCTGGCGCAGCTGCTGCGCATCCAGCGTGCCGTTCTTGACCTGATGCCAGACGTGAGCCACCAGGTGTGGCGGCAGCACGCGTCGCCGCTGCAACGCCCACACCCGCTCGCCGATAATGGCCAGAGCCAGCACCGAGCAGAGGATGATGGGGACCATCACCCAGCCGCCTGCCGCAATCATTTCCAGCACGCCGAGATCCTCTCTGTGTCGTTGTTCCCTCGGGAAAAGTCGAACCATCCCCGCAATCAGGCCGGGCAACAATCGGCAATTGCACCGAATCCCGGGACAAGCCTGCGCCAGCCGGTAGCGCGGCGAGCCCGCATGATAAACGATTCATGGCCCCGACCGAAGGGCGCCCAGGGCACGTCACCGTCGATTCCACCAGCCGGCGTGCTGCCGGCGCGGGCTGATGTGGAGACCGTCACGGGCAACCAGTTCCACTGCCCCGTCTCGCCCGGTGATCAGCACCTCCACCCCGCGGCGTTCCAGCCGGGCAACGGTTTCCGGATGCGGCAATCCGTGGCGATTGGGGGCGTCCACGGACACGATGGCGACTTTCGGCGCCAGGGCGTCGAGCATCGCCGGGCTCACCGCATCGCGGTGGCCGGCGGCGGGCAGGACCACAGCATCCACGGGTGGCAACATATCCCACTGGATGGCCTGCCCCGGCTCGAGTCCGGTCGCCAGGAGCAGGGTTGCCGAAGGCCCCTGGATCAGTAGCAGACAGGCATCAACGGCAAGCAGTCCATCGAGGAAGCGCAGGCTCGCCTCCCACGCGCCTTGCTGCCACGTATCGCCTTGCTCACACCTGCGCCGGTCATCGCCCGCTGCGGCGCGCCATGCCCCTGCATGCAGGTAGAGGTGTTCCGCACCGCCCCGGTGTCCTGCCTGGTCCCGGGTCAGCACCAACCCGTCGGCTCCGCCTGGCGCCCGTCGAGCGAGCAGCGCGTTGACGGCATCGCCGCGACGCCCCGCATCCACCACGGCAACGCCTGCGGAGCTTTCCAGCACTGTTGCATGGCCGTGACCGACATCCAGGACGGTCGCTCGCCACTCTTCCGGAGTCCCGTGAGCATGTGTTGCGGTGAGTACGGCGGTGGCCAGGGGAAACGCAAGAAGCCGCGGGGTGATAGCGCCGGGCAGCAGGACCAGCAGACTGCAGGCCGCGAGTAGCACCCACGCTCGACCTGCTTCCGGAACTCCCGGCCGCGGCAGTCCGGCCGCTGCGTTATGCAGGGCGTCGACGAAAGCGAGAAAGAGCCACAGGACCCAGGCAGCCAGCTCCGCGACAAAAGCACCTGCTTCCGGCGCAAGCACCACCAAAGCCGACGCCAGCAGCGTCAGCGGCACCGCGAACAGGCCGACCAGGGGGATCGCGACCAGGTTGGCCACCGGCGCAAGCACCGCCGCATGCCCGAACAACGCCAGGGTCAGCGGCACAATGGCGATGCCGAGCTGCAGCTGCAGCGCAGGCCAGCGCCAGGCGTCCGGTGCACCGGGTGTTCCGCGCAGAAGCAAGCCCAGGCAGGCGACCGCGGCAAAGGACAACCAGAACCCCGATGCCAGAGGTGCCAGTGGATCAATCAGCAGCACACCGGTCAGGGCCACTACCAACAGGTACAGGGGGCGGGCAGGACGGCGGGCGGCGACCGCCAGGAGGACCACGGCCAGCATCAGCAGGGCACGCTGGGTGGGAATGGTAAACCCGGCCAGGGCGGCATAGGTGGAGGCAGTCACCAGCCCCACCACTGCCCCAGCCACCGGTGCCGGTATGCGCGCGGCGACGCCCAGCAGGCGCCAGCCCCAGGTCCCGAGTAGCAGGCCCAGGCCACCTGCAAGCCCGACGTGGAGACCGGATATCGCGACCAGATGGTTCGTGCCCGTGTGCAGCAGAGCGTCCCAGGTGCTGCTGTCCAGGAAGCGCCGGTCGCCCACGCCCAGGGCGGCCAGCATGGCTCCCGCCTGCTCGTGGTTGACCGCAGCCCGCAGTTGCCGGGACAAGCTCGCGCGGACCTGGTCCAGCCCGAGCCCGGCTTCCGCCAGACGCTGACCATCCACCACCGTACCGGTTGCGTCCAGACGTCGGGTAATCAGCCAGCGCTCCCGATCGAAACTGCCCGGGTTGAGGCGGCCATCCGGTGGACGCAGGGCAAGCTCGAGGCGCCAGTGCTCGCCCTCGGCCGGTGGCCGCGACACCCCGTACCAGATCAGCTGCGCGCGGCGCACGCCCCCGAGTTCATCGGGCTGCGGGAAGCGGACGACGAACCGTGTGTATCGCTCGCCGTGCTGCACCAGGTCGGTGACCCTGGCATTCACGGTGACGTCCCGCGGCGCCTCCAACCGGTGCTCCAGCGCCAGCGTGGCATGCAACGCGGACCAGGCCAGACCAGCGCAGACCGCCGCCGGCGCCAGCCAACGCCCCCTGACAGCCACGCCAAAGGCCACTACACCGAGCACAAGCGCCCAGAACGGTGCCTGCGGCAACGTCCTCGCCAGATGGAAGGCAATGGCACCGGCAGTGAATGCCGAGCAGATCAGCAGGGGCGCGCTCATCCTTGAGCAATCTCTTCCTGGGCTGGTCATCGTGATGCTGCCCCACGACGACATGGATTCCGGGAACCCGGGTGGTTCGAGTTATTATGGGCACATTCGTCACCGATAGCCCAGAGAGAGCACGTGCCGAGAAAGTTCTTCCGCCGCTACCTGCCCGATTCGGGAAGCGTCCGCCGCCACCAGCGCATGCAGCTGTTCGGACGGTTGCTGCACGCCCCTAACCTCTGGCACCTCAATCGCCACTCCGTGGCCGGTGGTCTCGTCATCGGTCTGTTTCTGGCCTTCATGCCCATGCCGTTCCAGATGATCCCCGCGGCGGCCCTGGCCATTCTCCTGCGAGTGAATCTGCCCATGGCGCTTGCTGGCGTGTGGGTCTCCAACCCGCTCACCATGGCACCAATGCTCTACTTCCAGTACCGGATGGGCAAGCTCCTGATGGGCGAACGCATCCGCGAGACCGGGTTCGAGCCGACGCTGCAATGGTTCTGGGCAGAGCTCACGCTGATCTGGCAACCACTGCTGCTGGGCAGCACGCTTTGCGGCATTGTGGCCGCACTGGCCGGGTACGGCTTCATTCACCTGCTCTGGCGGATCAATATCCGTCGCCACCTTCGGCGGCGCAAGGAAAAACGCGCTGCTCGCGCCGACGCCCTGCACAGGCAGGCTGCCGCCGTCAGCTCAGACGCCCGTCATCAATCCTCACCGTCCGGTCCATACGCCGCGCAAGGTCGAGATCGTGGGTCACCATGACCAGGCTGGTGCCGAAATCCCTGTTCAGCTCGCGTAGCAGACCGAACACTTCATCGGCGGTCTGCCGGTCAAGATTCCCGGTGGGCTCATCCGCCAGCACGCAGGCGGGCTCGGTGACAAGGGCTCGCGCAATGGCGGTGCGCTGACGCTCACCACCAGAGAGTTCCCCCGGCTTGTGGCCGCTACGGTGCCCCAGGCCCACCCGTTCCAGCACGCGTTCCGCAGCCTCGCGGGCTTGGTGACGATCGGCCTTGCGGATCAGCAGCGGCATTGCCACGTTTTCCACCGCCGTGAACTCCGGGAGAAGGTGGTGGAACTGGTAGATGAATCCGATGGCACGGTTGCGCAGGAATCCCCGCTCCCGCGCCCGCAGGGCGTACACCGCTTCACCCTGCACGTACACCGTGCCCTCCGTGGGCGCATCCAGACCGCCGAGAATCTGTAGCAGCGTACTCTTGCCAGAGCCGGAGCGACCGACGATGGCAAGCTGTTCGGCATGCGCCACGGTGAGCGTCACATCCTCGAGCACGCGGATGTCCTGCGGCCCCTCACGGAATACTTTGCCGACACCTTCGCACTGAATCACCGCATTGTGCATGGGGGTCTCACTCATAGCGCAAAGCCTCCGCCGGCTCCGTGCGCGCACCACGCCACGCCGGATAAATGGTGGCCAGCAGAGCCAGCACCAGCGCCACGGCCGCAATCCGGCCTACGTCCTGGGAGCGCAGATCCGATGGCAGATCACTGAGCCAGTAGATGTCGGGGGCAAGGAAGGCGATGCCCAGCAGCGACTCCAGCGCCGGCACGATGGTCTCCACGTTCAGCGCCAGCGCAACACCGCCGGCGACGCCGAGGATGGTGCCAACCACGCCGATCACCGTCCCCTGGACCATGAACACGCCCATGATCGTTCCCGGGCTCGCGCCCAGCGTGCGCAGTATGGCGATGTCACTGCGCTTGTCGTTCACCACCATGACCAGGGTGGAGACGATGTTGAATGCCGCCACGGCGATGATCAGCGTGAGAATGACAAACATGACCGTCTTCTCTGTCTGCACGGCCCGGAAGAAGCTCGCGTGCTCCTGCGTCCAGTCGCGCACGCGCAGGCCGCTGCCTTCAAGGTCCCGCCCGACTTCCCTGGCCAGCCAGGGGGCGTCCATGAGATCGCGGAACTGCAACCGGACGCCGGAAACGCCGTCTCCGAGGCGCATGATGGTCGCCGCATCGTCCATGTGCACCAGTGCAACGCCGCGGTCGTACTCGAACATGCCGACATCGAAGGTTCCCGCAACGTGAAAGCGTTTCAGCCGCGGGACAATGCCGGCCACGGTGGCACGCGCCTCCGGAGTGACCACGGTGACCCGGTCACCGGGCCGGACGCCCAGCTCCCGGGCCAGGGCCCAGCCCAGAATGATGTTGTACTCGCCGGGCTGCAGGGCGTCGGCGGCATCACCGTCAATGTGCTCCATTACCCGGGAGACATCGCCTTCCTGATCGGGCAACACGCCCCGGAGCTGACCGCCGCTGACCTGACCACCCCGGGTCATCATCACCTCGCCACTGACGTAGGGCGCAGCGCCGAGCACCTCCGGGTGCGCCCGCGCGCGCTCAACGACGCTCTCCCAGTCCTCCATGCCACCTTCGCGGGCTTCCACCGTTGCATGGGCAATCATGCCGAGGATCTTGTCGCGGAGTTCCCGCTCGAAGCCGTTCATCACCGACAACACGGTGATGAGGGCGGTCACCCCCAGGGCAATGCCCAGGATGGAGCTCAGCGAGATGAAGGACACGAACTGGTTACGCCGCTTGGCACGGGTGTAACGCAATCCGATAAACAGTTCCAGCGGACGAAACATGGTCGGTTCCTTGTACATCGACTTTCCGCAAGACCGGGACAATGTCCCGGGCACGCTTGCTCAGGCCGTCTCCGGCAACGCCGGACAGACCACCGGCAACGGCCGCTCCAGGGTGATGGTGCCGACACCCACCGTGGCACCCAGGGCATAGACCTCTACTCCGGCGGCCATGGCCGCCCTGAGCGCCCGGCCATAGGCCGGATCGATCGCATCGGCAGGCCGGACTTCCGTGACGTCATTCCGTTGCACGCAGAACACCAGCGCCGCGCGGGTGCCCCCGCGGACCACCTCCGCCAGATGGTCGAGATGGCGCTTGCCACGGCTGCTCACCGCATCCGGAAACAGCGCGATACCCTTCTCCACGGCGGCGGTGACGTTCTTGACCTCGAGATAGCAGTCCGGTTCCCGTGGATGGTCCGTCAGCAGAAAATCGAACCGGGTTCCCGTATCGGCCAGCCGCACCTCCGGCTTCATCCGCTGGTAGTCGGCAAGCGCAGGGATGTGGCCTTTCGCCACCGCTTCCCGCACCAGGGGATTGGCGCGCCCGGTATGGATGCCGACCATGACCCCGTCACCCAGCTCCACCAGTTCCCAGGTCAGCGCATACTTGCGCCCGGGTCGATCGGAGTGGCTCAGCCAGACACGGGAGCCCGGCTCGCGACAGCCCATCATCGACCCTGTATTCGGGCAGTGGCAGGTAACCATGCGCCCGTCCTCCAGGGCCACGTCGGCGAGAAAACGCTTGTAGCGTTGCTGGAGCACAGCGGGGATCAGCGGTTGCGGCAAATCCATGATTTCGGCGCGGGGGTGGCCCTGACTCCGTGGCTAAAGACTGCGGAGTCTACTAACGTTGGCCCCGGAATTGCCAGCATGGGCCTCGGTTTGTTCCGCGGACCGCCGGTGCTATGATTCCGTCAGGATCGTGACTGGAGAGAAAGGATGTCCCGGATTTGCCGCTGCCTTTTGCTTGCGGGTCTCGCCGGGTCCATTGCCATGGGCCCCGCCGCTGCCGACACGCTGCTGATCGATGCCCTCCGCGATGCCGAGCGGGAGGCCCGGGAGATGCCTCGTCATGGCGCCACCATGGATCGCGTGGAGCAGCATTTCGGGGAACCCGAGGAGCGGCGGCCGGCCGTCGGTGATCCGCCCATTACCCGTTGGGATTACGAAGGTTACAGCGTCTACTTCGAGCACGATCGCGTCCTGCGTACCGTGCAGCGCCGTCAGTAACCCGCGCGTGGACCAGGCAGTCCGGCTCCCGGCAGAGTGGGAACGCCAGGCGGCAGTCCTGTTCACCTGGCCGCGTCCGGACGGCGACTGGGGAGATGCCATTGCAGAGGCCGAGCAGGCCATGCTGGCTCTGGCAGCCACCGCTTCCCGTTACCAGCCTGTCATCATCACGGTCCCCGGGGCGGCCGCGGCCACAACTCTGCCGGACCGAATTGCCGCAGCCGGTGGCCGTGCTGAAAACATCCACTGCCATGTTGCCCCCGCTGATGATGTCTGGGCCCGGGACCACGGTCCAATCACCGTATTGGAGCCCGACGGTGAGCGACGGCTCCTGGACTTCACTTTCAACGGCTGGGGCGGCAAGCACGCCGCCGCCGCCGACAATGCACTGACGGCCCGCCTGCATCACGGCAACGCCTTCGGCGCGGCCGATTACCGGGCCCTGGATATCGTTCTCGAAGGTGGTGCCATCGACACCGACGGTGCCGGCACGCTACTCACCACCAGCCAGTGCCTGCTGCATCCCGGCCGCAATCCCGGCCGGGACCGCGCCTGGTACGAGGCGATGTTCGCGCGGGAACTCAATATTCATCGCGTGCTGTGGCTGGACCACGGCTGGCTGGTCGGCGACGACACCGACGGTCATGTGGACATGCTCGCCCGGTTCGTGGATGGCAGCACGATCGCCTACACCGTCTGTGATGATCCCGACGATCCGCACTACCGCCCCCTGCAGGACATGGCGGAGGAACTCGGGCGGCTACGGGACCGCGACGGTGCACCTTATCGCCTCGTTCCCCTGCCCTGGCCCGCCCCGGTGACATCCGTCGATGGTCGCCGTCTGCCAGCGACTTACGCAAACTTTCTCATTCTCAATGACGCCTTGCTCGTGCCCGCCTACGGCATTCCGCAGGACGAGCAGGCCCGGGCCTTGCTGGCCGACCTGTTCCCGGCCCGGGAGGCCATCAGCCTCGATGCCCGTGTGCTCATCGGGCAGGGTGGCGCCCTGCACTGCGCGGCCATGCAGATTCCCGGCTGAGGCGGCTCGCCGTTGTGGTTTTGCCGGCACCAACATTAGTACAATGCCCGCCCGTTCGGCGCCGACTCCGGAGACTCCATGGCGACTGATGGCAACTGCGTCGCAGCCCTGGTCCAGCATCAATGTGAGGACGACCCGCAGGTGAATCTGGCGCGCTCCGAGGCAGGCATTCGGGAGGGCGCTGGCCGTGGCGCGGACTTGATCCTGCTGCAGGAACTCCACCGCACGCCCTACCCTTGCCAGCAGGAGGATCCAGCGGTATTCGACCTGGCCGAGCCGGTGCCCGGCCCCACCACAGACCACCTGGGCAGGCTGGCTCTGGAACTCGGCGTAGTCATCGTCGGCTCGGTATTCGAGCGCCGCGCCGCCGGCCTGTACCACAACACGGCCGTGGTCCTGGAAACGGACGGACGGCTGGTGGGCACCTACCGCAAGATGCACATTCCGGACGATCCGGGGTACTACGAAAAATTCTACTTCGCTCCCGGTGATACCGGATTCGAGCCGGTGGATACCTCGGTGGGCCGCCTGGGGGTGCTGGTCTGCTGGGATCAGTGGTTCCCCGAGGCCGCCCGCCTGATGGCCCTGGCCGGGGCCGACATGCTGCTCTACCCTACGGCGATCGGCTGGGCCGCGGAGGACGACGCGGCGGAGCGGGAGCGCCAGCGCGACGCCTGGACAACGGTCCAGCGCGCCCACGCGGTAACCAACGGGATGCCAGTGCTGGTCTGCAACCGCTGCGGCCACGAGCCCGATCCCCAGGGTCTCGGCAGCGGCGCCCGGTTCTGGGGCAGCAGTTTCGTCGTCGGGCCGCAGGGCGAGTTCATTGCCCGCGCTGGAACCGAGGAACCGGAGGTGCTACTGGCGACGCTGGATCTGCACCGCAACGACACGGTGCGGCGCATGTGGCCGTTCCTTCGCGACCGCCGTGTGGATGCCTACGACCATCTGCTCCTGCGCTTCCGTGACTGAGCCCTCTCACACCAACCACCCGGCACCGAGGTGAGTCTGTCATGATCCTCATTCTGGAACCCGACACTGATGCCACGAGCGAGACCTACCAGCGGCTCATGGCCTACCTGGATGAACTCCAGGGCATCGACCACCGCGTGCACCAGGTCCACGGGGCCGAACAGGTGCTCACCGAGGTCTACCTCATCGGCAGCACCGCCAGCCTGGATGAGCGGGAGATGGCCAGCCTGCCGGCGGTGGAGCGGGTCATTCGCATCTCTGACGCCTACCGTATCCTCGGCCGCCACAAGGACGATCACCGGGAGGCCAGCTTTTCCTACAACGGCGTCGAGTTCAGTCAGGACAACCTCCATGTCTTTGCCGGCCTGTGCGCCGTGGACAACCGGCAGAACGTCGAGCGCATGTTCCAGGTCCTGGCCGAGCACGGGCAGACCTGCGCCCGCATGGGCGCCTACAAGCCCCGCACCAACCCGTACTCGTTCCAGGGGCACGGCGCCGACTGTCTACCCTGGGTGTTCGAACTGGCGGGGAAGTACGGCATCCGGGTGGTCGCCATGGAGATCACCCATGACCGCCAGATCGACGAGATCCAGCAGGCCCTGGAGGCCACAGGCCATCCCACCGGCGTGATGCTGCAGATCGGCACCCGCAACACCCAGAACTTCGAACTGCTCAAGTTCGCCGGCCGGCAGAGTCAGTTCCCCGTGCTGCTCAAGCGCGGCTTCGGTATCACCCTGGAGGAGTCGCTGAACGCCGCCGAGTATCTCGCCACTGAAGGCAACAGCAGCGTGGTGTTCTGCCTGCGCGGCATGAAAACCAACATGGGCGACCCGCATCGGAACTTTGTCGATTTCGCCCATGTCCCTGTGGTCAAGCGGCTCACGCGCATGCCCGTGTGCATCGACCCATCGCACTCCGTGGGCTCCAGGGCCGCCTCGCCGGATGGCCTCATGGACATGATGCACACCACCGCCCAGGGCGTGATCGCCGGTGCCAACATGGTGCTGGTGGATTTCCACCCGGAGCCGAAACGCGCCCTGGTGGACGGACCGCAGGCGCTGACACCGGATGAAATGCAGTACTTCCTTGACGACGTACGCATCGCCCGGGAGGCCTACGAGCGCCGTCGGGATCTCGCCACCGCCCACCTTGCCGGGAACTGATTCTGAGAGCGATGAACGATCAACTGCCAAGCCCCCTGTCACCGGGCGTTCCGCGGGACGGTCGCCAGATGAGCTGGACCGGCCTGCCCGGCAGCGCCCCGGCGCTGGCCCTGAGCCGGCTGCTGGAACGCCGCACGGGCCTGGTCCTGGCGGTCACGGCCACCTCTCAGGAGGCCCAGCGCCTGGAGACGGAACTGCGCTTCTATCTCGACGAAGCGACCCCGATCCTGCCCTTCCCGGACTGGGAAACCCTGCCGTACGACGTGTTCTCACCCCATCAGGACATCGTCTCCCAGCGCCTGGCAACCCTGTACCAACTCCCGGCCACCGGGCATGGCGTGCTGATCGTCCCCGTGCCGACCCTGATGCAGCGTCTGGCACCCCGCAGCTATCTGGATGCCGCCGGACTCATGGTCCAGCAGGGCGACAGGATGGATCTGGACCAGATGCGCACCCAGCTGGAACAGGCGGGCTACCGCAACGTGCCGGAAGTAATGGAACACGGCGAGTTTGCCGTCCGCGGCGCTCTGCTGGACCTGTTCCCCATGGGCAGCACCGAGCCCTACCGAATCGACCTGTTCGACAACGAAATCGATACCATCCGCACCTTTGATCCCGAGACCCAGCGCACCGTGGATCGCATTAGCGAGGTGCGGCTACTCCCGGGGCGTGAATTCCCGGTGGACGATGAGGCCATCACGCGATTCCGCAAGGGCTTCCGCGCCGCTTTTGCCGGTGATCCCACGCGCAGTCGCATCTACTGCGATGTCAGCGACGGTGTGATGCCCAACGGCATCGAGTACTACCTGCCGCTGTTCTTTGAGGAAACCGCCACACTGTTCGACTACCTGCCGGACAGGACCCTCCTGTACTTGGAGTCGGATGCGCTGGTGGGCGTGGACGAGTACTGGGGCGAGATACACACCCGCTTCGAACAGCGCGGACACGACCGTGACCGCCCGCTGCTGCCCCCGGAACAGCTGTTTCTGGAACCTGAACACCTCAGTTCCCGACTGCAGGCCCTGACCGGCGTGCGGGTCGAGCAGGAGAGCGAGGACGAACTGCGCCGCGGACCGGCGCCCGGGCGCACCCGCCACGCCGGTCGCCCCCTGCCCGGGCTGACGGTGCACGAGCGCAGCGACGAACCGGACCGGCAGACCATTGATCGATTCATCACCGGCTTCGATGGCCGCTGTCTGTTCGTTGCCGAAACCGCCGGACACCGGGAAACGCTGCTGGAGTCGCTGCAGCGCCAGGGCATCCATCCGCGCACGGTAACTGGTTGGCGCGAGTTCCTGGATGGCGACACGCCTGTGGCCATGACCGTGGCCGCGCTTGACCGCGGCCTGATTCTGGACGATCCCGGACTGGCGGTGATCCCCGAAGCAGCCCTGTTCGGGGACCGCGCGCAGCAGCGCCGACGGCGACGGCAGCAGGAGCGCGACCCCTCACTGATCATCAAGGATCTCAATGACCTGAGCATTGGTGCTCCAGTGGTTCATGAGGATCACGGTGTCGGCCGCTACATGGGGCTCCAGCGCCTGGATGTCGGCGATTTCCCCACCGAATTCCTGACCCTGGAATACGCCGGCGGCGACAAGCTCTATGTGCCCGTGTCGTCCCTGCATCTGATTAGCCGCTACACCGGTGCCGAGGAGTCCCAGGCACCACTGCATCGCCTCGGCGGCGAGCAGTGGGAGAAGGCCCGGCGCAAGGCCGCGGAGAAGGCCCGCGACGTGGCCGCGGAACTGCTGGATGTCTATGCCCGGCGGGCGGCACGCAGTGGTCAGTCCCTGAGCAGCGAACCGGACGAGTACGCACGCTTTGCCGAAGCGTTTCCCTTCGAAGAGACACCGGACCAGCAGGATGCCATTGACGCTGTGTTGGCGGACCTCGCCTCGGATCAGCCCATGGACCGCGTGGTCTGCGGCGACGTGGGTTTCGGCAAGACCGAGGTGGCTATGCGCGCAGCCTTTGTCGCGGTACAGGCCGGACAGCAGGTGGCCATGCTGGTACCCACCACCCTGCTCGCCCAGCAGCACTACCAGACCTTCCGCGACCGCTTCGCGGACTGGCCGGTGCGCATCGGCGTGCTGTCGCGGTTCAACAGTGCCCGGGAGATGAAGGAAACCCAGGCGGCGCTGGCCGACGGCACCCTGGATATCGTCATCGGCACCCATCGGATGCTGCAGAACGGCGTCGAGGCAAAACAACTGGGTCTGGTGATTGTCGACGAGGAGCACCGCTTCGGCGTGCGTCACAAGGAGAAGCTCAAGCAGCTCCGCGCCGAGGTGGATCTGCTCACCCTCACGGCAACACCGATACCCCGGACACTGAATATGTCGCTTTCCGGGCTGCGGGAGCTCTCCATCATTGCCACACCGCCGGCGCGGCGCCTGGCCGTGAAAACCTTCGTCAACGAGTGGAACGACACCCTGATCCAGGAGGCCTGCCTGCGCGAGATCAAGCGCGGCGGCCAGGTCTATTTCCTGCACAACGATGTGGACACCATCGCCCGCACCGCTGAATACCTGGAGGACATGGTTCCCCAGGCCCGGGTGGGCGTTGCCCACGGCCAGATGCCGGAGCGGGACCTGGAGCGGGTCATGCTGGACTTCTACCATCAGCGCTACAACGTGCTGGTGTGCACCACCATCATCGAGTCCGGCATCGACATTCCCAATGCCAACACCATCATCATGAACCGCGCTGACCGCTTCGGTCTCGCCCAGTTGCACCAGCTCCGCGGCCGGGTCGGGCGCTCCCATCACCGCGCGTACGCCTACCTGATCGCCCCTCCGCGCAAGGCCATGACGGCGGATGCGGGCAAGCGTCTGGATGCCCTGGCCGCCCACGAGGATCTGGGCGTCGGCTTTACCCTCGCCAGCCACGACCTGGAGATCCGCGGCGCCGGGGAACTGCTCGGCAGCGGCCAGAGCGGGCAGATGGCCGAAGTGGGCTTCAGTATGTACAACGATTTGCTGGAACGGGCGGTGAAGGCGCTGAAGAGCGGCAGGGAACCCGCCCTTGATCGCCCCATGCACCACGGCGCCGAGGTGGACCTGCGCCTGCCGGCCCTTATTCCCGAGGACTACCTGCCCGATGTTCACGCCCGCCTGGTGCTGTACAAGCGCATTGCCAACGCCCAGAGCGAGGAGGCGCTCAAGGACCTGCAAGTGGAAATGATCGACCGTTTCGGCCTGCTGCCGGAGCCCACGCGGAATCTGTTCCGGGTGACGTCACTGAAGCTGCGGGCCGAAGCCTTCGGCATCGTGCGGGTGGAAGCCGGCGTGGACAACGGCACCATCGTGTTCGGCGACGAAGCCCTGGTGGATCCGGGCGCACTGGTGGAGCTGATCCAGAAGCAGCCGCAGCGTTATCGCCTTGAAGGGCAGCATCGTCTCAGGGTGTTCCAGGAGATGCCGGGGCACGAGGAGCGCTTCACCGTCATGGAGGACCTCCTGGGGCGGCTGCGCGTGCGTGACGCCGCCTGACCACAGTGGCGGCACGGCGGCGCAACGGGCACACTGGAACAAATCGGAACGCCTGGAGTCATTCGATGCATCGTAATCTGCAACGGCGGTTTGCCGGTGCTGCAGCGCTTAGCCTGGCCTTTACCATGGTGCTGGCGCCGGCATCGGTGGGCGCGGATACCGACCTCTACCGGGTCGAAGTCATCATCTTCACCCAGGAGGGTGACGACCCCGACAGCCCGGAACGCTGGCCCGTGAGACCGGATCCGGTGGCATTCCAGGAGTATGCCGAACTGCGGGAGGACGCCAGCCCCGGAGAAACGGCGTTCCGCCATCTGGACGGAGCCGATCTGGAACTGCGTGCAACCGCACGCCGGCTGGACGATGCCAGCGGCTACCAGGTCCTGGAACACCTTGCCTGGGTACAGCCAGGCGTCGAACGGGAACGGGCAGCCGCCGTTGCCATCCCTCCCGGGCAAAGTCCGGCACCGGATCCCGCCGAGGACAACGGTGCACCGGAACTGGCCGCGGCCATGGACGAGGAACTGGACGACAGCCTCGAGCTCGCGCCGCGGCCACCCGAGGGCCTGTCCGGGGGAATCAGGGTCGCCCGCGAGCGGTTCCTGCACGTGCAAACGGATCTCCGCTGGCTGGAAGCCGGCGATGACCAGCCCGAACCCCGGGCGGCCCTTGCCAGCGTTGCACTGGAGGATCCCGAACCGGTGGTGGTCATGCAGGAGCGTCGTCGCATGCGCAGCGACGAACTTCATTACCTGGACCACCCGCGCCTGGGGTTACTGATCCGCGTGAAACCCGTCGAAGACTAGGGAAACGCATAACAATTCCCTAGAAATGCCAGCGGGCGGTGACGCCGCCCTCGTGCAACAGATCGTCCGGAACGCTCCAGTACTGGGTCTGGGCGTCCGCCAGCAGGTCCAGTCTCTCAGTGAGCCGCAGACCAAGGCCGAAGCCGAAGACCAGGCGCCCCTGGGTCCGGCTGCGCACGTCGTTATCCAGGTGCCTGACCACCCCGCCCAGGCGCACACGGTGAAACACCCGCTCGGTAACGAAGGTGTTCAGCGCCAGATAGGCACCGCCCTGGCGCAGGTCGGCTTCGGCCCGTTCGCCATCCGCGCGCCGCGATAAAGGATCCGTGGTCGCCGTCAGGTCGAACTCCAGGGCTATACTGGACCGTGGCGTCTCCGTGTGGCGGTACGGCAGCTTCCAGCCAAGCAACAGCGACCCGCCGTAGCCTTCCTGCAGCCCCTCGAGCTTCATCACTCGCGCCCCGGCACCCAGGTACCAGTTGCTTTGCGCAGCGCTTTCGGCGTGCACCTGCCCGGGCAACCAAGCAAGGGCCATCGCCAATACCGTCACCTGCAGTGACGCCCGAAAACCGGCGCGGCGAGCCCTTGCCGTGGGAGAGAGTCCTTGGTCATGTCGCTCATTCCCGGTCATTCATCGTCTCCCCGTTCGCGACGCTTGGCCTGTTCCCAGGCAACTTGCTTGTCTGCCATGTCGGCTCCGGAAAAGTCCACTCCCGCCGATCTCATGGCCTGTTCCATGTCCCGGAAACGGCGTTCGAACTTGGCGTTGGCAACGCGCAGTGCACGCTCGGGGTCAATACCCAGGTGCCGGCCAAGATTGGCACAGGCGAACAGCAGGTCGCCGAACTCTTCCTCCTGCTCACGGATGGTGTCCGCCTGACGGGCCTCCTCGAGTTCGGCGAGTTCCTCGCGGACCTTCGCGATCACGCCGTCCGCCGAGGGCCAGTCGAAACCCACACGGGCAGCCCGCCGGGTGAGTTTGGCGGCCCGGGTCAGCCCGGGAAGCGTGGTCGGCACATGCGCCAGGGTCGAGGGATCGCTGTCGTCACGCTGACGCCGCTCCTCGGCCTTGAGTGCTTCCCAGGACGGCGCACTCCCCTGCCCGCCGGTCTGTTCACCGAACACGTGCGGATGGCGCCGTACCATCTTGTCGTGAATGCCACGGGCGACATCGTCGAAATCAAAGGCGCCCTGTTCCATGGCCATCTGCGCATGGAAGACCACCTGGAACAGCAGGTCCCCGAGTTCGTCGCGGAGGTCTGTCATGTCCTCCCGCTGGATCGCGTCTGCGACTTCGTAGGCTTCCTCGAGGGTGTAGGGCGCAATGGAGTGGAAATCCTGCGCCACGTCCCAGGGACATCCCTTTTCCGGATCCCGGAGGCTCGCCATCAGGAACAGCAGATCCTGCATCGCGCTCACGCGGAACTCCTCGCTGTCGGATTACGGCGAACACGTTACCACAGGCGACCTTCACCGCTCGCGGGGAGGGTGACCACGTCAACGTGAACATTGAGTCATGTATCAAGCCCGTTTACCCTGAAGGTACAGCTGGCGCGTATGGGGCGGGTTTGACAGCGATCACCGGCTTCCATACCGTTCCGGACCGTTAACAGGCGACTGAAATGGCCATCCTGGCCCGTCCCGGCAGCCTGTCAGGGACCCGTAAACAACACCAGGGGACGTTGCATTGGCAAGGACAACACGCAAGCCCGTAACGGCGCGAGGCGAACAGACACGCCAGAAGCTACTGGCGGCCGCCGAATCGGAATTCGGCGAAAAGGGATTTCACTCGGCCTCGGTCAGCAGCATCACCCGGCGCGCCGGCGTGGCCCAGGGGACGTTCTACATCTACTACGATTCCAAGGAGGAGATCCTCCGCGAACTGGTCCGGTTCATGAACCGTAAGCTACGTCACACCCTGACCCGCGCCACCCACGGCATTACCGATCGCGTGGAGATCGAGCGCGTCGGCCTGGAAGCGTTCCTGCGCTTCGCCATGGAAGACAAGAACCTCTACCGCGTGGTGCTGGAATCGCAGTTCATCGACGAATCCATCTACCGCGAATACTACGAGCAGATGGCGCGGGTCTACACGCTACGGCTGGAGAAGGCGCAGAAAGAAGGCCAGATCCGCCCCGGATCGGCCTATGGCCAGGCGTGGGCGCTCATGGGTATGGCATCGTTCCTGGGGCTGCGCTACCCCGTCTGGGAGGGCACCATGCCACCGGATGACGTCATGGAGGCTGCGCTGGCATTCATTCGCGGTGGCCTGGTGCCGGAAAACGCCCCTCGCCCGCTGGCTGGACAACCCGGCTGACCACGCCACCGGCGTGCGTCAAGGGAGGTCCGGGCACGGGATCTCGATATCCGGATTACGCACGACCTGCGCCAGCAGGCAGCTCAGGTAGACGTCCGTGGCACGCGTGCTGGCGCTCTCGGGCATGTCATCCCGGGCTTCGGTGAGCAATTCAGCGCCCCGGCGCATGTGAACCAGGCCCAGGTTGTAGCGCGCCTCCTGGTATTCCGGGTCATGCTCCAGGGCATTGACGAAAGCCTGGCGCGCTGCCTCCAGCTCACCGTCGGCAGCGGCAAAGTTGCCCAGCTGAAACCACGCTCGCGGACGCTCCGGATCCAGCGCCACCAGTTCCTCGTAGGCCTGTCGTGCTGCCGCATCATCGGCGGCGGCCTCGGCTTCCAGGGCCTCCTGATTGAGCGCAAGCGCACGTTGACGGTCGTCCTGCTCCGGCGTCGCGCAGCCGGCCACCAGAAGCGCTGCGAGGAGCATGACGCCCCCCGTATGCCTGCCGGTGCTCGTGCTTTCCATGGCAAACCTCTGCTTGTGCTGTATCATTGCGGCTGATTCCACCGTGGGCCGGAGCGGCAACGCGGTGGGAAATGCCTGGCCCCGTTGCCGGGCCGCTGCCGGCACCCTATCACAGTCGGTGTCGCCGATGCCCGCCAACCGTCGGGCAGGCCCGGCACACGCGCAACCGGACGACGCCTGAATCATGCAAACCGACCAGATCCCTTCACGCCGGCGCACCGTACCGGTCGCCATCGGCAACGTCACAGTCGGCGGTGACGCGCCGGTGGTGGTGCAGTCCATGACCAACACCGACACGGCCGACGAAGTAGGCACCGCCGTCCAGGTGGCGGACCTGGCGCGCGCCGGCTCCGAAATCGTGCGGGTACCGGTGAACAACGAGGCCGCTGCCGCCGCCGTACCTCATATCCGCGAGCGCCTGGAGGCCATGGGGGTCGACGTGCCCCTGGTGGGGGATTTCCACTTCAATGGTCACAAGCTGCTGGAGCAGCATCCGGCCTGCGCGGAGGCCCTGGCGAAGTACCGGATCAACCCGGGGAACGTCGGTCGCGGCGCCCGTCGTGACACCCAGTTTGCACAGATGATCGAGACCGCCTGTCGCTACGACCGGCCGGTACGCATCGGCGTCAACTGGGGCAGCCTCGACCAGGATCTGCTGGCCCGGATGATGGACGACAACGCGGCCCTGCACCGGCCCCGGGACAGCCGCGAGGTCATGAAGGAGGCGCTGATCGTCTCGGCGCTGGAAAGCGCCCGACGCGCCGAGGAACTGGGCCTCGGTCACGACCGCATCGTGATCTCCTGCAAGCTCAGCGGCGTGCAGGATCTCATCGAGGTCTACACGGATCTGGCGCAGCGCTGCGAGTACCCGCTGCACCTGGGCCTGACGGAGGCCGGCATGGGCTCCAAGGGTATTGTCGCCTCCTCGGCGGCGCTGGCCGTGCTCCTGCAACAGGGTATCGGCGATACCATCCGTATCTCCCTGACTCCGGAGCCGGGCGAGTCCCGCACCCACGAGGTACAGGTGGCGCAGGAACTCCTGCAGACCATGGGGCTGCGTGCGTTCACGCCCCTGGTGGCCGCCTGCCCTGGCTGCGGCCGCACAACCAGCACCTACTTCCAGGAGCTGGCCGGTGACGTCCAGTCCTATGTGCGCGAACGCATGCCGGAGTGGCGTCGGCACTATCCGGGCGTGGAGGAAATGACGCTGGCGGTCATGGGGTGTGTGGTCAACGGCCCCGGCGAGAGCAAGCACGCGAACATCGGTATCAGCCTGCCCGGGACGGGGGAGCGTCCCGTAGCGCCCGTCTACGAGGACGGCGAGAAAACCGTCACGCTCAAGGGCGAGAATCTCACCGACGACTTCAAGGCGCTCATCGAGCGCTACGTCGAGCGCCGTTACGGTGGTTACAGCGCCGGTTCCGGTGAGACCACAGCCACCGGTTCCTGATCAGTCGGGCGGGAGCTTCACCGTGTGGCAATGATTCACCGGTCCATCACCACGCCCGAAGCCCGGTGCCGTGCGGATGGCTTCCAGCAGATAGTCCCGTGCACGATACACCGCATCCTCGATGCCGCGGCCCTGCGCCAGCCCGGTTGCAATCGCGGAGGCCAGCGTGCAACCGGTGCCGTGGGTATGGCGGGTATCGATGCGACCATGGTGAAAGCGTTCCACCCCGCCGGCGTGAGCCAGAACGTCCACCAGCTCATTGCCCTGCAGGTGCCCACCCTTCAGGAGAACTGTCTCCGGCCCCATGGAGCGTAGCTCAACCGCGGCTTCGGACATATCATCGGGGCCCTGGAGTCGGCGCCCGAGCAGCGCTTCCGCTTCCGGCAGATTGGGCGTCAACAGCGTGGTCAGCGGCAACAATCGCTCCATCAGGGCATCCATGGCCTCCTCTTCCAGCAGCCGCGCCCCGCTCTGGGCAATCATGACCGGATCGACCACAAGGGGCAGCCCCTGTCCGGGGCCTTCCGCCAGTTCGGCCACGCACTCGATGGTTGCGCCGTCGTGAAGCATGCCGGTCTTCAGCGCCTGGGGTGGCAGATCCTCCATGACCACCTGGATCTGCTGACGCAGAAACGCCGGAGGCACGGGATGCACGCCGTGGACACCCTCGGTGTTCTGCGCCGTCAGGGCGGTCACCGCGGTCATGGCGTAACCGCCCAATGCCGTGATTGCCTTGATGTCGGCCTGGATGCCGGCGCCACCGCCGGAGTCCGAGCCGGCGATCACCAGAACCCGACCATGGCAACGGGTCACCATGGCCTCAGCTCTCCAACTGCCGGTGCAGGGCATTGCGATCCATCTTGCCGGCGCCGGTCACGGGGATGGCATCCGTGACGACCACCCGGGCCGGCACCTTGAAAGAAGCCAGGTGCTGCCCACAGTGCTTGCGCAGTTCCTCCGTGAAGTCTTCCCCCACCTCGCCGTCGGTGACAACGGCAGCCACGGGCACCTGCCCCCAGCGGGCGTCCGGCATGCCGATGACGCACGCCTGAGCAACTCGGGGATGCTCCAGTACCACGTTCTCCACTTCTTCCGGAGAGACGTTCTCGCCGCCGCTGATGAACATGTTGTCGGCGCGGCCGACGATGCGCACGTTGCCTTCCCGGTCCTCGACCGCCAAGTCGCCACTGTCCACCCAGCCGTCCGCCAGCAATGCCTTGCGGGTGCGATCCGGTTGCCCCAGATAGCCGGCGAAGTTATGCAGACTGCGCATGCACAGTACCCCCACTTCTCCTCTGGCCACCGGCTCCCGGGTCTCCTGATCCAGAATGCGGAAATCGCAGTGGATCATGCTGGTGCCAATGCTGCGATTGTGGGCGCGGATGGTCTCCAGGTCCTGGTCAATGCCGTTGTACATGAAGTTCGACGGTCCCGCCTCGGTAAGGCCGTACGCCTGGGCCACGGGAATACCACGCTGGTAGAAGGGATCCATCACTTCGGCAGAGCACGGCGCACCGGCGCTGGTAATGCCTTCCACGGTGGAGAGGTCGGTGTCGGCAAAGCGTGGGTGCTCGGCAATGAACCGCAGCATGGCCTCGACCCCACCGAAGCTGGTCACGCCTTCCCGTTCGATGACGTCCAGCACCTGCCCCGGGTCGAACTGGCGGGTGATCACCGCATGGCCGCCGGCGTGGAATACCGGGGTAAAGGAGTTCCAGCCACCGACATGGAACATGGGGAAGGTGATCAGCACCCGCTGGTCCATGAGATTGCCGCTGGTCACGATCATGTCCAGCGCATTCCAGATCATCTGCCGATGAGGCACGATGCATACCTTGGGTGTGCCGGTGGTCCCGCCGGTGTGGATGTACAGAAAGGTGTCGGACTGCGCCAGGGGGACGTTGACGTCCCGACTCGGGTAATCCAGCAGGGAGGCGAACTCGCTGTCGCTGCCATCGCTGATGCGTACCCGTTGCTCCACCGACGCGGGCATGTCCAGCTCGCCCACCAGATCGTCGAAGACATCCTCGTAGACGAACGCACGGGGCTGGATGCGCTCCAGCAGCTCGTTGAGCTCCCGCGGCCGCAGGCGGTAACTCAGCGGCGCCAGGACCGCACCGATCTTGCCGCAGGCAAAATACAGGTCCACCGCTTCCTGGCGATTACGGCAGATCACGCAGACCGGATCACCCTTGCCCAGATCGGCCTCGTCCAGCAGCCAGGCGCCGACGCGGTTAGCCCGATCGTCCACTTCGGCGAAGGTCAATCTCACTCCGGTGTCTGCCTCGTAGACTGCCGGCCGGTGCGGAGTGAGTGCCGCACGGCGCCCCGCCCAATCCCCGATCCAGTACATGGGCAGGTCGTCGTAACTCTGGGCCTCGGACATGCGTCCTCCTCCTGTTTGGTGATGCCTTCAAGGCGCACCATTCTAACGGGGAATACGACGTGAGCCACTGGCGCTGACAACCGTGACCACAGTCCCCATAATACGCGGCTATCGCAACGGGAGGCCTGCATGGAGTTGATCGACATCGGCGTCAACCTGACCAGTGACCGGTTCCGCAAGGACCGCGAAGCCGTGGTTGCCCGCGCCCGGGAAGCCGGTGTTCAGGCCATGATCGTCACCGGTACCAGCGAACGGGAAAGCATTGCCGCCCGCGACTGGGCCGCTGCCCATCCCGGCGTGCTGTACGCCACGGCGGGTGTGCATCCCCATGGGGCGCGGGACTGCGGCAGCGAGACGCTGGCGAGCCTGCGGGGGCTTGCGGCCGAGCCCGGCGTGGTCGCCATCGGCGAGACGGGGCTGGATTTCAACCGTGACTTCTCACCCAGGCCCGACCAGGAGGCCGCCTTTGCGCGTCAGCTCGAGCTCGCCGCCGAACTGGGTCTGCCGGTCTTCATCCATCAACGGGACGCCCATGACCGCCTGCTGGCCATGCTCCGGGAACAGCGCGACCACCTGGTGGATGCGGTAATCCACTGCTTCACCGACACTCGACAGGCGCTCTACGATTACCTGGACCTGGACCTGCACATCGGCATCACCGGCTGGATCTGCGACGAGCGGCGTGGCCGGGAACTGCGGGAGACGGTCAAGGACATCCCGGCCGACCGGTTGATGATCGAGACCGATGCGCCCTGGCTCGTTCCCCGGGACCTGCGCCCCAAACCGGAGGGTGGCCGCAACGAGCCGGCCTTCCTGCCGCATGTGGCGCGAGCGGTGGCGCATCACCGCGGCGAGGATCCGGAGACGCTGGCAACCACGGCCACCGCAACAGCAAGGCGATTCTTCCGTCTTGGGAAAACACCGGAGTCGCCCAGGCACTGAACCGGTCCCGCGCCCCGTTGCGCGAACGATTCGGTGTTGGCTGAACCTTCAGGCGCCGGGCGGTGCCGTGGCGGCTTCGGCCTCTGCCGGCCGACCCACCTTGGCCGCCGCCTCCTGCAGCACCTCCACCCCGGCACCCGGCCTGTGCGCATTCTCGCTGATGTGGCGACGCCAGGCCCGCGCTCCGGGAACGCCCTGGAACAACCCCAGTAGATGGCGGCTCATGGCGCTCAACGGCGCGCCGGCCTGGAGCCGGGTCTCCACGAACGGCAGATAGGCCTCGAGGATATCGTGCCGGGACGGGGCCGGGCGGTCATCGCCGAACAGTCGACGGTCCACCTCCGCCAGCATGTACGGGTTGTGGTAGGCCTCGCGGCCGATCATGACGCCGTCCACCGCCTGCAGGTGTTGCTCCGCCTGCTCCAGATCGGTAATCCCGCCGTTGATGATGATTTCCAGCCCCGGGAACGCCTGCTTCAGCCGGTAGACCCGCTGATAGTCCAGCGGCGGCACCTCGCGGTTCTGTTTCGGGCTCAGCCCCTGCAGCCAGGCCTTGCGGGCGTGGATGGCGAAGCTGTCGCAACCACCACCCTCGCTCACCGTGCCGACGAAATCCTCGAGCGCCTCCCAGGAATCCTGGTCATCGATGCCGATCCGGGTCTTGACGGTGACCGGCAACGGCGAGGCCTCGGCCATGGCTGCCACGCACTCGGCCACGCGCTGCGGCTCCGCCATCAGGCAGGCACCGAAGCGGCCCGACTGCACGCGGTCACTGGGACAGCCCACGTTCAGATTGACCTCATCGTAGCCGTAGCGGTGCGCCCACCGCGCGCAGATGGCAAGTTCGGCGGGATCCGCGCCGCCGAACTGCACGGCAACCGGGTGTTCCGCAGGATCGAAGGCAAGAAACAGGTCCAAACGCCCGTGTACAATCGCCGGCGCGGGTACCATTTCCGTATACAGCAGAGCCTGCCGCGTGATCAGGCGTAGCAGGTAACGCGCGTAGGGGTCGGTGCAGTCCATCATGGGCGCCACCGACAGGCGGCGTTCCGGCGCCCGGTGTCGCCGGGCGCGACCGGCGTTGGCAGCATCCGTGGCGAGGCTCATGGTATTGCACACTGACATGGTTGGAATCAATTGCGGATGATAGAGCAGGCAACCCATCGAGGCCAGTCTCCGCAGTTCCTGCTGTTCGGGACACTTGGCTGCCATCTGTGCGAGGAGGCCGCACGCGAACTGGTGGACGTTCTGCCTGTGGACGGCGTCACGGTTCGTGAAGTTGATATTGCGCTGGACGATGGCCTCATGGCCCAATACGGCGAGAACATCCCGGTGTTGCGCCGGTGCAGCGATGGCCGGGAGTTGTATTGGCCGTTCTCCGCGGACGATGTTCGGGCACTTCTCGGATACAGGGACAATTCGATCTCATCATGATCAGGCTGCTGACCGCCCTCCTGCTGTTTGTCGCCACAAGCGTGGCCCATGCGGGCGACCCGTGGGTACTCGTTGATACGGACCGCAAGGAAATCCGCGTCTACGCCGAGGGAGAGGAGTTGCTCCATCTGCCCCACATCGCGATCGGACGCGGTGGTGTATCGCATCTTCGCGAGCGTGGCGACAAAACCACACCGCTGGGAGACTTTCGGGTTGCCTGGGTGAACGAGGATAGCCGGTTCCACCTTTTCTTCGGCCTGGACTTCCCGAATTTCCACCACGCGCGCACCGCCTATAACAGCGGTCTCATGGACCTGGATGAATTTCTGCAGATCACCGATGCACTGCGCGAGCGCCGCCTCCCGCCTCAGCGTACCGCCGTGGGCGGGCATATCGGCATCCACGGCGTCGGCGACGGCGACCCCAACCTCCACGCCCGCGCCAACTGGACCAACGGCTGCGTCGCCGTCACCGACGACGAGATGGACAAACTGGCGGAGTACATTCGCGTCGGCACGCGGGTCGTCATTGCGGGCCAGGCGGAACTCACCGCGAAAGCCGAAGAAGGGGCTCTGCCGTTGTCGCCGTAAAACAACACGAGGCATGCCCCGTCCAATACTGTTAATCTCCCTACTGCGGGTGTGAGAAACATTTCCGACACCCGGAAAGGTTGAAAAAAACCCTTGCTGTGAGTAGAACCATGGGGGTGACGAGTTTCGTAAACGTCCGATTGGTTCTACAATGTCCATCGATTGCCGTTCACGCTGTTCGGCAAGACAACAAAAGCGAAAGGAGACGTACCACATGTCGCACAGCCTCAAATCCCTGCTGAAGCTCTCCGCCCTGGGTCTGTCCATGGGTGTCCTCGTCGGTTGCGCCGCTCAGGGCGACGAAGACGAGATGCGTCAGATGGTCGAAGATGCTCAGTCCCAGGCTTCCCAGGCTCTGGACGTGGCCAATGAAGCCCGGGAGACTGCTCTCGAGGCGGAAGGCACGGCGAAGGCCGCTGAGTACAAGGCCAACCGCAACGAAGAGCGCATTGAAGAGCTCAACGAGAAGATCGATCGCATGTTCGAAGAGTCCATGCAGAAGTAAGACTTCTCTGTTGCGAAAAAACCCCGCCAAGGCGGGGTTTTTTTTGTCTGGCGACTGCGGCACAGCATCCGCAAAGTGAACCGACGGCGTCCTGAGGCGTCTATTCGGCGCTGGCCATGTCCCGGTGAACTGCCTTCCGGGTAATCGATTCCGGGCGCCCCTCCGCGTTCCGCGCCACCTCTTTCAACCGCTCGTAATCCACCCGGGCGGACCGTTCACGCAGCACGCCGGCCACGGCCTTCACTGCCGGAGTGACTCCCTGCGCATCAGCCTCCTCGTCCTCCGCCAGCCTGGGATACGCTTGCAGATAGAGATCCCCATCGGCCGACCAGCCGGCCTTGTACGGTTCGTCAAGAATCCGGACCTTCGTGCCGCTGTCGACACGGTGGATAATGTGCTCGATATCCTCGGGGAACATGCGGATGCACCCATGGGTCGCCTGCATGCCCACCCCGGCCGGGCGATTGGTGCCGTGGATGAAATACCCGGGGATATCCAGACCAATGGCGTGGCGTCCCAGCGGGTTGTCGGGGCCAGGATCCACCCGCCGCGGCAGCGGCCGTCCTTCTTCTTCGTAGCGCTGCCGCACGGATGCCGGCGGGAACCACGCCGGGTCTTCCAGGCGCATGGTTACCGTGGTTTCGCCGATGGGCGTCGACCAGTCCATGCGACCGACACTGATGGGGTAGGTTTCCACCACGCGACGACCATCCCCACCCGGTTCTGGGTAGTAGTACAGGCGCATCTCCGAGAGATTCACCACGATCCCTTCCCGGGGGCCCGGTGGCAGAATGAACCGGGTGGGGATGGTGACCTCCGTCCCCTCCCCCGGCATCCACAGGTCCACATGGGGATTGGCACGACGAATCTCCCGGTAGCCGACGCCGTGGCGCCGTGCGATCTCCAGCAACGTGTCCTCGCGGCGCGCCTCCACCGTGTGCACCTCGCCGATGACATCAACATCGTCCTCCGGCAGTTCGAACACGTTCTGATCGGTGCCATAGCGCCGCATGGCCTCCGAGCGGTCATCCTCCTCCTCGGAGACGGCCTCTCCTTCCAGGGAGTCATCAGCCACCAGCAGCGCAGGAAACGCCAGCACGCCCAGGGCCAACAAGGCGGAAAGGCTTATCCGGATCAGGAACATTCGGCCTCCAGTGGTGCGATGTCTCGGAGTGCGACAGCCCTTCGATGCGCGTCTTTCGGGAACCGGGGTTACTTCCATGAGACATCGAATCATGCACAGAGTTTGGTAAACCCGCATCGCCCCGTAGTATATACCACCCTGGATCATGCCGGCACCGGGAGAGCCCATGCAGTACGTTTCTGTCGTTCACCACCAGATCACTCGTTGGGGCATGCTCCATGAGGGCCGCGTCCATCTCGCCGCCACTGCACCGGACCACCCCGCCACCCTCCTGGCCGCTCTGCAAGACGGCCGTGCCGCCGACCGCACGCGAATCCTGGCCGACGCCCGGGAGACGCCTGCGGTGGATGAGGTAGAGCTCCTGGCGCCGATCCCGCGGCCACCCAGGAACATCATTTGCCTGGGGCTGAACTATGCCGAACACGCACGGGAATCCCAGCAGGCCAAAGGCCAGGAACTGGCCCTGCCGGAGCATCCCGTGGTTTTCACCAAGGCCACCAGCAGTGTCACCGGCCCCACGGCCGACATCCCGCTTGATCCCCGGGTCACCACACAGCTCGACTGGGAGGTGGAACTCGCAGTGGTCATCGGTACCGGCGGACGCCACATCCCGGAAGACCGTGCCCTGGAACACGTATTCGGCTACACGGTGATCAACGATCTCTCCGCCCGGGATCTGCAGTTCCAGCACAAGCAGTTCTTTCTGGGCAAGAGCCTGGATGGTGGCTGCCCCATGGGCCCGGGGATCACACCGGCGGACCGGGTGTCGGACCCGCATGCTCTCCGCCTCTGGTGCGACGTCAATGGCGAACGCCAGCAGGACGGCCACACCTCCGACCAGGTGTTCCGGGTCGCCGATACCATTGCGCGACTGTCCGCGGTCATGACCCTGGAGCCGGGGGACATCATCGCCACGGGCACGCCCAGCGGCGTGGGCTTCGCGCAGCAGCCGCCGCGCTTCCTGCAACCGGGTGATGTGGTGGAGTGCGGTGTGGAGGGGATCGGCACCCTGCGAAACCGTATCGTGGCAGCCGCCTGAGGGATTCAGGGGCGCGCGTGCTCCGGCAGCATCTCCGGGGCATGGCCGCGCACGCGGGCGTAGAGTTCACGCAGGATGGCCGCGGTGGCGCCCCAGATGTAGTAGTCCCCATAGGGCATGGCATGGAGGCGGTACTGCTGCCCCTGGTGCTCGATGTGATGCGGCCGGTGGTTCGCGGGGTCCAGGAAGAACGCCAGCGGCACCTCGAAGATTTCCGCCACCTCCGACGGCTGCGGCACCAGAATCCCGCTGTCTCGGATATAACCGACGAAGGGGTGGATCATGAAGCCGGTGGCCGTGGGGTAATGGGGCATGGCCCCGAGCAGCTGCACGCGCGACGGCGCCAGACTGATTTCCTCGTCTGCTTCACGGAGGGCAGCCTTCAGCGGCGTGGCATCACCGGGATCGATCCGTCCGCCCGGAAAGCTGATCTGCCCCGCATGGCTGGCCAGATCCTCGCTGCGCCGGGTCAGGATCACGTGCAGCCCGGCCGGGCGCTGCACCAGTGGCACCAGGACGGCGGCATCCCGCAGGGCAGACCGGTCCAGCGGCAGTCCAGGGCGTTCCGTGACCTCCGGTCCGGCAAGGCAGGCAGCGATGCGTTCGCAGTCCGCCGGTAACTGGCTGCCCGCCGGGTCGGTATCGGACGTCTTTACCACTCCACCCGAGGGTTGTGTGCGGTCGTTCAGGGACACTCTGCTTACTCCTCGCCCCACTGGTCTGCCGGGTCATCTGTTCCACCCTCGCACCCGGCGCGAGTGCCGATGCAGGAGGCTTCCAGGGTAATCTGATCGCCATCCCACTCCATGATGAACCGCAGATTATTGCTGTCGTTGAGCTGGTTGGGGGTGAAACCGTTGCCCAATGAGGCGCCCGCATTATAACCGTCCGGCAGATCACCGGTGCCATCTGAACTCCACATGCGATCACCATTCTCCGGCACGTTCTCCAGGCCGAAATCCGCAGGATCCCCTTCGCCTTCCCTGAACCGTAGGAACAAAAAGACTTCGTCCTCCCCGGTGAAGGCATCGCCGTCCACGAGATCGTCTGCTGCGCCGGAGCGATTCAGCTGATCTTTTCCGGAGTTGCTGCTGAAGGTGAGGCTGCCATCGTCGTTACAGCTTCGATTCGCGCCGCTGCAGGCATTGGCCCAGTTGTCGGGATCCTGCACGACATTCGGATCGCGCCCTTCCACTGCTCGCGGGTTGATGGTCACCCGCAGGCGACGTTGCGCCTGCGGGTTGTCGATCCCGGGAACGGCCCCGATGAACTGGAGCCGGCAGTTCCCGCCCTGATTCTCCAACACCGTAATCCGGTAACGGCCGTCCGGATCTTCATGGCCCTCCAGACTGCCGCATGCGGTGGCATACTCGTCATCGTCGTCCGGCTCCTGACGCCGCATCTCCCATACCGCCCACTCAAGACCCGATTCCGCGTGATAGAAAGCCTGCACGCTCTGGCTCTGATCAGCGCCGGTGCGGGCGCCCGTTGTCGTGAGAACCGAAAGCAGACCACCGAGCACCGTGAGCACCACCAGCAATGCCACCACGACCACCAGCACACTTCCGTTCACCGCGCGCTTGCCGATCATCGCGGAACTCCCGTTGCCTGATAGGACACCCCGGAGGCTGCCATCCGTAACGCCATCGTGACGTGGTGCTTACGCTCGCGGTCTTCGTCCAACGGAATACGATCAACGCGGAAGAAGGTATCGTTCGCCTCGGTATCCACACGGCGCGCCAGCACCTGCCCGTCGCGCAGGAGACGGCCATCCGCAAACTCATAGGTCACGTTATCGTCGGCAAGCGTCAGCGTGATGCTCTCCACCCTGGTGTCCTCCGGTGTCCCGGCCAGGGACTGAGCCCGGCGCACTTCGCGCACAAAGCGCTCGAGAGCCAGTGTGGCCTCAGCCTCATCGACCGCCATATCCCGCCCGTCGACCACCGCCCGCAAGCCCGTGGTCACAACTGGCGCGACCGCCGCCGCAACCACGGCAAGAATCACTACCGTGAGGACCAGTTCCATCAGCGTGAAACCGCGCATCGCGTGCGGAAACGAATACTGCGGCGGCAGGACCCTAGTCACGGCCGTACACCTCTAGATGATACTGCCGCGACAAGCGAGGCCCCGAGATCGTCACGCTGATCTCGCCACGCCCCTCTTCCTCCTCCAGAACGCAGATCGGGCGATCCAGTGTGTATCCAGCGGGCACCGTCAGTGCCGCGGCCAGGTCGAACGTGTCCAGCGCCGTGTCGCAGCTCTCCTGAAACAATTCCTGGTTGGAAAAGTCCAGACCACCCGTACGCTTGGCCACCAGCAACACTTCCATGCGCTGCTGTCCAAGCTGCGCCATGCGCACGGACTCCGATTCCAGCCCTGCGCCGCGCAGCGACGCATTGACCCATGCCAGCAGCGCGGGGATCGCGATGGCCAGCAAGACGATGACCGCGATCAACTCCAGCAATGTCGCGCCTCGGGAACGGCCGGCTCCGTCCATGCTCATCGCTCCACGTACCCGGTTTCGGCGACCACCCGCAGTGATCGCTGGGTACCATTCCGACTCAGGGTGATGATGGCGTCACCGTCGAGATCTCCGAGTGGATAGCGAAAGCGAACCTCGTCTCCCGCAGGCCCCGAGCGCTGGACGCCACGGGGCAGTTCCCGTTCCCTGCTGCCATCCGCGAACGCCGCATCCCCGAAGTCGTCTTCCCCTTCTTGCCGCTGAATGAAGTACCGGTCACCGCCGTCGAAGACGATGCGATAGCTGGTGATGTCATGCAGCGCGCGGGACTGGGCGAAGCGCAGATCCGCCGCCAAGGTATCCGCAGCCCCGTCCAGATTGCCGGTCCAGCCAGACCAACGGCCGCCGGCAACCAGTGCCAGCGCGCCAACAATGACCAGCACCAGTAACAGCTCGAACAGCGAGAATCCGGCGGACATCGCCCCCGGGCCGCGCTGCTGAATGGTCACTGGACCTGCCCTGTACGGAATGGTTGTGCACATGCCCCTATGACGCCAGTTGCCGGAGGCATGTCAAGGAACTGGCGGGCAAAGCGGAGAACTCGGCTCCCTGCGGGAACCCTTGAGAAACATGGCGGAGAGGGAGGGATTCGAACCCCCGGGCCCTTGCGGGCCAACGGTTTTCAAGACCGCCGCTTTCGACCGCTCAGCCACCTCTCCGTGCCCGCGTATTGTGCGCATTCCGTACGACGCTGGCAAACCGCTCACAGGCTGCTCCCCACCATGGGCGTGTGGGTTGCTTCGGCCGCCTGCAGGCGCCGTACGATCTCGCCGACCACGCCCGGCCCCTGGTAGATCAGGCCAGTGTAGAGCTGCACCAGGCTCGCCCCCGCGGTGAACTTGCGCGCAGCGTCCGCACCGCTGGCCACGCCGCCGATGGCAATAATGGGCAGCCGCCCCTGCAGATGGTCGCTCAGCAGCCGCACCACTTCCGTGGAGCGGTCCATCAGCGGCCGGCCACTCAGGCCGCCGGTCTCGTCGCCATGCTCCCGCTGGGCCGTGCGTCCGGGGCGTGCCAGGGTGGTGTTGGTGGCGGCCACGGCGTCCATGCCATGGCGTACCAGGGCGTCGGCGGTGGTCAGCAGCTGTTCGTCACTCATGTCCGGTGCGATCTTCACCACCACGGGCACATACCGCCCCCAGGCCACGTTCAGCCGCAGCTGTTCGGCCTTGATCCCGGCCAGCAGTTCATCCAGCAGGCTGCCGTGCTGCAACTCCCGCAGCCCCGGCGTATTCGGCGACGATACGTTCACGGTAATGTAGTCCGCATGGGGGTAGACCCGGGTCATGCAGGCCACATAGTCATCCAGGGCATTCTCCACCGGGGTATCCCGGTTCTTGCCGATGTTGACCCCCAGCACGCCACGGTAGCGGGCTGCACGGATTCGGGAGACCAGGTAGTCCACCCCCTTGTTGTTGAACCCGAGGCGGTTGATCAGCGCCTTGTCCTCCGGCAGACGAAACAGCCGCGGCTTCGGGTTGCCGGACTGCGGACGCGGCGTCACCGTGCCCACCTCGATGAAACCGAAACCCAGGGCGGACATGGCGGCGATGGCGTCGCCATTCTTGTCCAGCCCGGCGGCAAGCCCCACCGGATTGGGAAAGCGCAGCCCCATGACCTTCTGTTCCATGTCGGGAACATGACCGGCAATCAGCCGGTTGATGCCCAGGCCGGCCCCTGCCCGAAGCGCGGCGAGGGAAATGGCGTGGGCTCGTTCCGGTTCGAAGCGGAACAACAGGTTGCGAAGCAAATGATAGGTCATTCCTTATCCTCGGCGTTGTGCGGCGCGCGTCCGCGCCCGGCGCCTCGACCCCGTGTCGTGCAATCATTACACTGCCCGTTGCAGCGCGTCATGGGGCGGCTCTCGGGAGAAGACAGATGCGGCGAGTGATTTTCAATCAGAAAGGCGGCGTGGGCAAATCCACCATCACCTGCAACCTGGCCGCCATCAGCGCCCACCAGGGGTTGCGGACACTGGTGGTGGACCTCGACTCCCAGGGGAATTCCAGCAGCTACCTGCTCGGGCGCGAGGCAACGCCGGAGGGAACGCTCGCCGACTACTTCGACCAGCTCCTCAGCTTCCGCTTGCACCAGCAGCCGCTGACAGCGTTCGTGCACGAGACGCCGTTCAACGGGCTCCATGTCATGCCCGCCTCGCGGCAGCTGGATGAGCTCCAGGGCAAGCTGGAGTCCCGCTACAAGATCTACAAGCTGCGGGAGGCACTGGAGGAACTGTCCGACAGCTACGACGCCATCTACATGGACACGCCACCGGCCCTGAACTTCTACACCCGATCGGCGCTGATCGCCGCCGAGCGTTGCCTGATTCCCTTCGACTGCGACGACTTCTCCCGCTACGCCCTGTACGACCTGCTGGAGGCGCTGATGGAGATCCGTGAGGATCACAACGGCGCGCTCGCCATCGAGGGCATCATCGTCAACCAGTACAACGCCCGCGCCAACGTGCTGCGCCAGGCCGTCGAGGAACTACAGGGGGAAGGGCACCCGGTACTCCAGCCATATATCGCCTCCTCGGTGAAGATCAAGGAGTCGCATGAGAAGGCCGTGCCACTGATTCAGCTGGCACCCCGCCACAAGGTCACCGCGCAATACCTGGACCTGTTCGAGACCCTGCAGCGCAACCAGTGAATCCGCCCCGCCGGGCCGCCGAATGCGCTCAAGAAAACCGCCCCACCGGCCGATAACGTGAACGGGTCCGCAGTCGCGGGGATTGCTCATTCCCGTGCCCTTGCGCGCCCTCTATGCTTGGGCAAACTTGATTCGGAGCCTGGGATTGGCTGTCCTGCTGCGCTGTTCCATCATTGTGCTTCTCATTCTGCTCGCGCCGTTGGTGGTCACCCCGGCGACAGCGGACCAGTCGCCGGACGCCGAGGTCCGCATTCTGGTGGATGTCTCGGCCAGCATGCTGCGCACGGATCCCGACAACCTGCGTCGCCCTGCCCTGCGCCTGACCTCCGAGCTGTTGCCCGAAGACACCCGGGCCGGTGTCTGGGATTTCGCCGATGACGTCAACGCCATCGTGGACGTGGCGGCGGTGGACCAGCAATGGCGCGACACCACCCGCGGCGCGGCGCGCTGGATCCACTCCATGGGCCAGGGCACCGACATCGGTGCCGCCCTCGAGACTGCCGCCGCGGACTGGTTCGCGGCGCCTCCTTCCGACGATCCGGCGCCGCGCCACCTGGTGCTGTTCACCGACGGCAAGGTGAATATCAGCGACGATCCGCAGGAGGATCAGGCAGAACGCCAGCGGATCATGGGCCCACTCATGGACCGCTTGGTCGAGCACGGCGTCACGGTCCACGCCGTAGGCCTGTCCGACGAGATCGACCAGGAACTGATGGAGGCACTGTCCCGGCGCACCGGCGGGCGCATGGCCGTCACGCGACAGGCTGGCGAACTGGAGCGACTGTTCCTGGGGCTGTTCGACCAGGTGGCCCAGCGGGACAGCCTCCCCATGGACCGCAACCGCTTCCAGGTGGATGACACTGTCGCCGAGCTCACCGTGGTAGCCTTCCACGACGGTGACTCCGAGGGCGTCCGCCTGCGGGATCCCGACGGCGACACCCTGGACGAGTCCATGGCCGGCGACAGGGTGCGCTGGCGTAGCGAACCTCATCACGACCTGATTACCATCGACCAGCCGCCCCCTGGCGAGTGGGAGCTGCTCGGTGCCGAGGATCCGGACAACCGGGTGATGATCGTCACCGACCTGCGGCTGCACACCGACGACCTGCCCGCCTACAGCATCAGCGGCGAATCGTTTGCCGTTGGGGCGTACCTGACCGAGGCGGACGAGCCCATCACCCGGGACGGGTTCCTGGACCTGACCCGGTTCCGGTTGCTTGACGACACCGGCGAGGCCCGGGCGCTGGAGCGTGACGGGGAGAGCGGACGGTTCGCTACCACCGTCACCCCGGAGGCGGGAGCCCGGGAATTCGTGGTGCGCGTGAGCAGTGACACCTTCCGCCGCGAGGCACGCCATCGACTGGAGGTCCTGGATACGCCGCTGACCATGGAGCGCGAGGGTCTGGAAGAGCACCCGGAACTACAGCGACGCCTGATTTTCCGCCCTGTCTCCGACGCCATCGACCCGCAGGCACTGGAGGTGGAGCTCACCCTCACCGCCGAGAGTGGCAGCGAACAACGGCTGCGCGTCTCGCACAACGACGACGCGGAGCACTGGGACATCAGTCTGGACACCCTGGACCCGCACCAGACCTTCGGCATCCGGGCCGACGCCATCGGCACCATGCCGGACGGACGCACGTTCCGTGCGGCCATCGACAGCTTCGAGACCGCCGGGCTCGACGCCGGCGCGGATGACAGCGAGGCGGCCGGACCCAACGTGGCTGTTCTGGCCACCCTGCTGGTGGTATTCAACCTGATTCTGTTCGCCGTGATCGGCCTGATTTTCTACCTGCTGCAGCAGCGGCGCACCACGCCGCCGGCCCTGTCCGGCGATGACGCGGATGCCAACGACCTCCGGGAGAACGCATGAGCAGCACGGAACTCCTGATCATGATCATCCTGCTCGAACTGGTGATCATCGTCGGCCTGGTCCTGGCCACGGTGCTCATTCTCTCCGGACGGCGCAGGCGCCGCGAGAAGCGCGCCGCGGAGAACCTGGCCCAGCGCGTGCGCAGCGAAGAGCCGTCGCGCGACAGCGAACTGCGCTCACTGCTCCAGGGCCGGTTCGGCTACAGCGGGGACGCGCTGGAGGAGAAGGTCCGGGAGATCAAACAGGCGGAGACGGCATTCTACCGCCGCTTTCTCGATCTCTACCTGAACCGGGACCCGGAAGCCGCGGAGCAGCTTCAGGATTATCTCGAGGACGTGATCCGGCCGTATGCCAACATCGAGCCGGCCGCGTCGGAGGACGACGACGGTGAAACCGCCGACAGCGACGATGGCGCCGCACCCCGGGAGGCCGGCGCACCACCGACCATGGAAGGGCGTGACATGTACGAAGAGATTCGCAGCTACCGCGACACCCTGAACCTGGTGTTCGCCGAGTACACGGCCATGTTCGGCATCAACCAGGACCGCAACGCCCATTTGTCGGCGCGGGAGATCAAGGAGCGCATGGAATCCGGCCAGCTGGCGGGCCCCGACGACGACAGCAGCTAGCGCCGGTCAGCCGGGGCCGTTGCGGCTTGCCGGTTATTGCGAGCAAAGCGAAGCAATCCAGACGCCGGGCGATGCTTCACCCCTGCTGGATTGCTTCGTCGCTACGCTTCTCTCAATGACGGCGGATTAGGGACCGCTCACTCGATGTCGCTGACCACCCGGGCCGCCACCAGCCAGTGGGCGTTCTGCGCTTCCACCCGCACCACGGCGGCATCGATCTCCGCAGGCTCCAGCGTGGCCAGGCCACCGGCGATGATCACGTGGATGCGCTCACCGTCATCCAGCGGTGTGTCCGTGGTGAACGACAGGCCGTTGCCGCTGAGGTCGCGCAGACGGGCAGTCAGTTCGCTGCCGTCTGCGCGCCAGATGGTGATCTCGGTTTCCGCGGGAACGCGCCGAAAGCCTCGCTGATCGTCATTCCCTGGATAGCTTGACATTCGACAGCCTTCCTCCAGATGCGTCGGGTGCATTGCCCATAACACTCAGGGCACTACTAGCCCCACAGATTAGCCACCATTACCCACATAAATGAGTGTGAAGTCCCGATTCTCGACTGAACTATTGAGAGCCTCGAGTTCACATGTGGCGCGGCTACCAAACTCCTGCTCATCAAAGCTACCGCTTACAACCTCATAACGCTCAGTGTCCAGACCACCCTCAAGCAGGCGGCCCACCGTCTCGTCGTTGCACTCCGTCACCTCCTCCACATCCTCATCGGACGCATCCCTTCCGCGAGTCGCCGCCGCTGCAAAATTGATGGCGCTGGCAGAGGTAATCGCACTCGCCTGCGCCTGCAGCGCGGAGCTTTCCGCATCCTCACTCAAATCAATAAACCGCGGCGCGGCCACCGCCGCCAGCACCCCGAGAATCACGATCACGATCACCAGCTCAATCAGTGTAAAACCGGCACTCTTACTGTTGGTCATTATTGCCTCTCTTCTGGCTGCAATTTGAACGATAAGTCAGCGTTTTCCCTGCACGCTTACGCGGAATATTCTTTCATAGGCCAGGGCGTAAGCAAACGGACGTGGGTCACAGAACGCGCTCTCACGGCTGCTGCGGCTCCACCACCAGTTCCGGGGCGTCGGCCCTGCCACCGATACGCACGCGAATCCGTGGCGGATCGTCCATGTAGCGGTCCCCGAACTGCCGGGGGCGCTGAATGCGATAGACCAGCCAGCCATCCTCGGGCCGGTACGCCCATTGGCCGCGAGGCAGTGCCACGGCCCCGTCGGCAGCGACGGCGCCGGCGTATCGGTCCTGGAAGCCGCGTTCGCCAAAGAGGCCAGACTCGCTGATTGCTGACTCTTCGGCGAGCAATGCCACCGGGTTGCTGCCCGGCTCGACGCCGTTACGGACCCGGGCCAGGGTCACCGCCGTACGCATGGCATCAATGTCGGCGCGGACGCTGTGGGCCTCGATACGGCCGTGCAACAGCTCCGTTCGGTGCAGGAACACGGCCACCAGCAACGCCACGACCATCGCGGCAATGATGAACTCGAGCCGCGTCAGCCCCCGTTGCCACACCCCGCCCATTTACAACGCTGCCTGGCCCAGATCCCACATGGGCAGGAACACCCCCAGCGCCAGGATCAGGACCAGGATGCCCACCACCACCAACATCAGTGGCTCGATGTAGGCGTTGAGCTGCTTGATGTCGTACTCGACTTCGCGGTCGTAGAAATCCGCCACTTCCTCCAGCATGTCGTCCACCTGCCCGGTCTCCTCGCCTACGGCGATCATCTGCATCACCAGTGCCGGGAACAGTTCCGTGTTGGCGGCACTACGCGTGAGCCCCTCACCGCGCTCGATGCCGGTGCGGATGCGCTCGATGCGCTCGGCGATCCAGGCGTTGTCCGTGGCCCGGGCCACCATGCTCAGCGCCGTGATGATGGGCACGCCGGAGCGGGTGGCCATGGCGAAGGAGCGGCCAAAGCGTGCCAGGGTGGCACGCAGGACGATGTCGCCAATGATCGGGATGCGTAGCTTGGTGCGGTCCCAAACATAGCGTCCCCGCGGTGTGCGCTTCCACCAGAGGAACGCGGCCACCAGTGCCGCAAGCCCGCCCAACACCACATACCAGTACCGCACGGTGAAATCGGAGGTCGCCAGCAGGATGCGCGTGGCCAGGGGCAGCTCGGCGCCGAAACTGGCGAACATGCGCCCGAAGGCGGGGATGACGAAGACGTTGATCACGCCAATGGCGATGGCAATGGCCACCAGGACGATCACGGGATAGCGCATGGCGGCGCGGATCTGGTCCCGGGTCGCCTTCTCCCGCTCCAGGTGCCGGGACAGCTGCAGGAATGCCTCGTCCAGCCGGCCAGAATTCTCGCCCACCTGGATGATGCTGACGAACAGACCATCGAACACATCCGGGTGCTGGCGCAGGCAATCCGCCAGCGCACGGCCGTTCTCCAGCTCCGAGGCAATGGAGCGGATCACGCGTGTCATACGGGGATGCCGGGTGCTCTCTGCCAGGCCGGTCATGGCCCGGATGATCGGCACCCCCGCCCGGGTCAGACTGTACATCTGGCGGCAGAACACCATGAGGTCGGCCAGCGCCACCTGGCGTTCGAACCGCGAGCGCGCCGTGCCGCCATCGCGCCGATCTCCGGGCTGCGGGTCGGCCTCGATGGTCAGCGGCGAGAAGCCGTCAGCCATGAGGCGGTCGGCCACCGCGTCCGCGGAGTGGGCCTCCAGGTGGCCGTGCTGCAGGTGACCCTGGGCATCCCGCGCCCTGTAACGAAACCAGGGCACTCAGTCATCCTCCAGGCGCAGTTCCATGGGCTTGCCATCGTCCTCTGCGCCCTCCGAGCCGGGCGGCGGTGTTGGTGGCTCCTGCTCATAGGTGTCCAGCTCGGCGGCGATCCGCATCACTTCATCCAGACTGGTTATGCCCTGGCGGGCGTAATCCATGGCCGCCATGGTCAGGGAACGGAAGCGCGGGCTCTCCGCCGCCAGCCGCGCGAACTCCCCGAGATCCTCCCGGCGCAAGGCATCGGCCATGCCGCCGTCGATCTCCAGCAGTTCGTAGACACCGATGCGGCCCTGGTAACCGGTGTTATTGCAATGGGTACAGCCGCGGCCGCGCGTGAACTCCGCGGCCTCCGGGGACAGACCGACTCCACGCATCCAGGCGGACTCGTGGTCGTCCGGCGCGTGGGATTCCGTGCAGCTCCCACACACCCGCCGCAGCAGCCGCTGCGCCAGAACGCCCCGCAGTGAGGCGGCCAGCAGGTAGCTCTCGGCGCCCATGTCCAGCATCCGCACGGCGGTGGAGTGGGCATCGTTGGTGTGCAGCGTAGAGAGTACGAGGTGGCCGGTCACCGAGGCACGCAGACCGATCTCCGCGGTCTCCTGGTCACGCATCTCCCCGACCATGACAATATCCGGATCCTGGCGCAGGGCGGAGCGCAGAACCCGCCCGAAGGTCAGGCCGATGCGCTCCTGGACCTGGACCTGGTTGATGCGGGGCAAGCGGTACTCCACCGGATCCTCCACGGTGATGATCTTGCTCCCGGCGCGGTTGAGTTCGGACAGCGCCCCGTACAGGGTGGTGGTCTTGCCGCTGCCGGTGGGACCGGTGACCAGCACCATGCCGTGCGGCCGGTGGATCAGCCGGCGGAACCGTTGGAGGACGTCCTCCGGCATGCCCAGACTCTCCAGGTTCAACAGCCCGCCGGACTGGTCGAGCAGGCGCATGACCACGGATTCCCCGTACTGGATGGGCATGGTCGACAAGCGCACGTCCACCGACCGCCGCCGCACGCGGAGGTTGAAGCGCCCGTCCTGGGGCAGGCGCTTCTCGGAGATGTTGAGCCCCGCCATGAGTTTGAGCCGCAGGATCAGCGCCGGGGCGATGCGCTTTTCCTTCATCACGTGTTCCTGCAGTTGACCGTCCACACGCTGACGAATGCGCAGGGCGTTCTCGTCGGGCTCGATGTGGATATCCGACGCCCCGACCTGCACCGCGTCCTCGAAGATGGAGCGCAGCAGCCGGACCACCGGTGCGTTCCCGGTCTCGGAGTCCTCCTCCAGGCTGGCCAGGTCGACGTCGTCTTCGCCGATTTCCTCCTCCAGTTCCTCGGCAATATTGGAGATCTCTTCGGTCCGCCGATAGGTGCGATCAATGATCTGCAGCAGGTCCCGCTCGCGGACCACCGCCACCTCCACCGGCTTGCCCAGCAACCGGGCCAGCTCGTCCTGGGCAAACAGGTCGGTGGGATCCACCATGCCCACCAGAAAGTGCGTCGCTTCCTCCTTGAGCGCCAACGCCCGCAGGCGGCGGGCATGCGTCTCCGGCAGCTTGCGCACCGTCTCCGTCTCCACCTGGTACGTGCGCAGATCCAGATTGGCGACACCCAGCTGCCGCGCCAGAAGATCATTGAGGTTGGCTTCGGAGACATAGCCGAGATCGATGAGCGTGCGCCCGAGCTTGCGACCGGTCCGTTTCTGCTCCGTGAGCGCCGCCTGCAGCTGGCTGTCGGAAATGATCCCTTCATTGACCAGCAGGTCACCGATGCGAATCTTCCGGCGTGCCCGACCGGCGTTTGCGCTATCGCTCTCTATCATTCCAGGCTCTCGATCCGTTGGCGCAGGAACGCCGTGAGTTCACTGTTCAGGCCGCCCACCGCCAGTGCACGCTGGTAGGCGGCACGCGCGCGGGCCGACTCCCCGCTCTCCTCCAGGGCAACTCCCAGCCCCAGCCACCAGCGACCCTCGCTGCTCTGCTCCCGGGCCAGTTCACGGTACAGGGGCACCGCCTCCCCGGCCCGTCCCGTCTGACGATACAGCGCTGCCAGCAGCGCGTGCCAGCGCCCTTTCCCGAACACGGGCGCCGGATGTTCCTCCAGGACCCGAATGGCTTGCTCCGGATCCTGCTCCCGGAGCAGTCGGGCCTTGAGCCGCGCCAGCTGGGTCGCGCCGCCCTCGTGGTCCAGCCCCCTGGTCAGAACCTCTACAGCGGCCTCCCGTTCGCCGCGCCGCTCGTGGCTGGCCGCCAGGGCCCGACGTACGCGCCAGGCCTCGGGCATGGCGTCCAGGGCCTCTCTGTAGATGGCCATGGCGCGATCATCATCCCCCGCCTCTTCCGCGTCACGGCCACGGCGAAGGGCGCCGACGGCGTCCAGGCTCTGCGCCGGCGCCTTCACCAGCCCCGGGCCACCGGCAGCATCCCGGTCCGCCACGGGGACGCCGAGCGGGCTCTCCACCAGCCGGCGGGTGTCCGCGTCGTCGGCCCCGTCAGCGTCCGCCACTTCTCCACGCTCTGTCTCCGGTGATTCGGGCTCGCCGGCCGCTGTTGCCTCGCCCTCCTCCGGGGCGGAGCTCTCCCGGGCCTGTTCCGACTCCGGGGGATCCTCCGGAAAATCGAAATCCAGGGCGACGCCCGCGGCCAGACGCCGTGCCTGCAGCCGTGGCACCGTCCGGAATCGCAGGTCCAGGGTCAGGTATTCGTCGCCAACCCGCCAGTCCACGGCACGCAGGTGGGGCATGCGCTCCAGCAGGTCCGGCAGCTGAGTGTCTTCGCCTGCCACCGGCAGCCGCAGTGTCACGTCACTGCCGTCATCACTGCGCTCCAGCGTGTGCATCAGCGGGCCATCTGCCAGGAAACGCAACTCCACGCCACGCACGACATCATGGACGGCAATCTGCTGCAGACCGGGCACGCCCGGCTGCGCTTCCTGCACCGGGGCGTCCTCGTCCGCCGCGGGCGTGACCGGTGGCGTCTGCGGACCGGCAACCTCCGGGGATGTCCGCGGCAGCGGGGTATGGGTCAGGTAACCCGCGGCGCCGATGACCAGCAGCAATGCCACCCCGAACACCACGCGGCGCGCCTGCGTCCCGCCCCTGACCCCGCCGGGCGCTGACCGTACGCCCGGCGGCATGATATTTCGCGGGCTGTTACGCCGCCGATCGAGATCGCGGAGAACATCATTGATCAGGCTCATGCTGTCATGCCCAGGCCATGCCAGTGGGCGATCCCGGCGGCAATGACGACCAGGGTCGCCACCACCGACGCCGCCCACCAGCTCCGTCGGCTGCGCCCCGGCTGCAGCGCCTCATCGGTGTCCCTGGCAGCACGCAGAACATGCTGCCACCCGACACTGTCCCGTCCTTCGCCGTAGGCTGCCAGCAACGCCTTGTGAGCCAGAATGTTCACCAGGCGCGGCAGCCCTGCGCTGGAGGTGCAGAGCGCATCCATGGCTCCGCCGCTGAACAGTTCACCGCCGCCGCTCCCGGCGACCGCGAGCCGATGGCCGACATAGCTTCGCACCTCCCGGCAATCCAGGTGGCCCAGGGTGTACGAGAACGTGATCCGCTGCCGGAGTTGGCGCCAGCGATTGGCGGACAAGCGGGCATCAAGCTCCGGCTGACCGAACATCACCACCTGGAGTAGTTTGGCCCGCTCCGTTTCCAGGTTCGTGAGCAGGCGCAGCGCTTCCAGGGTGTCCTCCGGCATGGACTGCGCCTCGTCCAGCACCAGCACCACCGGGCGCTCTGCCTGGCGTGCCTGCAGCAGCGCAGCCGTGAGTTCCCGGAGTACGCGATGCTGACCGGCATTGCCGGGCAGTTTCAGCCCCAGCTCATCCGCAAGGCTCAGGCGCAACCCGTTGGCGCTGACGTAGGGGTTGGGCACCCAGGCCGTGGTGTAACGGTCTTCCAGGCGATTGAGCAGCGTCCGGCAGAGCATGGTCTTGCCCGTGCCCACCTCGCCGGTGACCTTGATGAACCCTTCCCCGCCATCCAGCGCCACCAGAACGACGTTGAGCGCTTCCTGCCAGGCTCCCAGGTTGCAGAAATAGGTCGTGTCCGGGGACAGGGAGAACGGGAAGTCGTCGAGACCGAAGTGCTCCAGGTACATACCAACCTTGTCGCAAGTAAAGGCGCCTACTCAGGCTGTCCGGTGGCGCCGGAACGCTCCCGGCGCAGGCGCTGCATGCGCTCCCGGCTCTGGCCCAGTTCGTCATCCCAGGTGCTCTCATCCACAACCACCGGCCGCAGCAGGATGACCAGCTCGCTCTTGATGGTCTCACTGTCACGCTGACGGAACAGGCCGCCCACCATGGGCAGATCCCCCAGCAGCGGCACCTGCCCGGTGCCGTCCTCGACCCGGTCCTGCATCAGGCCGCCGATCACCACCACCTCGCCGCTGCGGGCGCGCACGATGCTGTCGGATTCGCGAACGTCGCTCCGGGCCAGCGGGATGCTGAAGGTGTCGTCGCCGGTGCTGATGTCCTTGCGCTGGTCGACAACCTCGCTGACCGAGGGGTGGACATGCAGCGTCACCCGGTTGTCTTCGCTGATGTGGGGCGTGACGTCCAGGGCAATACCGGAGAAGAAAGGCGTCAGTTCCACGTTGGGCGAGGTGGTTGCCGTGGTGCCCACGGCGGTGGTGGTGGTGGAGATGTCGGTGACGAAGAACTCGTCGGTTCCCACCTTGATCACGGCCTTCTGGTTGTTCACCGTGGAAACCCGCGGACTGGAGAGGACCTGCACCTCACCCTGAGTCTCAAGAAGTTCCACGAACGCACTGAAATCGCCCAGATCCGCACTCAAAGAGAACACGCCCCCCGGGTCCGGCAGGTCACCATCAAATACGGTGCCACCCTGCTGACCGAAGGTGACTTCGCGACCATCCGGCTGGGTTAGCGCCTGCCAGTTGATGCCGGACTGGAACCGGTCGCTGAGTTCCACCTCCAGAATCTTGGCCTCCAGCACCACCTGGCGGCCCAGATTGGTCTGCACCCCACCAAGGAACTCGTCCACCTGGCGCAGCGTGCCCGGCATGGCCCGCACCACGATGGTGCCGGCCTGCGGGCTCATCACCACCCGGGCGTCATCCTCATCGCCGACAATCGTCTCCAGTGCCTGCCGCAATTCCCCCCAGACGTCGGACGAGGCATCGGTCTCGATGCGGCTCCCGGACAGGGCCCGGCCGCCGTCGTCGCCGTTGGAGTCCGTCAGGGCTCCGGAGCTGACGCGGGTATCCGACTGACCGCGGCGATCCACGTTCAGGTATTCCACCTGGAAGATCCGTGTCTGTGCCTGCTGGGGCAGCACCAGGAAGCCGGCATCCGTTTCCCGGTATTCGTAACCGTAGACCTCACGCACCGCCTGCATGACCTGGGGCACGGTGACATCCTGAAGGCTCAGGGAAATGGTGCCATCCACCTCCGGATGCACCACCATGTTGTGAGGGGTGTCCTCCACCAGACCCATGAAGAAATCCCGGGCGGGGAGCTGATTCACGGACAGGTCGAAGCGCTCTTCGGTGTCCTCCACCTCCGGAAGCGGTTCCGGTTCCGGCTCCGGTTCCAGCGCCTCTCCCACGGCATCGGGAAACCCGTCGACCGGGTCCTCCGGTTCCGCGTCGTCGGGGCCGGAAGCCAGCGCGTCGTCGATGGCCTCATCCATCTCCTGTCCGCGCTCGCGATCCGCCTCGGGGCTTGCCGCGCACCCGGCAAGCAGCACGAGAAGGACCACGGCCACAGCGATGGCGACGGGACGCGTTGCTATCAAGCTCACTGTTTTTGATTCCTTTTGATGTCAGTACCCTGCACCGGCACATGCACTAGCGCACCGGCCCGGCGAAAAATCACGGCATGGCGCTCGATGCGCTCCACGCGACCGAAATCCAGAGCGTCCCCTTCGCGTATGTAGGCATCACCGACGAAGGCGATCCGTCGATCGCCGGAGCGAAGTATCGCCCGCACGGCTGGTGGCTCAAGGGGCACCTGCTGGTTCGCTGTCTCCGGCGGCTGGGCTTCCGGGGGCGGGGCGGTCGGGTCGTGCCCGGCGAAGGCCACCGCACCAAGTAGCAGCAATACCGCGCCGGCAAGCGCGGAGCAACCACCAGCGGATTTGCGCTCAAAGGCCAAGCGTCGGCTCCTCCAGACTCAGGGTGTGCACATCCAGCCGGACCCGTGCCCTGGGATGCGACACCACCTGGTAATCCACCCGCTCCCAGATGAGTTCGCGGGAATCCCCCTCCAGGCGTTCCAGGTAATCCATGGTGGCCGCATAGCTGCCCTCGAACACCACGGTGACGCCATGGCGGTAGACCCTCAGGTCATCCTCCTCGAACACCGTCTCGGGCGCCCGGGTCTGCAGGTACTCCAGGTCCAACCCGTCCTGCTCGGCCAGCATGCGTCGCAACACCGCTACCATGCGGGACGGCGAGACCAGGCGCTGCATCTGTTCGTCCAACTCCGCTTCGAGCTCTGCCAGGGTCTCCTGCGCCTGGTCCAGGCGTTCACGCCAGGGTGCGTCCGGATCCTCGTCCTGGCGCGCGATCAGGTCAGCCCGCTGTCCAGCGATTTCGGCCAGAGCCTCCTCATGACCGCTGATGCGGGTCTGCGCGGTCTCTGCCCGCTGTTCCAGGGGCACCTGAACGGCGTAGTTCCAGATCAGTACCACCGTCACCAGCAGCGCCAGCAACAGCAACAGCTGCTCACGGCGCTGTCGCTCGCGGTACCAGGCGTCCAGCTGACGCAGTGCTTCAGTCATCCCCGCCTCCCGCGCCACGCAGGACGAAACGCAACGGGCGTTCGTTGTCCTCCGGCCTCCTCAGCTCGAGACCGGCGAACGAGCGGCCGATGAACTCGGGCTCACGCCCCAGGTGGTCGACGAACTCCGGCACCGCAGCGGCACGCATTGCCCCGCCTTCCAGACGCAGCCCGCCGTCGGCTCGGGCGCGTATGCGCTCAAGCCAGACATCGTCGGCCGCTTCCCGGGCGAGCCCCTGAAACACCGACGCAAAACCGCCACGCCAGGGGGCATCGTCGGTGGCCACGACACGGTCGCCGAGCCGCTGTCGTGCCGTGATTTCATCCTCCAGGGATTGCACCCGCCGCTGCAGCGCGGGATCAGGGTCTTCGGGCGGCGCCTCGGCGCGCAGTGCCTCGACTGCTTCCCGCTCCTCCTGGACCTGCTGAGTCAGCCGTTCGGCACGGCGCTCGCTGTCGGCGACCTGCTGCCAGTACCACCCGCTGAACAGGGCCAGCGCAAGGGCCAGCCCGCCAGCCCACAGCGGCAGAGCCGCCAGACTCAGCCAGTCCCGGTTGCGCCGCACTGGTTGGTAGAGATTGACCTCCTGCCTCACGACCGCCCCCCGGAGCGCAGGCGCAGGGCAGCGCCTATGGCCAGTGCCGCGCGCTGTTGCTGCCCGCTGGAGAGGCTGTCGGGTGTCTCCAGCCACTGCTCCAGTTGCAGCATCTCCACGGATGCCCCCAAGTGGGCGTTCAGATCCCCCACCACCGCCGCTTCGTCGAATTCTGTCAGGGGCAGCAGCACTACCCGCGATGGCGGTGCGCCATAGAGCTGACTGTCGTAGTAATCCAGGGAACGCTGCACTTCCAGAGCCAGGCGTTCACTCGCCTGTGACGGGTCGGCACGCAGGTGAATTCCGCCAATCTCCAGCGCGCGGGCCAGATACAGGGAGTCTTCACGGCTGACCACCAGCAGCCCCTCGTCGCTGTCCACGGCCAGGACCGCAATGCCGCCGCCCTGCTCCGGGCAAAGGGCGGCGAGATTGCGCACCGCCATCTCGCGGATCTCCAGCGCGACCAGCCGCAGGCCGGCCTGGTCGATCATGTCGGCGTACTCATCCATCGCCTGGCGCCGGGCAACGATGCCATAGAGCATGTTCGCCACATCCCGCGTGGGGGGTGGCGGAACCAGGATGACATCGGTCACCGCCTGCTCCAGCGGCACATCAACCACATCCTTGAGGCGCCAGCGTACCGCAGTCTGCAGTTCTTCCCTGGGCACCGCGGGTGCCTCCAGTTGCTGCACCTGGTAGCTGCCACGCGGCGCCACGGCGACACAGGGGCACCGCTGCAAGCCGTGATCGTGGACTGCCGCCCGCAGCGCCCCGGTCCAACCGTCCAAACCGGCGTCGGCCGGCCGGTGCTCGGCCACCTCCAGGCCTCCGGAGGCGTTCAGTACGGCGACACCGACTCCCCGGCCGCCGAGGGCGACCCCCACCAGTCGATCCCGCCGCGAACGGCGCCATGGAATCAAGGAATGGAGATCCAGAGCGTACCTCGTATCGGTTTCATTTCGATTGATTATTTGGACTATGCAGGCGTGCTGACTGTATCCGACGAGCGATACCCCGACAAGGAACGGGTAGGCACAATCGCGAATCTGGTCTACCGTTGCCGATGGTCCGGTGTCCTGCAGCCCGAAAGCCCGGCACCTGTGGGCTGCGGGACACCGGACAGCGGGTCACGGCCACGAGCGGGGTGAAGGCAGTTGGATGAATCTCGGGCAGCACAGCACATGCTGGACCGTGTATTACGGGAGACATCGCCGCACAATTACCTGGTCATCGGTGACGCCCACCCCCTGAACCCGGAACCGGCGGCCCTGGACAGATCCCTGACAACCGTCAGGCGGCTGACACCGGTCGAAACCCTGGAGGCCCTGCCACACCACGGACGCCAGGATCTGGTACTGGTCGGCGCGCTGGAGCTGTTCCCGCGGGGGGATGGTGAGATTCTACTCTCGCGTCTACGGGATCTGTATGCCCGCCGCGTGCTGGCCCGGCTGCGGCCCTCCGCCCACTGGGAACACCGGGACATGACGGCCTTCGGCTTCACCCGGCTGGCCCGGCTCGGTGATGACAACGGCCTCCTCTACGGATTCGACATGGCGACCTACAAGACCACACCGGACTGGCTCAATCCGCGCTTCTGGGCGAATCCCGAACTCTGGGGCAAATACCGGTGGTAGCCGGCGCGCGGGTCCCGGCTGCAGCCCGGTGAAATAACCCTCTGCGCTTAATTTATAGCGAAATATTCCTTTTATGTATAACCACGCCTTGCTACGGTCACTGCCAAGGTCAGGGCGGGCGCGTCCAGTCGGGATCGACGCCCGGTTCCCCGGACCCGCCAGAGCAAACGCACGAGGGCTCGATGTACAGGTACGACAGTTTCGATCAGACACTGGTGAACCAACGCGTGGAGCAGTTCCGCGATCAGACGCGCCGCTACCTTGCCGGTGAACTGACGGACGACGAGTTCCGGCCATTGCGCCTCATGAACGGGCTCTACATACAGCGCCACGCGCCGATGCTGCGTGTCTCCATCCCCTACGGTCTGCTCAGCAGCCGGCAGGTGCGGATGCTGGCGCACATTGCGCGCACCTACGATCGCGGCTACGGGCACTTCACCACGCGGCAGAATATCCAGTACAACTGGCCGGCGCTGGAGACCGTCCCGGATATCCTGGCCGATCTGGCCAGTGTCGAAATGCATGCCATCCAGACCAGCGGCAACTGCATCCGTAACGTCACGTCGGACCACCTCGCCGGGGTGGCCGGTGACGAACTCATGGATCCCCGCCCGTACTGCGAACTGATTCGGCAGTGGGCGACCCTGCATCCGGAATTCTCCTATTTGCCACGCAAGTTCAAGATTGCGGTGAGCGCGTCGGACTCCGACCGCGCAGCCATTCGCGTCCACGACATCGGGCTGCAGATCGTCACCAACGAGGCCGGCGAAACCGGTTTCCAGGTCTTCGTCGGTGGGGGGCTCGGTCGCACGCCCATCGTCGGCGAGTGCATCCGCGAGTTTCTTCCCGAGCAGCACCTGCTCTCCTATCTGGACGCCATCCTGCGCGTCTACAACCTGAACGGGCGCCGGGACAACATGCACAAGGCCCGCATCAAGATCCTGGTGCGGTCCATGGGTGCGGAAACCTTTGCCCGTCATGTGGAAAGGGAGTGGCAGCACCTCCGGGACGACCCGCAGCTGACCCTGGCGCCGGAGGATGTCGAGTACATGCGCGATTTCTTCCAGCCGCCCGACTATGACAGCAGCGCCGGCGAGGGGGATCTTCCGCAGTGGCTGAACCAGGACAGCGGTTTCGCCCGCTGGTACCGCCACAATACGGTGTCCCACCGGCAGCACGGCTACCGGGCAGTGTTCCTTTCACTGAAGGCGCCGGGCATTGCCCCCGGCGACATGACCGATCAGCAGATGGATGCCGTGGCGGAGCTTGCCGAGCGCTACGGTTTCGGCGAAGTCCGCGTCACCCACACCCAGAATCTGGTGCTCGCGGATGTGCGCAAGGATTCTCTGTATGCGCTGTGGCAGGAGCTGCAGGCGCTGAACCTGGCGACTCCCAACATCGGCACCATGACCGACATGATCTGCTGCCCCGGGCTGGACTTCTGCAGCCTGGCCAACGCGGGCTCCATCGATGTGGCGGAGGATATCAACCGCCGCTTCGACGACATGGACTACCTCTATGACCTGGGCGATATCCGCCTGAACATGTCCGGCTGCATGAATGCCTGCGGGCACCACCACGTCGGACACATTGGCATCCTGGGCGTGGACAAGAAGGGTCAGGAGTATTACCAGATCACCGTCGGCGGTTCTTCATCCAACGACGCCGGAATGGGCGAGCGCATCGGCCCGGCAGTGGCCAAGGATCAGGTAGCCGACACGCTGGAGAGCATACTCAGGACCTTCGCCGAGCACCGGGAAGGTGACGAGCCCCTGCTCGACACCTACCGCCGCATCGGCGTGAAACCGTTCAAGGAGGCGGCTTATGCGTAGGATCATCCGGGACGGCGCCATCGTCGAGGACGCCTGGCAGCATGTGGACGACGAACAGACCCTGCCTGCGGGGCACATTATCGTCAGCCATGCCCGCTGGCTCGCGGAGCGGGAGACCCTCGCGGAGCATACGGGGCGGGTCGGCGTTCGCATCAACGGCGATACGCCGCTGGATGAACTCCTGCCGGTGCTGGATGAATTGCCGCTGATCGCGCTGGAGTTTCCGGCCTTCAAGGACGGGCGCTGCTTGTCTCACGCCCGCCTGCTGCGCGCACGCCACGGCTACCGTGGTGAGCTGCGCGCGGTAGGGGACGTTCTCCGGGATCAGCTCGCCTACATGGCGCGAGTGGGGATCAATGCCTTTGAAGTCCGGGAGGATCGCTCCCTGGAGGACGCCCTCAAGGCCTTTGACGAGTTCACCGGCTACTATCAGCTCAATCCGTACGGACCAACGCCTCGGGAGCTGCGGCGGCGGGATACGGAACAGCCGGCACGGGCCGCCGCATCCTGACAGAAAGCGTGTCGGTCCTGCAGCCGGGGCGGCGTATCGCCCTGCCCGGCGCGCTGCGACCTAGTCCGCATTAAACCGGTCCGAATGCTCGACGATCCAGTCGCGGATCTCGCGGGCCGGCAGATGCCAGGTTGTCTCAAGCATCATGGCATGGGCCATATCCGGGTAGATCTGGTAATCGGCCTTGTACGAGCGCGCCGTGCGCTTGGTCTCGTTGATGGAAAACAATGCATCCCGCCCGGCGCCCAGCACCAGCATCGGCGGGATTTGCATGCGCCACCGGCGCGGCAGATCCATGAACGTCATGTCCATCAGAGCCCGCTGGGATTCACTTTGCATGCGGGCGCCGTACGAATCGCGCAGATCGGCATCCATGTCGTCGGAAAAGATGGCCTTGCCGGCGTTTTCCGTGTCCACGAGATCCCGCGCGCCTGCCTGGACCATGGACACCTGCGCAAACAGCATCGGATCGGAGGTGGTCAGGCGCATCACCGAGCTGCTGAGCCCACCGGGAGGCACAGAGGCCATGAGCACCGCAGCGGCAGCCGGATACTGCTCCAGGTACTTCTGCACCACCATGCCACCCATGGAGTGGCCCACCAGGATCGGCGGCGCATCCAGAGTCTCCACCACACTGCGGACGTCAGCGACGTAATCGCGGATGCTCGCCTGGGGGAGCGCTTCCTTGCCATCGCTGCCGCAGTGGCCGCGCAGACTGACCGCGTAGGCGTCGAAGCCCTGTTCGGCAAACCAGGGGAGAAAGTGTTCGTCCCAGCACCAGGCGCCGGCATATGCGCCATGAATGAACAGCAGCGGCGGGGCTTTACGCCGCTTGTCCGCAGCCGGCTTACGGTGCAGAACTTCCAGCTCTGGCTGCTCCACCGGTGTCATTGCACCAAAACCGAGCAATCCGAACATCATGCATCTTCCTCCTCGTGCCGAATAGGCAACAGGAACCAGACAAAGGCGATAACCTGGAGCACGAGAAGCATCCCGAACGCCACGCCATACCCTTCTGGAGCGTACCCGAGTCCGTCCGGCAGTTCACGGACTTCGATCACAAAGCCCATGATCCACTGCAACATAAATGCCCCGACAAATACAGCCAGGTTCAGGGCGGTGGTTGCCCGTCCGGTGAGGGCCAGGGGAAACGCCTGGGAAATCATGGCATACACCAGCGTTCCGGAGGTGGCGAAGAAGCCGAACGCCATCCACAACGGCACTACGCCGTTGGCAGGCTGTAAAACGAGCAGAAACTTGAAAAGAAGAAACAGCGCGCCGCCCACGACAACAATCTGAAAGGGTCTGACCCCGAGTCGCGCCAGGCGCTCACTGATTACCCCCCAGACGGCAAAGCCGATGGCCATGGCCAGGGCGATCAGCAGCAGCGTATCCGCCACTCCCTGGCGTTCCATGCCAGCCACGTCCCGCATCCACGGGCCGGCCCACAGTCCCTGCACCGCCAGTGAACCGCCCTGCATGAGTAGCGACAACGGCGCCAGGCGCCAGAAATACGGGCTGGTGAGCACCTGCCGCAGGCCCGCCAGCTGCTCCTGCATGCTCTCACCGCCCCGCCCCGGCGTCTCGGGCACCACCGTCCAAACCGCAACGGCAGTGGCCCCGCAGGCGGCTGCAAGCCCGATGAAGACCATGCGCCAGTCCGTCCAGCCGAGGAGATACTCCACCGGGCTGGTCGCGGCCATGGCGCCGAGTCCGCCGCAGGCCAACAGACAGCCGTTCACCAGCGGCAGACGCTCCGCGGGGAACCAGGCCGTGAATGCCTTGAAGCTCGCCATCAGGCAGGCCGAGACCCCCAGGCCGATAAGCGCCCGACCGACTCCCAGGCTGGCGAGATCAGCGCCGACGGCGAATACGGCGGCGCCCACTGCGGCCACCAGCAACAATGCCGCCTCCACCCGTCGCGGGCCGAAACGGTCCAGAAGCAGGCCCAGGGGCAGCTGGAACAGGGCAAAGGACAGGAAGTAGGCCGCCGTCAGCAAACCCAGCTCGGATGCCGACAGGCCGATGTCCGACTGCAGATCGGCGGCGATGACGGCATTGACCGTCCGGAACAGGTACGACAGGAAATATCCCGCCGCGAACGGCAGGAATACCAGCAGAATCAGCTGTCCCGCGGTGAACCGGCGTGTGTCACCTGTGGTTTGTGCGCCCACCCGCACCCCTCCCCTTGTCAGCCTGAGCGGCGTCAGCGTTCCCGCTCCGCCCACGGACTGCTATTGTTGATTTCCCGAAACCATCCCACGGGGCACCGCGCCCGGGTCCGGGAGCCGTGCATGACCGCGCCGAACGCCGTGTTTCTCAAGGACTACGCACCACCGAGCCATCGCGTCCATCACCTGTCGCTGACCTTCGAACTCGGCGAGAACGAGACCCGGCTGCACACGTGCTTTCGAGTCACGCCGGATGCCCCGGCGGGCAGACAGGCAGGCCCATTGTGCCTCCACGGCCGGGGCCTGCAGCTGGAGCGGATCCTGGTGGACGGTAGCGCCCCGCCCGCAACGGCGATGAACCACGACGAGCACGGGTTGACCCTCACCGGGCTCGACGGCCCCGGCCACACCATCGAGGTCACCACCGTGCTGCGCCCCCGGGACAATACCGCGCTGCAGGGACTCTACAGGTCCGGCGGGCTGTTCTGCACCCAGTGCGAGCCCGAAGGTTTCCGTCACATGACCTACTTTCCGGATCGCCCGGATGTCATGACCCGTTACACCACCACCATCATCGCCGATTCAAGGCGCTACCCCGTTCTGCTGGCCAATGGCAATCGCACTGGTGCCGGCACACTGGAGGATGGCCGTCACTGGGTGACCTGGCACGACCCGCACCCGAAACCCAGTTATCTGTTTGCCATGGTCGCCGGGGATCTGAGCGTCCACCAGGACACCCACGTCACGCCATCGGGGCGCAGGATCGGCCTGCAAGTCTACACCGAGCCGCGCAACGCAGGACGCACCGGTCATGCCGTGGAGGCTCTCCAGCGCGCCATGCGCTGGGACGAGGAAGCCTACGGACTGGAGTACGACCTGGATTGCTACATGATCGTGGCCGTGGACGACTTCAACATGGGCGCCATGGAGAACAAGGGGCTCAACATCTTCAATGCCGCCTGCGTGCTGGCTGACCCCCGCACCGCCACCGACGATGACCTGGAGACCGTGGAGGCGGTCGTCGCCCACGAGTACTTCCACAACTGGACCGGCAACCGCGTGACCCTGCGCGACTGGTTCCAGCTCAGTCTCAAGGAGGGATTGACGGTGTTCCGGGAACAGCAATTCTGCGCCGAGACGGGGTCGCCGGCACTCACGCGCATCCGCGATGCCCGCAACCTGCGGGCGCTGCAGTTCCCGGAAGACAGCGGCCCGATGGCCCACCCGGTACGACCCGGCAGCTACCTGGATGTCAGCAACTTCTACACCGCCACGGTGTACGACAAGGGCGCCGAGGTGATCCGCATGCTGCACACCCGCCTCGGGGACGCCGGCTTTCGCGCCGGCGTGCAGCTGTATCTGCGCCGGCACGACGGCCGCGCCGCGACCTGCGAGGACTTCCGCGGCGCGCTGGAAGACGCCACCGGGACCCCTCTGACCGACATGGCCACCTGGTACGAGCAGGCCGGCACTCCGGTGCTGCGAGTTCGCGGCCGCCATGACCCGGTGCGACGCTGCTATCACCTGCTGCTGTCTCAGTTTACCCCGGCCACCCCGGGGCAATCCCGCAAGCAGCCACTGCCCATCCCCGTGCGTCTCGGGCTCATGGACCCCGGCGGCCAACTGCTGCCGCTGCGTATGGACGGCGAAGCGGCGCCCGCCGGGTGCGAGCGGGTCATCACACTCCATGCAGAGCACCAGCAGATCACGTTCATGGACATCGCAGAGCCCCCGGTACCCAGCCTGTTGCGCCGTTTCTCCGCACCGGTGGCCCTGGACTTCCCCTACACCCGCGAACAGCTGGCACTGCTCCTGGGCAGCGACGACGACCCGTTCGTGCGCTGGGACGCCGCCCAGCAACTGACCCTGGATGCCATCATCCAGGCGCTGGATCACGGCGGGACACCGCCGTTGCCAACCACATTGACCCAGGCGGTGGAGCGGGTCCTGGCCGGCTATCGCGACGATCCGGCGTTCGTTGCCGAAACCCTGGCCCTGCCCTCCGAGGACTACATCGCCGAGCAGCGTGCCTGCGTGGAGGTGGAAGCCATCCACGGCGCGAGGGAGCACCTCCGGCATGCCATGGGAAGCCACTTCGCCGCATGGTGGTGCGACATCCACACTGACTGCGCCGGCTCCCACGCAGGTGTCCCACGTCAACGTGCAGCAGCCCTGCGCCGCCTTGGCCACCTGGCGCTTGCCTATCGCGTGGCCGCCGGAGCCGCCGGAGTGGAGGCTGCGCTGCGCCAGTATCATGAAACGGACAACATGACCGATCGCCTTGTCGCGCTGGCGCTGCTCGCCGATGCCGACGAGGAACTCGCCCGCCAGCCGCTCCTGACCTTTTACCGGCGCTGGGGCGACGACCCGCTGCTGGTGGACAAATGGCTGCGCATTCAGGCGACGGCACAGGCCGGTGACGGCCTGCACCGGGTCCAACGGCTCATGCGTCACCCGGCATTCGACATGGGCAATCCCAACCGCGTACGCTCCGTTCTCGGCGCGTTCAGCCAGGAGAATCCCCTGCATTTCCATCGCGTCGACGGTGCCGGTCATGCCTTTGTTGCGGAGCGCGTCATGGAACTCGACGCCCTGAATCCGCTGATTGCCGCCCGCCTGGTCCTGCCACTGACCCGATGGGACCGCTTTGACGCCGACAGGGCCGCGAGCATGTCGCGACAATTGGAACGGATCGGAAATCGGCCTAAGCTGTCAAAAGAGCTACATGAAATCGTCGCGAAGGGCCTCGCCGCCTGAACGGTGCGGACACGAGGCGACGCCACAACACGGGTGAGCGAATGCTTAGAACGACCCTTTATCGCTCTGCGGTCCTCCTGCTGGCGCTGGTGGTCGGCACCGGCTGCCTTTCCACCACGACGCTGGCCTCCGAGTCCGACGAAGACATCGTCCGGCCGGCAGACAATCACCCGGAAACCGCCCGACTGATCGCACGCCTGCTGGCCCATCAGCACTTCCGCCAGCAGTCCATTGATGACGCGCTCTCGGAGCAGGTCCTGGACGCTTACCTGGACGCCCTGGACCCGGACCGCTACTACTTCACGCAGTCCGACATCGAGGAGTTCCGGGTGCACCGCTCGGATCTGGACAACATGCTCATGGACGGCGATCTCGACCTCGCCTACCACATCTACGGCCGCCTCAAGCAGCGTGCCACGGAGCGTGCCGAGTTCGCCCACCAGGTGATTGATAACGGCATCGACTTCGATACCGACCAGACGCTGGAACTCAACCGGCGCGAGCAGGACTGGGTGGCGGATGAGGATGCACTGGATCGGCTCTGGCGTCAGCGGATCAAGAACGACGCCCTGACCATGCTGCTGGGCGAGGATGACGAAGAGCAGACCATGGATCTGCTGCGCAGCCGCTACGAGAACGTGGCCAAGAACATGCAGCGTTCGGAGGCCGAGGACATCTTCGAGGCCTACATGGGCGCCTGGGCGCGCTCCTTCGACCCGCACACCAACTATCTGTCGCCCCGCAACTCCGAGGAATTCGACATCCAGATGCAGCTCTCCCTGGAGGGCATCGGCGCCATGCTGCGCACGCGCAGGGATTTCACCGAAATCATCGAACTGGTTCCGGGGGGCCCGGCGGAGCGTAGCGGCGAGCTCTCGCCCGGGGATCGCATCATCGGCGTGGCCGAAGGCGACGAGGAGATGGTGGATGTGGTTGGCTGGCGCCTGAGCGACGTAGTGGACCGGATTCGCGGACCGAAGGAATCGGAGGTGCGCCTGCGCATCCTCCCCGGCGGCGATTCGGACAGCGCGCCACGGACGGTGACCCTGGAGCGCAACGAAATCGCCCTGGAGGAACAGGCCGCACAGAAGGAGGTGAAGGAAATCGAGCGCGACGATGGCGTGCAGCGCGTTGGCGTCATCACCATCCCGGCCTTCTATACCGACTTCGCCGCTGCTCAGGCCGGCGAGGATGACTATCGCAGCACCACCCGGGATGTCCGGCGTCACATCGATGCGCTCAAGGCCGACGGCATCGATGGTCTCATCATCGATCTGCGCGGCAACTCCGGCGGGTCGCTGCAAGAGGCGGTGGACATGACCGGGCTGTTCCTCCCCGGCGGCCCCGTGGTGCAGATCCGCCGCAGCGACGGCGACACCGAAGTCATGCGCGATCCGGACGAGGCCACACACTATGACGGCCCGCTGGCCATCATGGTGGACCGGCAGAGCGCTTCGGCGTCGGAGATCTTCGCCGGGGCCATGCAGGATTACGGCCGCGGTATCGTTCTGGGCGAGCGCACCTTCGGCAAGGGCACGGTGCAGACCATGGTTGACCTGGACCGCTTCAGCAACGATCCCAGTGTCGATACCGGGCGGTTGAAGATGACCATCGCCAAGTTCTACCGCATCACCGGGAGCAGCACCCAGAAACGCGGCGTGGAACCGGACATCAGTCTGCCCTCGGCCATGGACTCCGACGAGATCGGTGAACGCGCGGCGGACAACCCCCTGCCGTGGGACGAAATCGACCCCGTGGACTACACCCGCATTGAAGAACTCAGCCGTGCCATTTCCCTGCTGGGGTCACGACACGACGAGCGGGTCAAGGATCACTCCGCCTACAATGCGCTGCTGGACGAGCTGGACCAGATACGGCAGGCGCGCGAGCAGACCGAGGTGTCCCTGAACCGCGCACAGCGCGAACAGGAACGCGCGCAGCGCAATGAAGCGCGGCTGGCCAAGGCCAATGAACACCGGCAGATTCAGGGCCTGGAACCGCTGGACAGCGTGGATGAACTGGAGCGCGAGGACGACCCGGATACTCTGCTGGACGTCAGCGCGGAAATCATGGCGGATTTCTACCTGCTCCGGAACGAACCGGAGGTAGCCCAGCGTTGGGGATTCAACCTCAACGACTGATCGCGGAGTGCGGATTGCGGGACGCCGGCCTCAGTTTCCGGCGGCGTCCATGGCATCCAGCGGCATCGGGCGGGCAATGCCGAAGCCCTGGGCGTAATCGACGCCAATCTCGGTCAGGGCCCGGCGTACCGACTCCGTCTCCACGAACTCTGCCACGGTGGATTTGCCCATGACGTGGCCGATGTCGTTGATGGAGCGCACCACGGCGTGATTGATGGCATTGGTGTCCAGATCCCGCACGAACATGCCATCGATCTTGACGGCATCCACCGGCAGGTTCTTCAGGTAGGCAAACGACGATAGGCCGCTGCCGAAATCGTCCAGGGCGAAACGGCAGCCCAGCCCGCGCAGACTGGTCATGAATTCCGTGGCGACAGACAGGTTGCGGATAGCCGCCGTCTCGGTAATCTCGAAGCAGATCCGGTGCGGCTCCACCCGGGCCGACCGCATCCTGGCCAGCAGCCAGTCCAGGAAATCCTCGTCACCCACCGAGAGGCCGGAGAGGTTGATGGCGCAGGAACCCAGCTGCTCCAGGTGGCCTGGGCGCCCCTCCAGCCAGTTCAGGGCATTGTCGATAACCCAGCGGTCCACTGTCGGGATCAGGTTGAAACGCTCGGCCGCCGGCAGGAAAGCCCCGGGCTGGATCAGCTGGCCATCCGTCCCTTCCATGCGCAGCAGAAGCTCGTAATGCCGGCGCTGCTCCGCCTTCTGCAGGGGCACGATCGGCTGACAGTACAACCTTAGCCGGTCCGCAGTCAGGGCTTCACGGATGCCGCTGACCCATTGCATCTCGCCGTGCCGCCGCTCCAGTTCCTCGTCGCCCTGACGATAGACGTGGATGCGATTGCGCCCTTGATCCTTGGCGGCGTAACAGGCGGTGTCGGCGACGCTCATGACGTCATGCATGGTGCCCGCGGTCTGCGCGATGGGCACCAGGCCGATGCTCACTCCCAGGCCGAAGGCGCGGCCATCCCAGGTGAACTGGAACTCGCTCACCGCCTGACGGACCCCATCGGCGATCGTGTAGGCCGCCTCGGCGCTGCGGTGCCGCAGCAGGATGCCGAACTCGTCCCCGCCCAGCCGGGCCAGCATGTCCCGGTCGCCCAACTGCTCCTGTAGAACGGCGCTGAGCTGACGCAGCAGTTCATCTCCGGCCAGATGACCGCAGGTGTCGTTGATGACCTTGAACTGATCCAGGTCCAGGTAGCAGATCACATGCTCGCTGCCCTCGTCCCTGGCGTCGTCGAGAACGGCCTTCAGGTTGGTTTCGTACTCGCGGCGGTTGTACAGCCCGGTCAGCGCGTCATGGCGCGCCTGATAGCTGAGCTCCTCAGCCAGTTCCCGGGCCTCGGACGTGTCTTCGCACACCGCAAGCACGGGCACTCGATCGTCGGCCTGGGGCTGGGTCCGGGCACTGACGCGCACGCTGATGGTGCCACCGCCGCGCACCTCCAGATGCGAGTCCCAGCGGTGCACCTCGCCGGGCGCCCTGTGGCAGGCGTGCAGGTGATGATCCACCTCCCCCCGCCGCTCCTGGTGGTGCAGCACATCGAAGGGCAGACCCACGAGTTCCTCCACCCGATAACCCAGGGACTCGGCGGCAAAGCGGTTCACGGACGCCACGAAGCCGCTCTCGTCGATGGTGAAGAACATGGAGGGGTTGTCGTCGTACAGGGCGCGATAGCGCTGTTCGCTCTCCCGCAGGGCGTCCAGGGCGGCCGCCCGGTCGTGGTTGATCAGTGCCTGTGCCACCTGGTCCGCCATGGCGCTGACAAAATTGATCTCGTCCACGCGCCATTGCCGGCTGGCACCGATGGCCTCGGCACAGATCACCCCCGCCACCTCGCCGGAAACCCGCACCGAGGCATCCAGAAGGCCGCGAATGCCGCGCGGGCGGAGATAACTGTCGAGCATGCCGCTGGCGCGGGAATCCTGCTCCACGTCCTCGATTGCCAACGCGCGGGCGTTGCGCAATTCATCTAGGTAGGCCGCATTCCGCACCAAGTCGAGTTCGCCCGACGGGTCCGCCGCGGCGACAACGGCTCGCCGGGCGCCTCCCCGTTCGGACCCGGCTTCGCACTGCAGTATCGTGCGCTTGTCATCGAGCATCCACAGGCTGGCGCGATGCACACCAAGCACGGTGCACACCGCATCACAGACGTCCTGGTACAAGGCCTCCAGATCACCCTCGGCCAGGGCCCGGCTGGTGGCCACGCGGCCCAGATGGAAATGCTGTTCCCGGGTGCGGCGCAGGTAATCGAGCTGCTCCTGCTCGACGCGTTTGCGTTCGCTGACATCAAGGATGGCCAGGCGGATGCGTCGCCCTTCGCTGGCGGGCAGTGGCACCGCACGGACTTCACACGGGATGGACTCACCCCGGGCGTTGCGATACACCCAGTCGAAGACCAGCCGCTCCCCGCTGAGACATCTGCGGATGATATCCCGCGCCTGCTCCAGGGAATCACTGCCATCAGCCTGCTCCGGCGGCAGCACCCATTCCGGTGCGGCATTCATGAGGGTGTCCCGGTCGGCCCCGAACAACCGTGTCGTATTGTCGTTGATATCAATGATCCGGTTGCGGTCGGCATCCAGCACGATGATGGACTCGACAGAGTTCTCCACCAGATCCCGGTACCTTTGCTGACTGGCCAGCAGTGACTCGTCCTTCTGCTGCCGTTGCAGGACACCGAGCATCATCTGCCCGGTGAGGGTGAGAAGCAGCTCCAGGTCCGTTCCCCAGCGCCGCGGCGCGTGGATCATGTCAAAGCCCACCGAGCCGATACGCTGACCGTCCAGGAACAGGGGCGCGATCAGGACCGCGGCGACCTGGTACTCGCGGTACAGCTCTTTTTCCCCAGAGGCAGCGGGAGCCATGGTACGGGTGTCGGCAACATTGACCACGCGCCCCGCATCCAGCTCGCCACGGATCCAGCTCAGACGCCTTGCAGGCACCGGGCGCAGTTTGTCACGTCGTGAGGGAACCCCTTCGGCGCACCACTCGTGGGTGCAGTAATACGCACCCTCCTCACCGCTCTGGATCACATAGGCGCGATCCACCCGGGCCAGTGCGGCAATATCCGCCAGGGCCTGGCGGATGGCACCTTCCACCTCGCCGGGAGAGACACTGATGAAGCGACTGGAGAGCTCCGCGATCAGCCGCAGCGCCGACTCGTCGCCGGCATCGGAGGAATCGCATTCACTCCCTTCCGCTGCCATGGGGACGGGATTGCCCACGGTGTTCGTCATGCACCCACCCTGCTGCGAACATGCACCAAACCAAACGCTGCCGGCGGCACCGACACGTGTTATCGCCTCATGCTACCCGACGCGGTGCGCGGGTGAAGGGCACACCGCCCCGTTTTGCCAGACACGTCACACTTCAGGTTCAGGCGCTCTGCATGTGCTCCACCAGCATTTGGACGGTCTCCCGCCCGCGCCACCGGTTCACGTCCAGCCGGTACACCACGCGCAGCCGCGCCGGCAGGTGCTCATCCCAGCCCGCTTCCAGCGCACGGAAGGCGATCGCATCCAGGGTCGGACCGCGGCCATCGGCATCAGCCTGCAGACGCAGTTTGAGATGGTTGTCGCCCACCACACGCGCCCCGGCAACCAGGAAGACGCCGTCGAACACCGGCTCTGGAAATCCCTGCCCCCACGGGCCGCCGCCGCGCAGCGCCCGGGCCACTTCCAGGGAGAGCTCGGCCGGGGCCAGCTCACCGTCGGTCAACCACACCCCTTGTCGCTGCTCCAGGGGCAGGATGGTATCCACCACCTCGCTGAATGCCTGCCGGAACGCTTCGAACCGGTCGCTGCGCACGCTGAGCCCCGCCGCCGCCGCATGGCCGCCGAAGCGCTGGATCAGCGCCGGGTGCCGCACGGCAACCTCTTCCAGCGCATCCCGCACATGAAGTCCGGGCACGGACCGTGCCGACCCCTTGAGTTCCCCGTCCTGCGACGGTGCGAACGCGATCACCGGCCGGTGGAAACGCTCTTTCAGACGCGAAGCAACGATGCCGACAACCCCCTGGTGCCAACCGGAGTCGGTCACGCACAACGCCGCGGGGGTGCTGTCACCGCTCCAGGACTGCTCGAAGGCCTCCACGGCGGCCATGGCCTCGGCGGCCATGCGCCCCTCGATCTCGCGGCGCTCGCGGTTCAGGGCATCCAGTCGCTGCGCGTGTTCCCGGGCAACCCCGGGATCATCACAGAGGAGGCATTCAATACCCCGGGTCATGTCGTCCAGCCGCCCCGCTGCATTGAGGCGGGGGCCGGCAGCGAACCCGAGATCCGCCGATACACAGTGAACGGGCTCGCGCCCCCCCACTTCCAGCAATGCCGTGATACCCGGCCGGCAGTGACCGGCGCGGATGCGGCGCAATCCCTGCTCCACCAGCACACGATTAATCTGATCCAGCGGCACAACGTCGGCCACCGTCCCCAGGGCCACCAGGTCGAGCAGGCCGGCGAGCTGCGGCTCGGCGCTGCCACTGAACCAGCCCCACTCCCGGAGTCGGCCACGCAACCCCGCGAGCACGTAGAACAGCACACCGACGCCGGCCAGGTGCTTGCCGGGGAAGGTGTCGTCGGGAAGGTTCGGATTGACCATGGCATCCGGCACCGGGAGCTCCGCCGGCGGCAGATGGTGATCGGTCACCACCACCCGCATGCCGAGCTCCCGTGCGCGCCGCACGCCCTCGACGCTGGAGACGCCATTGTCCACCGTCACCAGCAGATCCGGGCGACGCCCGAACGCCTCATCGACGATTTCGGGGGTCAAGCCGTAGCCGTACTCGAAGCGATTCGGGACCAGGTACTCCACATGGCGGGCACCCAGCGCCCGCAGGCCGAGCACCCCGAGGGCGCAGCTGGATGCACCGTCGGCGTCGAAATCCCCCACCAGCAGGATACGCTGCTGCTGCATGACCGCCTCGGCGAGATGATCCAGCGCACTCTCCAGACCAGCGAGCCCGTCGGTGGACGCCAACCCTGCCAGGGAACAATCGAGCTGGTGGGCATCAGTGACGCCCCGGCGGGCATAGACCCGCTGCAGCACGGGATGCAGATGCGCCAGCGCGGCCTCGGCGGAAGGGCCTGCGGGGCGACGCCGGATTTTCATGCAGACGCGAGCAGGCTGACGAAAGACCGGCGACGACGCCAGAACGCCAGGCGACTGGCCGGGGTCAACCGGCGCGGGGCAACATCGTGCCCGACGTCCAGCGTCAGGGAGGCGCAGCCGCGCTGCCGCAGGGACCGCTCCAGGGGCTCCGCCCAGGCTTCACAGAAATCCTGCACTGCGGCTTCCCAGGCCTGGAATGACTCACCGTCGCGGACCACCGGCAGCTCCGGGGCCACCGCCAGGGTCCGCCCCGTCTCCGCGGCCTGCAGGACAGGCTCCGCCTCCCGGGGCCAATGCCTGACGACAAGCCCGGCGGCAACGCCAAGGCCGCGCACCAGCGGATCGTCGGCGAACACCGTATTCCAGCGACCGCTCACCCGCGGCAGCACGCCACCACCCCAGGGCCAGATCCCGTTGACTAGCAAACTGCCCTGGCGCTCCCGGTTCTGGTTGACCGCATGCCCGTGAAACAGCATCTGCGTCTCGTTAAGGCGCGCCTGCCACCACGACGCGTCTTCGCCCCGGGGCTGCACCGAGCCCAGCGGCACGTCTCGGGCTGTGTGCAAGGGCACCGTCTGCACCCGGGGTGGCGTGGAACAGCGCAGGAACCACGCATCCGGCAACGGCGTCACCAGTTCAAGACCGTCGTCACGGAAGTAATCGTTGAAGGCCCGGGCAAGCTGGCGGGCTTCCTCCTGGTCAATATCCAGGGTCTCCGGTCCCAGCAGGCGCAGCTGATCGCGATCAGCCAGCAGGTGGATCGGATCGGCACGGAACCAGTAGTCGTCGCCGGGGACACCGCCGGCACCCAGCAACGCCAGTGGGCCGGCCGGCGCTGCGCGGTCAGATGGCTCCAGGGTAAACCCGGGGACGCCGGTGACCGCCTCGGCCCGCCGCGTAAGATGCGCCCTGGACAGCAGCCCGGCCAGGCGTGCCATCGCCGGTGAGGCATGCACCAGCTCCCTGGCATCCGCCGGGATCGGCCCCAGCAGGCCGGGAACCCGCAGATAGCATCCGCTGTGTTGATCGGGCCGGACCTGGGCCATCGCCCGGGTGATCAGAGCTTGTCCAGAATCGCCCGGCGCACGGTGTCCAGTTCCGCCGGGATGGTCTTGATGGCATCGCCGGACTGGCGGATGGCGACGTCCGGATCCTTGAGGCCGTGACCGGTCAGGGTGCACACCACCGTACTGCCCTCCGGAATGCGTCCATTGCGAATGTCGCGCATGGCGCCGGCCACCGACGCCGCCGAGGCCGGCTCACAGAACACGCCTTCCCGCGCCGCCAGCCACCGCTGGGCCTCGAGGATCTCCTCGTCACTGCACTCGTCGAACCAGCCGCCGGACTCCCGACTGGCGTGCCAGGCGTACTCCCAGGACTGGGGATCCCCGATGCGGATGGCGGTGGCGACGGTATCCGGCTCCTGCACCGGGCCGCCGCGCATGAACGGCGCAGACCCGCTGGCCTGATAGCCGATCATGGTCGGGCGATCGCCGACGATGGCACTGGCATAACGGCAGTTGCCACCGCAGTAGGAGCAGGCGTCGGTGAGGTGCTCACTGCGCTTGCCCGCGCATTCGCAGTAGCCGATCCAGTGGGCGGTGATGTTGCCGGCATTGCCTACGGGCAGGCAGTGGTAGTCCGGGGCGCGCTCCAGTTCCTCGACAATCTCGAAGGCCGCGGTCTTCTGCCCCTGCAGCCGGTAGGGGTTGATGGAGTTGACGATGGTCACCGGGGCATGGTCAGCCATATCCTTGACGATACGCATGCCGGCGTCGAAGTTGCCGGCAATCTGCAGCACTTCGGCGCCGTGCATGATGGCCTGGGCCAGCTTGCCCATGGCGATCTTGCCGTCCGGGATCAGCACGAAGGCACGCATCCCGGCACGGGCGGCATAGGCGGCCGCAGACGCCGAGGTGTTGCCCGTTGACGCACAGATGACCGCTGCACTGCCCTGCTCCCGGGCATGGGTCACCGCCATGGTCATGCCGCGGTCCTTGAACGAGCCAGTGGGATTGAGCCCCTCGAACTTGACGTACAGGTCCACGTCACGTCCCAGGTCCCTGGGAATATGGTTTAAGCGGATCAGCGGCGTATTGCCCTCCCCGAGACTGATGGGGCGGGCGTCGTCACTGACCGGCAGCCGGTCCTTGTACTTGCTGATCAGGCCTGTGTAGCGCGGGCGGAATGGCATGAGATGTCCCGTTCCTGTTGGTGGCGTCGGCGAACCGGCGCGTTATTGCAGCTGTTCCTGGCGGATGCGCGTGATCCGCCCCTGCACGGCGTCCAGGGCCTCCATGCGCTCCTGGGCCTCGTCCATCTGGCGCTCGCGCACCGGATGCGTCAGCAGGATCACCGGCACGTTCTCGGCGCCCGGTGCCGGTTCCTTCTGCAGAATGGCCTCGATGCTGATCCCCGCCTCGCCCAGAATGCGCGTGATATCCGCCAGCACACCGGGTTGATCGGCGAGCTCCATGCGCAGGTAGTAGGCCGTGACAATGCCCGACATGGGCATGATCGGCGCATCGGACAGGGCCGTGGACTGGAACGCCAGGTACGGCACCCGGTTCACCGGATCCAGCTCGAATTCCCGCACCACGTCCACCAGGTCCGCGACCACCGCGGAGGCAGTGGCATCGGCGCCGGCCCCGGCACCATAGTACAGCGTGGGGCCGACGGCATCGCCCATGACCATGACTGCATTCATGACGCCGTCGACACTGGCCAGGAGCTGGCGTTTCGGCAGCAACGTGGGATGGACCCGCAGCTCGATACCCTCTTCCGTCTGCCGGCAGATGCCGAGATGCTTGATGCGATAGCCGAGCTCCTCGGCGTAGGCGACGTCCTCCCGGCTGATGTGCGAGATGCCTTCGGTGTGCACCTTGTCAAACTGCAGCGGGATGCCGAAGGCGATGGACGCCAGAATGGTGAGCTTGTGGGCGGCATCCACCCCTTCCACGTCGAAGGTCGGGTCCGCCTCGGCGTAGCCCAGCCGCTGGGCCTCGGCGAGCACGTCCCCGAACTGCCGGCCCTCGTAGTACATCTCCGAGAGAATGAAGTTGGCGGTGCCGTTAATGATCCCCGCAAGCCATTCTATACGGTTGCCGGCAAGACCCTCGCGGATGCTCTTGATGATCGGGATACCGCCGGCCACGGCGGCCTCAAAGGCCACGGTGACACCGTTCTCCCGGGCATGGGCGAAAATCTCGTTGCCGTGCAACGCGATCAGGGCCTTGTTGGCGGTGACCACGTGCTTGCCGTTCTTCAGCGCCTGAATCACCAACTCCCGAGCCGGCTCATAGCCGCCGATCAGCTCCAGGACGATCTCCGTCTCCGGATCGTTGACCACTTCGAAGGGGTCGGTGGTGAGACGGATCCCCTTGGTCGAGCAACCACGGGGGCGATCGAGATTACGCGCCGCGGCGGCAACGATCTCGATGCCACGCCCCGCACGCCGGGTGATCTCGTCGCTGTTTCTCTCCAGCAGATTGATGGTGCCGGCACCCACGGTGCCCAGGCCCAGCAGGCCAACCTTAACCGAACTCACGCACTCACCTCCCCCGCCTCGGCGTCGCGCCGGAACATCGCCTTGATGCCCCGCAGCGCCTGGCGGGTCCTGTGTTCATTCTCGATCAGGCCGAAGCGCACATGATCGTCCCCATAGTCGCCAAAGCCGATCCCCGGGGAGACGGCAACCTTGGCATCCCGCAGCAGCTTCTTGGAAAATTCCAACGACCCCATGGCCCGGTATGCCTCCGGGATCGGGGCCCAGACAAACATGGTGGCGCGGGGTTTCTCCACCGGCCAGCCCAGTGCATCCAGACCGTCGCAGAGGACATCCCGCCGACGCCGGTACATCTCCCGAATTTCGTCGACACAATCTTGCGGCCCTTCCAGGGCCGCAATGGCCGCCACCTGGATGGGCGTGAACATACCGTAATCCAGGTACGACTTCATCCTCGCCAGCGCGGCAATCAGGTCCGGATTGCCGCACACGAACCCCACACGCCAGCCCGGCATGTTGTAAGTCTTCGACAGCGAATAGGCCTCCACGGCGATCTCCTTGGCCCCGGGCACTTCCAGGATGGACGGCGCCCGATAGCCGTCGAAGACGATCTCCGCATAGGCCAGGTCGTGCACGATCCAGATACCGTGCTCGCGGCAGATCGCCACGATCCGCTCGAAGAAGTCCAGATCCACGCACTGGCCGGTGGGATTGCCCGGGAAATTCAGCACCAGCATCTTCGGCCGCGGCCAGCTCTCGCGGATGGCCCGCTCCAGTTCGGCAAAGAAATCCACACCCGGCACCAGGGGCACATGGCGGATATCGCCCCCGGCGATGATCACCCCGTACGGGTGGATGGGATAGGCGGGATTGGGCACCAGCACCGTGTCCCCCGGCCCCAGCGTTGCCAGCGCCAGATGCGCAAGGCCTTCCTTGGAGCCGATGGTGACAATGGCCTCGCTCTCCGGGTCCAGCGAGACGTCGAAACGCTCCGCATACCAGTTGCAGACGGCGCGACGCAGCCGCGGAATCCCGCGAGAGACCGAGTAGCGATGCGTGTCCGGCCGCTGCACTGCCTCGGTGAGCTTGTCCACGATATGCTGCGGCGTCGGCCGATCCGGATTACCCATGCCGAAATCGACGATATCTTCGCCACGGGCGCGCGCCTCCGCCTTCAACTGATTGACGATATTGAAGACGTATGGCGGAAGTCGCTTGATGCGGGGGAATTCGGTATCCAACGTTGCCGTCCGGCCGGTGCCGCGAAAAAGAGGGGCATTGTACTAACCTTGCGGCGATTAAAGCCAGGCTCGTCGCGGAGCACTGCGGCAGAGGCACGGACGACGGATTGATCCAGCGCCGACAGCGCCGTATCGTTTCCGGCATGAGCATGAAACTGACCCAGGAAAACACTGGCGACGCCAACCGCATCCGCCGGTACGATGCGGGCTCGGTCACCGTCAATCAGACCGTGCTGACGCGCACGCTGCTGCTGACCCCGGAATGGATGGACGAACACTGGGGACCGGAAACGGTCACCGATCTCACCGGCGCCCATGTGGAGAGCATGATCGCCCACGATCCGGAATTGATCATCATCGGCACCGGCCGGCACCAGCACTTTCCCGACCGCAGCATCATGGGCCGCGCCATTCAGGCGGGTGTGGGCGTCGAGGTGATGAACACCGAGGCGGCCTGCCGGACCTACAACGTGCTGGCATCCGAACAGCGCCGCGTGCTGGCGGCGCTGTTCATGATCGAACCGGAGAGTGACTGACCTCTCAGGACATCTTGTCAGCCGAACACGGCGTCCTGGGAAAACCCTTCCCGCTCCATGAGTTCACGGAGCTTGCGCAACGCGTCGATCTGGATCTGCCGCACCCGCTCACGGGTGACACCGATGTCCCGGCCGACGTCTTCCAGCGTGGAACGCTCGTGACCGCGCAGGCCGAAGCGCCGCTCCACCACGGCACGCTGCTTCTCGGTGAGCTGATCCAGCCAGGAGTCCAGATGGTTGAGTACGTCACCGTCCTGGAGCAGGGCCGAGGGGTCGGGGTTGTTGTCATCGGGAATGGCATCCAGCAGGACGCGATCCGCGTCCTTGCCGATGGGGGTATCCACCGAGGTGGTGCCCTCGTTGAGACCCAGCATGCGCTGCACGTCCGCCAGGGGGCGATCCATGACCTGCGCGATCTCCTCGGCCGAGGGCTCGTGATCCAGCGTCTGCGTCAGCTTTCGCGCCGTACGCAGGCACTGGTTGATCTCCTTGATGACATGAATGGGCAGGCGGATGGTGCGCGTCTGATTCATGATGGCCCGCTCGATGGTCTGGCGGATCCACCAGGTGGCATAGGTGGAGAAGCGGAAACCCCGCTCCGGGTCAAATTTCTCCACCGCCCGGATGAGACCGAGATTGCCCTCCTCGATCAGATCCAGGAACGCCAGCCCACGATTCATGTACCGGCGTGCGATCTTGACCACCAGCCGCAGATTGCTCTCGATCATTCGGCGCCGCGAGGCTTCACAGCCTTTCTGGGCACGTCGTGCGAAATACACTTCTTCTTCGGCGGTGAGAAGCGGCGAATAGCCGATTTCGTTCAGATAGATCTGTGTGGCATCTAGGCTGGCTTTACCGGTTTCCCCGGGGGCGAAGTACGTCTCCTCGTCGGAAGCGTCACTGCCCTCGATTTCCTTGTCGTCCACCTCATCCATGGTCAATTCCCCGTCCGTGCTGGTTGCGTCCAATCCTTTGGCCGCCGCGGCGCCTGACTCTTCATCGAAAGTGACCAGGGCCACTTCCGCGATTGGTTTTTTTGTCATGGCTTCCCCTCCACCATGCCCGCCGCCCACAACCGCCCAGCCGTTCCTGACCGCCGGCCGTGGGGACCAGTCATGAACGCCCCTTCAGGGACATTCAAATCCACTATATGCCCATGGAAGAATCCGTGCAACGGCCTGATTAACAACGGCCACACACCGCAGCGGAGCGCTGCTCAGGGGGTGTCGGGGAGATACTCCAGAGGGTCCACGGCCTGACCGTCGCGGCGCAATTCAAAGTGCAGGCGGGTGCCGTTGCCGCCAACGGCCGTCCCCATTTCAGCAATGCGGTCACCGGCGCGCACGCGATCGCCCTCGTCCACCATCAGGCTCTGGTTGTAGCCATAGGCGGTCAGGAACTCGCCACCATGCTTGAGGATCACCAGATTGCCGTAGCCCACCAGGCCTGAACCGCTGTAGACCACCTGGCCGTCGGCAACCGCCACCACCGGCTGACCAGCCTCACCGCTGATGTTGATGCCCTGCTTGCCGTCAGCATCGCGGGAGAAGGTCTTGACGACATCACCATCCGTGGGCCAGCGCCACTCCCCCGGCGCCTCGCCATTGGCCTCGCTGAGGCCGGTACGCCCGTCTGTCGTCTCGCCAGGGTCACTGGATGCCTCGGCGGACGCCTGTTGTGGCTGCCCGCTGTCCGGCTCCGGGCTGCGCTGGGACACCCCGTCAGCCGGCGGCTCCAGGCGAAGTCGCTGACCCACGCGAAGCCGATCCGGGGAATCCAGACGGTTCCACTCGGCGAGATCGCGATGGTCCAGCCCGTGCTCCCAGGCGATGGCATAGAGGGTGTCACCGCTACGGACCTCGTAATGCCCCTCTGCCACTCTCTGCCCACCATCGCTGATGCTGCGATCACTCACCGGCGCCAGGTGATCGCCCGCACAGCCGCCAAGGGCGAGTACCGCCAGAATGATGATCGTCTTGTAAGCCGGGCCACGATCCATTGCCTCACCGCAGGAGAGCCGATCTGCACCCCATGATCGGGCTTCAGTGAACAAATATGAAGTACGCGGCGACCAGGAGGACAACGGATGCCCAACCGATCCAGTCCACATACTGGCGCAGCCACGGCTCCACCCGTGCGCCGCCCCAGCCCACCAGCCCGGCGACCAGGAAGAAGCGGCTACCACGCCCGACCAGGGAGGCCAGGACGAAGGGGAGCAGCGGCAGGGCCAGCCCGCCGGCAGCAACGGTGAACGCCTTGTAGGGGATGGGCGAGAATCCCGCCAGCAGGACGACCCAGAACCCGTACAGCCCGAACCACTCCCGCGCCCGCTCCAGGGCCTCACCGTAGCCCATCCCGGCCAGCCACGGCTCCACCAGTTCCATGGCGAAGTAGCCGATGGCATAGCCGAGCACGCCACCGAGCACCGAAGCCACCGTGGTGATCAGGGCAAAGCGCATGGCCCGCTGGGGACGGGCCAGTGCCATGGGCATGAGCATGACGTCCGGGGGGATAGGGAAGAACGATGATTCGGCGAAACTCAGCCCTGCCAGATAGCGTGGCGCATGCCGATGTGCCGCCAGGCGCAGGGTCATCAGGTACATCCGTGTAAAAGGTCCGGTCATTGTGTACCACCCAGCATGGGAACGAAGTTGACCAACCCGAGGTTCTCGCGGCTGAACTCGTCACCCTGCCGCCGGTAACACACCAGTTCCTGTGGCTTGCCCTGGGCGCCCTCCGGCACCACCAGGCGCCCACCATCGGAGAGCTGGGCAAACAATTCCGGCGGCACACCCCGGGGCGCGGCCGTCACCAGAATGCCGTCGAACGGGCCATCGCCCTCCCAGCCGGTATTGCCGTCGGCATGGCGAACGCGGACATTGCGATAGCCCAGATCCCGCAGTCGCCGCCGGGCCTGGTCCGTCAGGCGACGGATCCGTTCCACGGTGTACACCTCCGGGACCAGTTGCCCCAGAATGGCTGCCTGGTACCCCGAACCGGTGCCCACTTCCAGCACCCGCTGCGGGATCCCCTCGTCAATGAGCGCCTCGGTCATGCGCGCCACGACGAAAGGCTGGGAGATGGTCTGGCCGTCACCGATGGGCAGGGCCGTATCTTCGTAGGCGCGGCTGGCCAGTGCCTCGTCGACGAACAGATGCCGGGGCGTCGAGCCAATGGCGGCAAGCACCGACTCGTTGCGGATCCCTTCCAGGCGAAGCCGTTCCACCAGCCGCTGCCGCGTGCGCTGGGAGGTCATGCCGATCCCGCGGCGCTCGCTGTCGTCCATCATCCGTTCAACCCTGTAACCCAGCCGGCGATCTTGTCCAGGGCCTCGTAGCGGGTGAGGTCCACCTGGATGGGAGTCACCGAGACGTAGCCCCGCCGGACCGCGTGGAAGTCCGTGCCCGGACCGGCATCCTGCTCCCGCCCCGGCGGGCCGATCCAGTAGATGGGCCGGTTGCGCGGATCCGTAGCCGGGATCAGGGGCTCCGAACGGTGGCGCTGGCCGAGCCGTGTGGCTTCGAATCCGCGCAGCTCGCCCCAGGGGACATCCGGCACGTTGACGTTGAGAATGGTATCTGCCGGCAGTGGATCGCTGGTCAGCCGCTGGACCAGCACGGCAGCCACCCGTGCCGCGGTGGCGTAATGGGTCGGGTCATGGGTGACCAGGGACACCGCGATGGCCGGCAGCCCCAGGAACCGCCCCTCGGTGGCCGCGGCGACTGTGCCACTGTAGAGCACGTCGTCACCCATGTTGGCCCCGGCGTTGATACCGGAGACCACCATGTCCGGGTCATCGTCCAGCAGTCCGGTCACCGCCAGGTGGACGCAGTCGGTGGGGGTGCCCTCCACCCGGTAGCGCCGCTCGCTCACTTCCACGGCCCGGATGGGCAGATCCAGGGTCAGTGAATTGCTGGCACCGCTGCGATCCCGGTCCGGTGCGACCACGGTAATGTCGCCGAGGTCCGAGAGCCCCTCGGCGAGGTAGCGAATACCGGCGGCCTGATAGCCGTCGTCGTTACTGATGAGAATGTGCATCGGAGAACCTTTTTGCCCTTCGTCACCCCGCGGGGCGTCGCCAAGTATACCGGCCGATACCGTTGCTGTCCGCCGGCACTGCAATGATCGCCAGCGCCGGGGGCGAAACGCTAGACTGTTCCTGATTGATCCCCGGAGCCGCGGCCATGACCGATCAGCACGACGACGAAAGCGCTCTTTTCCGCGCCGCTGTGCGGGGGGTGCGCCCCCTTCAGCACGATGGTGCAGCCACGCAGCCGCCACGGCCCAAGCCGATCCCCCGCCAGCGTGAGGCCGACGAGAGCCGGGTGCTGGATGAACTTCTGGACGGTGACCTTGATCCCGCGGAGCTCGAGACCGGCGAGGAGCTCAGCTTCCTGCGCCCGGGCATCCAGAAACGCGTGCTCCGCAAGCTCCGTCGCGGCCACTACGCCGTGCAGGCCGAGCTGGACCTGCACGGCCAGACCCGCGCCACCGCGCGCCATGAACTGCGCGCCTTCATCGACGATTGCCGCCGCCGTGACATCCGCTGCGTTCGCATCATCCACGGCAAGGGCCGCGGTTCCAGCAACCGCGGCCCGGTACTCAAAGTCCTGGTGGACCGCTGGCTGCGACAGTTGGACGAGGTGCTGGCCTTTGCCTCGGCGAGCCCCACCGACGGCGGTACCGGGGCCGTCTACGTACTGTTGCGCTCGCGCTGATGACAGAGTTCCCGCAGGACCGCTGTTGCGTAGGCTCCCGCTGGCAGCCAGAAACCGAGCACCAGAGCGTCGTCGTCCCGCCGCCAGTGAAGCTCGCGTAAAGGTAGCCGCAACGCACGCCGGGAGGCGTCCACCTTCAGCTTCTGCAGCCCGGCCGTCGCCTGCGGCCACTGTGCCAGCACCGCGTTCTCAAGTTCCCCGGCGCTGCCCGTGGGCACCTGGCCACCAACCCCGGGCATGGGGCCGGACGGGTGCACGTCCGCAATGGCCAGACGCGGGTCTCCCGCCGTCAGCCGCGCCATCGGGAAGATACTGCCACTGCCGGTAAACGTCATCAGGTCGCCGTCCACGGCGTGGTCCCACGTGCCGCGGGCCACGCGCTCGGCCAGCACCTGGTTGAACAGGAACGAGCGCGCCGCCGACAGGAACAGACCGCGCCGATGGCGGTTGCGCACCGGCATGCCGTCGAACATCCGCCATGCGGCATCCAGGTTGCCGCCGTCCCGGCCGAACCGCTGGTCGCCAAAATAGTTGGGTACGCCGTCATGCGCCATGCGGACCAGGCGCTGTCCAAGCCGGGACCAGTCGCCATCCACCTCCCGGAGCCGCAGCCGGAACCAGTTGCCCCGCAGCATCCCCGTACGCAACTTGCGCGGATGGCGGGCCATGCGCAGAACCTCCAGACCGCCCGGCGCCTCGGGCAATGGGGGTAGTGTCTGCGGTCCCGGCATGTGCACACCGAACCACTGCTCGGTGACCGCCTGGCGATCCTTCAGCCCCGCCCAGCTCACGTCCCGGGGCGGGCGTTCCAGGACTGAGGCCAGCCACTGCCCGGCATCGGCGGTGTTCCAGCCCGTTTTGCGCAGCAACACCCACAGGTGCTCGCCGGCACCCTCAGGCTCCATGCCCAGGTCTTCGCGGACACCGAAGTCCTCGGGCGCGGCGCGCACCTCCGCGGCAACCGGCGGTTCACCGTGGGCTCGCGGCAGGTCGAGCCACGCCTGCGCAAGGTCCGGCGCGGACTCAGCCATGGTGAGTCAGCAGCACCACCGCCTGGGCGGCAATGCCTTCGCCACGGCCGACGAACCCCAGACGTTCCGTGGTGGTGGCCTTGATGCTGACATCGTCCCTCGCCACTTCCAGGGTGGCGGCGATGATGTCCCGCATGGCCGGAATATGCGCCGCCATGCGCGGCGCCTGGGCGAGAATGGTGGTATCGAGATTGTTGATCCGGTACCCCCTGGCGGCAACCCGCTGGTTCACCGCGGCCAGAAGCTGCACGCTGTCAGCGCCCCGCCACTGCGGGTCGGAATCCGGGAAATGGGTGCCGATGTCGCCGTCGGCCACCGCCCCCAGCAACGCGTCGCTGATGGCATGCAGTAGCACATCGCCGTCGGAGTGCGCCTCCACGCCGCGATCAAAGGGCAGTTCCACACCACCGACCACCAGCCGCCCGCCGTCGCAGAAGCGATGAACATCGAACCCCTGACCGATGCGCAGGCCCATTCATTGCTCTCCCTGTTCGGCGCGGCGGGCGCGCAGGATGGCTTCCGCCAGGGGCAGGTCCCCCGGGCGGGTAATCTTCAGGTTGGTACTCTCGCCCTCCACCAGCAGCGGCGCGAACCCGGACCGCTCCATGGCCTGGGCTTCGTCCGTGACCATATCGCCGGTGCCGCGTGCAGACTCCAGGGCCGCCAGGAGCGCTTCCAGCGGAAACAGCTGCGGCGTCTGCGCCTGCCAGAGCTGGTCCCGGCTGGCGGTGGAAGCCACCACGGCCCCGGGGCCGGAGCGCTTGAGAGTATCCCTCACCGGTACAGCGAGCAGTGCGCCACCATCGTGGTCCAGTCCGGCATCCAGCAGACGCCGGAGTTCTCCGGCGGTCAGGCACGGCCGCACGGCATCATGCACCAGCACCCAGTCATCCTCGCCGGCCACACCGCCGGCAAGGTAGCGCAGCGCCGACAGCACGGAATCCGCACGCTGCTCGCCACCGTCCACCCGGTGCACGGGCTTGGGCAAGCGGAACTCCTCATCCGCCCACCAGCCGTCGTCCGCTCCCACCGCCACCACTGCGCCCCCCACCCGCGGGTCCGCGAGCACGGTCTCCAGGGACCAGCCGATCACGGGCCGCCCCAGGAGGGTGAGATACTGCTTGGGGATGCGGCTGGACATGCGGCGACCGACACCGGCTGCCGGCAGAACCGCCCATATCCGCCGCTGGCGGACGTCACTCATTCATCAGCGACCTGATAGAAGACTTCATCATCCCTGACCATACCGAGTTCGTTGCGGGCGCGCTCCTCGACGGCTTCGAGGCCGTCCTTGAGGTCATCCACGTCGGCTTCAAGCGCCGCGTTGCGCTGGCGCAGATCGGCGTTCTCCGCCTTCCGGGCGGCAACATCCTCGTCCAGTTGCCACACCGCCGGCAGACCGCCCTTGCCGGACCACAGCTGCGCCTGCAGTACCACCAGCAATGCAACCAGTCCACCCAGCAGAATACGCATAACGCCAATCAGCCCGTGATCGGGACACATCCCCTGGCGCAACCATACATCACTGCGCCAGGGACGTCGTCACCGGCTTACCATCCCTTGAGATTGGGGAACGCGCGGCGGCCGGCATACACGGCCCGCTCGCCCAGATCCTCCTCGATGCGGAGCAGCTGGTTGTACTTGGCCACACGGTCAGAGCGGCACAGCGAGCCGGTCTTGATCTGGGTGGCGCTGGAGGCCACGGCCAGGTCAGCGATGGTGGTGTCCTCGGTCTCGCCGGAGCGGTGCGACACCACGGCGGTGTAGCCGGCCTTGTCCGCCATTTCGATGGCGTCCAGCGTCTCGGTGAGTGTGCCGATCTGGTTGAACTTGATCAGGATGGAGTTGGCAATGCCGCGGTCGATCCCTTCCTGGAGAATCCGCGTGTTGGTGACGAACAGATCGTCCCCCACTAGCTGGCAGCGGTGGCCGAGCTTGTCGGTGAGCGCCTTCCAGCCGTCCCAGTCACCCTCGTCCATGCCGTCTTCGATGGTGATGATGGGGTAACGACTGACCCAGTCGGCCAGCACATCCGCGTACTCGGCGGCGCTGTAGCGCTTGTTCTCGGACGCCAGAACGTAGGCGCCGTTGTCGTAGAACTCGGAGCTGGCCACGTCCAGGCCCAGCCAGACATCGCCGCCCAGGGTGTAGCCGGCATTGGCCACCGCCTCGGCGATGGTTTCCAGGGCCGCCTCGTTGGAGGGCAGATCCGGCGCAAAACCGCCCTCGTCGCCAACGGCGGTGCTCAGACCGCGGCCGGCCAGGACCTTCTTCAACGCATGGAAAATCTCCGTGCCGGCGCGCAGGGCCTCACTGAAGCTGTCGAAGCCAATGGGCAGGATCATGAATTCCTGCAGGTCGACGCTGTTGTCGGCGTGAGCGCCGCCGTTGAGGATGTTCATCATGGGCACCGGCAGAAGGTGCTCGCCCTGCGGGGCAAGGTGGCGGTACAGCGGCACGCCGCGGTCGTCCGCCGCCGCCCGGGCCACGGCCAGGGACAGGGCCAGCAGGGCGTTGGCGCCCAGACTGTTCTTGTTATCGGTGCCGTCCAGCTCCAGCATGCGGCTATCCACGGCGCGCTGATCGTTCGCATCCATGCCCTTGAGGGCATCGGCCAGCACCGTGTTGGCGTTTTTCACGGCCTGCCGCACGCCCTTGCCCAGATAACGGCCCTTGTCGCCGTCCCGCAGTTCCACCGCCTCGCGGGTGCCCGTGGAGGCACCGGAAGGCACCGCGGCACGGCCAAACGCGCCGCTGCTCAGGGTGACATCGGCTTCCACCGTGGGATTGCCACGGGAGTCCAGGATTTCACGTGCCTTGATGATTTCGATGGTCGACATACTGTGTTGACGTCCCTATTGCCATTGAATTCGCTGGCAGTCGCTCCGGTTACCCAGCCTGGAGCGCCTGCTCGATCAGTCCGTTCGCCTTGACCTGCCGGTCCAGGGCCAGGAGCGTTGTAAGCAGCTCCTCCATGCGCCCCAGCGGCCAGGCGTTGGGCCCGTCGGAAAGGGCCTTGTCCGGGTCGGGATGAGTCTCCATGAACAGTCCGGCCACGCCGGCGGCCACCGCCGAGCGGGCCAGCACCGGCACGAACTCCCGCTGACCGCCGGAGGCGTGCCCCTGGCCACCGGGCAACTGCACCGAGTGGGTGGCGTCGAAAACCACGGGCGCCCCGGTGTCGCGCATGACAGCCAGGGCCCGCATGTCCGAGACCAGGTTGTTGTAACCGAAGGAGACGCCGCGCTCGCAGACCATCACGGCGTCATTACCGGCCGCCCGCGCCTTGTCCACAACGTTGCCCATGTCCCAGGGCGCCAGGAACTGGCCCTTCTTGATATTCACCGGCAGACCCTGCGCGGCCACGTTCTGGATGAAGTTGGTCTGGCGACAGAGGAAGGCAGGCGTTTGCAGCACATCCACGACACTGGCCACTTCGCCCAGCGGGGTGTCCTCGTGCACGTCGGTAATCACCGGCACGCCGAGCTGACGCTTCACCGTCTCCAGCACCCGCAGGCCCTCGGCCATGCCCGGCCCGCGAAAGCTGCCGTGGGACGAGCGGTTCGCCTTGTCGAAGGACGACTTGTAGATGAACGGCACGCCAAGCCGCTCCGTGAGCTCCTTCAGCGTCCCGGCGGTATCCAGCGCCAGCTGCTCCGATTCCACCACGCAGGGGCCGGCGATCAGGAACAGCGGATGCTCCAGGCCGGCACGAAAACCGCACAGATTGATGCCGCTCATGTTTCCTCCCGGCGCGTCAGGACGAACTGCGCGCGCGCTTCAGGGCTGCAGTCACGAATCCGCCGAACAGCGGGTGTCCGTCCCGGGGCGTGGATGTGAACTCGGGGTGGAACTGACAGCCGAGATACCAGGGGTGATCGGGCAGCTCCACCACTTCCGCCAGCCTGCCGTCGCTGGACCAGCCGGAAATACGCAGGCCTGCGGCCTGCAATGCATCCGCGTAATTGTTGTTGAATTCGTAACGGTGCCGGTGGCGCTCGACGATCTCCGTGGCGCCGTAGACGTTCGCCGCCAGCGATCCCTCCTGCAGGCGGCAGGGCTGGCCACCCAGGCGCATGGTGCCGCCCAGATCATCGTCCGGGCCGCGCTGTTCCAGCCGGCCATCATCCGTCATCCACTCGGTAATCAGCCCGATCACCGGATGCGGCGTGTCGCCCCGGAACTCGGTGCTGTGGGCGCCGTCGAGGCCTGCCACATGGCGGGCGAAGTCGATCACCGCCACCTGCATGCCCAGGCAGATGCCCAGATAGGGAATGCCGTGCTCGCGGGCATACCGGGCTGCCATGATCTTGCCCTCGACACCCCGCTCGCCGAAGCCGCCGGGCACCAGGATGGCATCCACGTCCTGCAGTTGCCCCGTCCCCGCGGTCTCCAGCTCTTCGGAATCCACCGAGCGGACATGCACGCGGGTGCGGGTGTGAATGCCGGCATGGATCAGCGCCTCGGACAGCGACTTGTATGCATCCGCCAGGTTCACGTACTTGCCCACCATGGCAATGGTGACTTCACCGTCCAGGTGGCTGCGCGCCTCCACCACGCGCTCCCAGTCCGAGAGATCCGCCGGCGGCAGTTCCAGCCGCAGCTTGTCGGCGACAATGTCGTCCAGCCCCTGGTCATGCAGCGCCAACGGCACCTTGTACACGTCATCCACGTCCAGAACGGAGATCACCGCCTCCTGCTCGACGTTGGTGAACAGGGCGATCTTGCGCCGCTCGTCCTCCGGGATGGGTCGCGTGGACCGGCACATGAGGATATCGGGCTGAATGCCGATGGAGCGCAGCTCCTTCACCGAGTGCTGTGTCGGTTTGGTTTTCATTTCGCCACTGGCACCGATAAACGGCACCAGGGTGAGATGAATGAACAGCGTCTCCCGCCGGTGCTCCACACCCATCTGCCGGATCGCTTCCAGGAACGGCAGGGATTCAATGTCACCCACGGTGCCGCCGATTTCCACCAGCGCGACGTCGTGGCCCTCCGCCCCCTCGCGGATACAGCGCTTGATCTCGTCGGTGATATGGGGAATCACCTGCACGGTGCCGCCCAGGTACTCACCGCGGCGTTCCTTGCGGATGACGTTCTCGTAGATGCGGCCGGTGGTGTAGTTGTTGACCTTGCCGGTGCGCATGCGCACGTAGCGTTCGTAGTGACCCAGATCCAGGTCGGTCTCCGCACCGTCCTCGGTGACGTACACCTCGCCGTGCTGAAACGGGCTCATGGTACCGGGATCGACGTTGATGTACGGGTCCAGCTTGATCATGGTGACGCTGAGCCCGCGGGCCTGGAGGATGCTGGCCAGCGACGCGGAGGCGATGCCCTTGCCCAGCGAGGAGACGACGCCACCGGTAATGAAGATGTATCGGGTCATAGGAACTCTGTCTGTCGCACGACGGATGCGGGAGCCCGCGTTCGGAAGGCAACGGTGGCGAGCGTCATCCCGGCTGCCATTGGGCGGCCGCAAATGCACGCAAGCGAAGGCGGTGGACGTCGCATCCCCACCGCAATTCGCGCTGCCCGAGTGGCGCTAAAAGTAACAGAACACCCCCCCGCGCACAACGCGCGCCGCAGACCCCGGAGCCCGCTCAGCAGCCTCCACGCGGCGTCACCCGGGCCCTTCCCACGCCCTCAGGTCGGGTTCCCACCAGAGCTGCAGGCCGGGCGTCGGGGGCGCGCTCTGAAAGCCCTCGCAAACACAAACGCCGGGGACGGCAACAATGGCGTCACCGGCCATCAGCAAAGGCCAACGCCCGCGCTGCCAGGGGGGGATTCCGGCCTCCTGGAACAGCTTTTTCACCGGGCGCCGGGGGCGGCCCGCCGGGCGGCAGCGCTCGCCGCCGCAGCGAAACGCGATGGTGACCTGCCCCTCCGGCAAACGCCCGACATCGAGCCCCTCCGCTGCCGGGGTCCGGCGCAGCCAGCCCCCGGGCAGGCGCAGGTCTTCCGTCAGCGACCACGCAGTACCGGGAAACGGGGCATCACTCACCGATGGCCCAGGCTCATCGCTCTGGGGCTCGGCGTAAAGGAACCCACGGTAGCGCCGCACGCGTCCACCAGGCCAGGCAAACTCGGGCTGACGGTCGGCTCCGGCCTGCAGCAGCATCCGTCGGCCGGCCTCCAGTTGCCGGGCCTCCGGGGCGGGCAGGCCGGCCCGACGCAGCCACCTGTGCAGCACGATTCTCTGGACGTTCTCGCCCTGGGACAGGAGCGCGGGCCAGTGCAGCGGTCCGTCCGGATTCCGGGGCAGGAACGGTGCAGCATGCGCCACCATCACCTGCTGTTCCTGCCGCAGCAGCTCCGCGGCACGCGCCACGGTGGCATCGGCGGAGGGCCAGCGTTGGTGCAGCAGCGGCATGATGTGGTGGCGCAGAAAGTTCCGGTCCGCAGCAGGATCGGCATTGCCGGGGTCCTGGATGCTGGTCAGGCCGTGGATGCGCGCGTACGCCGCCAGCGCGCTGCGGGGCAGGTCCAGCAGCGGTCGCCCCACCTGCCCCGGGCCGAGCCTGCGCAACGGCGGAATACCCGTCAGCCCGTCCACGCCGCTCCCCCGCAGGAGCCGCAGCAGCACCGTCTCGGCCTGATCGTCCCGGTGGTGAGCCGTCAGCAGCATTTCCCCGGGCTGCAGCAGCTCGGCAAACAGCGCATAGCGCTGCTCCCGGGCCCAGGTCTCCCCGGCACCGGCATCGGGGCGCGCCGCTGCATGAACGGCAAACGGAATGCTCAGGGAACGGCAGACGCGTTCACAGTGCGTCGCCCAGGACGCCGCCTGCGGATGCAGACGATGATTGACATGGACAGCACGGAGGCCTCCCGGCAGTTCGCCGCGCAGCGCGGCCAACGCGTGCAGCAGGACGTGGGAGTCAGGGCCACCGCTGAAGGCAACACAATGACCGCTGGCGGGCCCCAGCTCCAGGACCCGGCGCAGGATGTCCTCCGCCGACACGGTCATGGGCCGCCTCCCCGTTGAGAAGGATCAGGAGGTGCGGAAATTGCCGTAGCCCTGGACCTTGTGCAGGCGCTCGTCCAGCAGCGTCTCGAAGTCCTTGCCTTCCAGGAAATCGAGCTTCTCCAGCAACACCGCCTTGAGCTGTTCCGCCATGGCGTCATAATCGCGGTGGGCGCCACCGAGGGGTTCCGGTACCACCTGGTCGATCAGCCCCAGGTCGTGGAGGCGCGGCGCAGTAATGCCCATGGCCTCGGCGGCATCCTGGGCCCGCTCCGCGCTCTTCCAGAGAATCGACGCGCAGCCCTCCGGCGAGATCACGGAATAGGTGCTGTATCCCAGCATCAGCACCTGATCGCCGACACCGATGCCCAGGGCGCCGCCGGAGCCGCCCTCGCCCACCACGGTGGCGACAATGGGCGTGCGCAGCCGCGCCATGGCCATCAGGTTGCGGGCAATGGCCTCACTCTGGCCGCGCTCTTCGGCACCGACCCCGGGATAGGCGCCGGGGGTGTCGATGAAGGTAAGCAGCGGCAGATCGAACCGCTCGGCCATTTCCATGAGTCGCAGTGCCTTGCGATAGCCTTCCGGTCGCGGCATGCCGAAATTGCGCTTCACCTTGTCGCGGGTGTCACGACCTTTCTCGTGGCCGATCACCATTACCGGCCGTCCGTCCAGGCGACCGACGCCTCCGATGATCGCCGGGTCGTCGGCAAAGCCCCGGTCACCGTGGAGTTCCTCGAACTCGGTGAACATGCGCTCAATGTAGTCGGCCGTATGGGGGCGCTGCGGATGCCGGGCCAACTGCGCGACCTGCCAGGAGGTCAGGTTGCTGAAGATCTGCTCGGTGAGCGTGACGCTCTTGTCCTGCAGACGCCGGATCTCCTCGTTGATATTGAGGTCGTTGTCGTCGCCCACATAGCGAAGCTCGTCGATCTTTGCCTCGAGCTCGGCGATGGGGCGTTCGAAATCGAGAAAATTCAGGTTCATCGGTTCCCTTCCGGGTTGATGGAGCGCATACCCTAGCCAGTGGCGGTGCCCGTGGCAACCGTAGGCGGCTCATCACGGTTTACATCAGTACTCCACCCGCACGGCCCCGTTGCCGCCCGCGAGCCCGTCCAGGCGCTTGATCAGTTCATCCGTGGGCCGCACGCGCCAGTCGTCCCCGAAGCGTAGCATCGCCCGGGCATCGGGGCGGCAGTACTCCAGCCACACCGGGCACTGCCCTTCCCGGAACGGCGCCAGCGCCTCCTGCAGGTGATCGACGGCACCGTTGCCGAGCTGACCGCTGTCCATGCGCAGCACCAGGCGGCGGGCGTAGACATCACGGATATCGCCAATCTCGTAGACCTTGTCGGCGTTGATTCGCCAGGCGTCGCTGAAGTCGTCGTAGCCCAGCCCCCCTTCCACCACCAGCAGCTTGTCCTTACCCAGCATGGAGCCGTACTTGCTGTAGGCCTCGGTGAACAGGTTCACCTCGATGCGTCCGGTGCGGTCATCCAGCACCAGAAACCCCATCTTGTTGCCGCTCTGGGTGTTGCGCACCCGCAGGGACATGACCAGGCCGGCGGTGACCACGCTCTTCTCGCGACGCCCGCCGTTCCCCCCGTCGCCACCGCTGGCCAGATCGCTGATCCGACCGCTGACAATCTTTTCCAGCTCATGCTCGTAGCGGGCGATGGGGTGGCCGGTGAGAAACAGCCCCAGGGTCTCCTTCTCCCCGGCCAGCCGCTCTTCCTCGTCCCACTCCGGCCACTCCGGCAGTGCCTCGCTGGCCTCTTCTTCCTCCGCCGGCGCCGCCAGCGCCAGCCCGAACATGTCCGTCTGCCCGGCCTCGGCGTTGCGCACGCTCTGTTCCGCCGCCTTCAGAGCCGGCGGGATGCGCGCCACCAGAGTGGCGCGATTGGGCCCGATGCTGTCCAGGCAACCCGCCCGCACCAGCGCCTCCAGCACCCGGCGGTTGACCCGCCGCAGGTCCACCCGCCGGCAGAGATCGAACAGGTCGGCGTAGGGCCCGCCGGTCTCGCGCTCCTGCACCAGGGCCTCAATGGCGGACTGTCCCACGCCCTTGATGGCACCGATGCCGTAGACCACGGTGCGCTCGTCGGCGGCGCGGAACTGGTAGTCCGAGCGGTTGATATCCGGCGGCAGCACCGTCAGGCCCATGGCCCGGCAGTCGTCGATGAGGGTCACCACCTTGTCGGTGTGGTCCATATCCGAGGACAGCACGGCGGCCATGAACGGCGCCGGGTAATGCGCCTTGAGCCAGGCGGTCTGGTAGGAGAGCAGCGCGTAGGCCGCCGAGTGGGACTTGTTGAAGCCGTACCCGGCAAACTTCTCCATGAGGTCGAAGATGCCTTCGGCGTGGGCCTCGCTGAGTCCGTTCTCGGTGGCCCCCTTGAGAAAGATCTCCCGCTGCTTGGCCATCTCCTCCGGCTTTTTCTTGCCCATGGCCCGGCGCAGCAGGTCGGCGCCACCCAGGCTGTAGCCCGCCAGGACCTGGGCGATCCGCTGTACCTGCTCCTGATAGAGGATCACGCCGTAGGTGGGCTTGAGCACCTCTTCCAGATCCGGGTGCTGCAGTTCCGGAGTCGGGTACGCCACCTGGGAATGGCCGTGCTTGCGGCTGATAAAATCGTCCACCATGCCCGACTGCAGCGGGCCGGGCCGGAACAGTGCCACCAGCGCGATGATGTCCTCGAAGGAATCCGGCTGCAGGCGCTTGATCAGATCCTTCATGCCCCGGGATTCCAGCTGGAATACCGCGGTGGTGGCGCAGCGCTTGAGCAGGTCAAAGGTGGCGCGATCCTCCAGGGGCACGGTGGCGATATCCAGATCCACCTCGCCCCGTTCCCGGCGAATGGCATTCACCGCCTTCACGGTCCAGTCGATGATGGTGAGGGTGCGCAGGCCCAGAAAGTCGAACTTCACCAGGCCCACCGCCTCCACGTCGTCCTTGTCGTAGTGGGTGGCCAGGCCCTGGCCGTTGGGTTCGCAGTACAGCGGCGTGAAATCCGTAAGCGGCGTGGGAGCGATCACCACGCCGCCGGCGTGCTTGCCGACGTTGCGGGCCACGCCCTCGAGCTTCATCCCCAGGTTCACCAGCGCCGCGACTTCCTCGTCCTCTTCGTAGCGATCCTTGAAGTCCGGTTCCTGCTCCAGGGCCTTGTCCAGGGTCATGCCCGGCTCGAAGGGGATCATCTTGGCAATGCGATCCACGAAGCCGTAGCCATGGCCGAGCACACGGCCCACGTCCCGCACCACGGCGCGGGCCGCCATGGTGCCGTGGGTGGCGATCTGGGAGACCTTTTCACGGCCGTACTTGTCGGCCACGTAGTCGATGACCTGGTCGCGCTTCTCCATGCAGAAATCGACGTCGAAATCCGGCATGGAGACACGCTCCGGATTTAGAAACCGCTCGAAGAGTAGGTCGTAACGCAATGGATCCAGGTCAGTTATTTCCAGCGCATAGGCTACCAGAGAGCCTGCACCGGAACCGCGCCCCGGACCCACCGGAATATCCTGCGCCTTGGCCCAGCGGATGAAGTCGGCAACAATCAGAAAGTAGCCGGGAAACCCCATCTGGTTGATGACACCCAGCTCCCGCTCCAGGCGCTCGTCGTACTCGCGCCGCCGCTCGGCGGCATCGGGTGCGTTCAGATCAATGAGCCGCGGTAGCCGCTGCTCCAGCCCACGGCGGGATTCCTGGGCCAGATACTCGTCCACGGTAAGGCCTTCCGGTATGGGGAAGTCCGGCAGGTAGTCCTTGTCCAGGGTAAGTTCCAGGTTGCAGCGCCGGGCAATCTCCATGGTGTTGGCAACCGCTTCCGGAACATCCTGGAACAGTTCGATCATCTCCTCCGGCGTCCGCAGATACTGCTCCTGGGTAAAAAGGCGCGGGCGCCGGCTGTCGTCCAGAGTCCGGCTTTCGTGGATACAGACCCGCGCTTCATGGGCGTCGAAATCCGCCGCGTTGATGAACCGGACGGCATTGGTGGCGACCACCGGTGCGTCCGCATCCGCGGCCAGGGCCACCGCAGCATGCAGGTGGTCCTCGTCGCCGGGCCGTCCGCAGCGCTGCAGCTCCAGGTAGTAGTCGTCACCGAACAGCCCCTGCCAGAACTCCAGTCTGCGCCGCGCCAGGGCCATGTCACCAGCCACAAGAGCCCGCCCCACATCACCGTCACGCCCCCCGGAGAGGACGATCAGGCCGTCGTTGTCCTCCTCGATCCACTGGCGGCGCACCACCGGCCGGTCGGCATGCTGCCCCTCCAGGTAACTGCGGCTGATCAGGCGGGTGAGACAGGTGTAGCCAGTGCTGTTGCGGCACAGGACCGACAGGCGGGACCGCCCCTCCGGCGCATCCGGATCCTCCAGCCAGAGATCGGCGCCAACGATGGGCTTCACGCCGGCATCCAGCGCCGCCTTGTAGAACTTGACCATGCCGAACAGATTGCCCTGGTCGGTGATGGCCACCGCGGGCATGCCGGTAGCCGCCGCCGCCTTCACCAGGGGTTTGATACGGACAATGCCGTCAACCAGCGAAAACTCGGTATGGACATTCAGGTGGACGAACTGTTGCGTCATGCTGTGGCAATCCCTGTGCGGCCGAGGCGGGAAAAGGCTCTATTATGGATGAGCGGATCGGGATGGAAAACGCTGGGCTCCACAATCAGCCGCCGATCCCTCACACTACGCGGCGTTGGCGCCGTTCAGCAGCGTCCTGAACGATGCGCGCCCCGTTCAAGGCCCGGGTAGAACCGTATGATTCACAGCACCGCCGTCATCGACGACGACGCCCGCATCGGCAACGACGTGGAAATCGGCCCCTACGCCTGCATTGGCACCGGCGTTACCCTGGGTGACGGTTGCCGGGTCGGTGCCCACGCCATCCTCGAGGGGCCGACGGAGATCGGCCCGGAGAACGACATTGGCCCCCATGCCGTCCTTGGTCGGCCGCCCCAGGACCTTGGCTACCGGGGTGAGCCAACGCGCCTGGAAATGGGTGCCGGCAACATCGTGCGGGAGTTCGTGACCATCCACCGAGGCACCCCCAAGGACCGGGGGCTGACTTCCGTGGGCAACCACAACATGTTCATGGCTTACTCCCATGTTGGCCACGACTGCATTGTCGGCAACCACGTGGTGCTGGCCAACGGTGCCACCCTGGCCGGTCACGTGACCGTCGAGGATCGGGTCAACATTGCCGGCCTGTGTGCCATCCACCAGTTCGCACGCATCGGCGAATACGCCATGCTGGGCGGGGGCACCATGGCGCCCATGGACATTCCGCCCTACACCATGGCCTCCGGCAATCACGCGCGGCTGTTCGGCCTCAACCGGCGCGGCCTCAAACGGGCCGGGCTTGGCAGTGAGGAGCAACAGGCTCTGCGCAGTGCCTACCGCATCCTGTTCAAGTCCGGCCTGCGCCTGGAACAGGCGCTGGCGCAACTACAAGAAGAGAGTGCCCTGCAGACGCCGCATGTCCGGCATCTGATCGGGTTCATCCAATCATCGAAGCGGGGAATTACACGATGAGCACGCTGCGCGCCGGCGTCATCGGAGTCGGCTACCTGGGACGCTTTCACGCCCAGAAATATGCGGCCATGGAGGACGTTGACCTGGTTGGGGTGGTGGACACGGACCCGGACCGCGCCGGGGCCGTGGCCGACGAGGTGGGCACCCGGGCGTTCACCGACTATCTCGAGCTGCTGGATGGGGTGGATGCCGTGAGCATTGTCGTCCCCACCCGATTCCACCACCAGGTGGCAGCGGAGTCCCTGCGCCGCGGCATTCACGTACTGGTGGAGAAACCCGTCACCACGACCCTGGAAGAAGCGGACGACCTCGTCCGCCTGGCCGCCCAGGGAAATCTGGTGCTCCAGGTGGGGCACCTGGAACGGTTCAACGCCGCGGTGCGCGCGGTGGCCGACATGGTGGGCACACCCATGTTCATCGAGTCCCAGCGTCTGGCCTCGTTCAATCCCCGGGGGGCGGACGTGAGCGTGGTCCTGGACCTGATGATCCACGACATCGACATCATCCTGAAGCTGGTGGATCAGCCCGTTGCGCGGATCGACGCCAATGGTGCCCCCGTTATCTCCTCGGACATCGACATCGCCAACGCCCGCATCCAGTTCGCCAATGGCTGTGTGGCCAACGTCACCGCCAGCCGGGTGAGCCTCAAGGCCGAGCGCAAGATGCGACTGTTCCAGCGCAACAGCTACATTTCCCTGGATTTCCAGCAGCGCACCCTGGACGTCCGCTCGCGGGTGAATACCAAACGCGACGTTCCCGCCATGGAGGACATCCGCAGCGAGCAGCACAGCTACGAGGACGGTGACGCGCTGCGCGCCGAAATCACCTCCTTCGTCGCCTGCGTCCGCAACGGCCGTACACCACTTGTCACTGGCGCTGATGGCCGGCAGGCGCTGGCCACCGCCATCGAAATCACCCGGCAGTTGCGCGACAATCCCCTGCCGGATCAGCCACTCCAGTAGCCCCTTACCCAGCCACCCAGTTCAGAGGAAGCGAGCGCCGATGATTCCGATGGTCGACCTCAAGGCCCAGTACGCAGATCTGCGCGAGGAGATCGAGCAGGGCTTCAGTCAGGTGCTGGACAGCGCCCAGTTCATCCTCGGCCCCAACGTGCAGAGTCTCGAGGAGGAAGTGGCCCGCTATCTGGGTGCCGGGCACGCGGTGGCCTGCAATTCCGGAACCGACGCGCTGCACCTGGCGCTGGCCGCGCTGGACGTGGGCCCCGGCGACGAAGTCATCACCTCGCCGTTCACCTTCATCGCCACAGCCGAAGCCATCCGCTACGTGGGCGCCACCCCGGTATTCGTCGATATCGACAGCCGCACCTTCAACCTGGACCTCAATCAGGTGGAAGACGCCATCGGCCCCGGGACACGCGCCATTCTCCCGGTTCACCTGTTCGGGCAACCCGTGGACATGCCGGCGCTGATGGCCCTGGCGGAACGCCACGATGTTCTGGTGGTGGAGGACTGCGCCCAATCCTTCGGCGCCGTCGTGGACGAGCGCAGCACCGGCACCTTCGGTGCCGCGGGGGCATTCAGCTTCTTCCCCAGCAAGAACCTTGGCGCCTACGGCGATGCCGGCATGGTGACCACCAATGACGCCAACGTGGCAGAGGAACTGCGGGTGTTGCGCAACCACGGAAGTCGCGAGCGGTATCACCACAACGTGATCGGCTACAACAGCCGCCTGGACGAGGTGCAGGCGATGATCCTGCGGGCCAAGCTGAAGCGCATCGGTCAGTACAACGCCTGTCGGCGTCGGGTAGCCGAGAGCTATAACGAGCGCCTTGGCGGTGTGCCCGGGATCACCACCCCTTATGTGGACGGCCGCGGCCGCCACGTCTACCACCAGTACACGGTGCTGGCGGATCCCCGCGAGCAGATCATGAGCGCGCTGCGGAGTGCCGACATTGGCTGCGCGGTGTACTACCCGGTTCCGCTGCACCGTCAGCCCGTGTTTCGTGACGCCTATGCGGACGTGCAGCTGCCGATCAGCGAGCGGATCGCCGAGTACTGCCTGTCGCTGCCCATCTATCCGGAACTCACGGACCAGCAGATTCTGCGGGTTACTGAGACGATCCGACACGCCGTCGACGCTTGAGGGGACAGCAGCGCCGCAGCGGCGAACGGCTCAGAACGGCAGTTCGCCGGTTTCGCCCGGATCGTGCAGTGCCTGTTTCACCGGAGCGAATGAGCGACGGTGAACGGCCGTGGCACCCAGCCGCTTCAGTGCTTCCATGTGCTCCGCGGTGGGATAGCCCTTGTGGCGGGCGAAACCGTATCCTGGCCAACGGGCATCGAGCTCCACCATGATCCTGTCCCGGTCCACTTTGGCAAGAATCGACGCCGCGCCGATGGTGGGCTCCAGGCCGTCCCCCCCCACCAGGGCCTCGGCCGCGCAGGGCATGGCGGGGCAGTGATTGCCGTCCACCAACACCCGCTGAGGCGGCAGTGGCAGACATGCCACCGCCCGCTGCATGGCCTGCAGGGTGGCCTGAAAGATGTTGAGAGCGTCGATCTCCGCAGGCTCCACGTGAATGATCGCCCAGGCGGCTGCCTGCTCGCGGATCGCCGCCGCCAGTGCTTCGCGGCGACGCGCCGTCAATCGCTTGGAGTCGTTGATGCCGGGCACCGGCCGCTTCGGGTCGAGGATCACCGCGGCCACCACCACGGGGCCGGCAAGCGGGCCGCGACCGGCCTCGTCGACACCGGCAACCAGGGTTCCCGTGGCAGCGCCGTGACCGCCGGTCCCGCCCGTCTCCTGCATCACCCCGCGACCTCGTTGTTGTTCGCCGGCCGGTGCCCGGCTTCCTGAAGCAGTTCCGCAACGGCAGCCGCTGCCTGAAGACTGGCGTCCTGCCGCAGTTCCCGGTGCAGTTGCTCGAACTCTGCCACCAGGGCCGTGCGCTGGTCCGGATTGTCCAGCAGATCCAGCACGGCAGGACCGAGATTGCCCGGGATCGCGGCTTCCTGGGCGAACTCCGCCACCAGTCGACGCTGGGCAATGAGATTCGGCATGGCGAAATGCGGCACTCTGATCAGACGGCGCGCCAGCCACCCGGTCACGGTGGAGACCTTGTAGGCAACGACCATGGGGCACTTATGCAGCATCGCCTCCAGGCTTGCCGTCCCGGATGCCAGCAGGGCCGCGTTCGCCGCCGCCAGACAGTCCCGGGCGCGGCCGTCCACCAGGGTCACATGCATGCCTTCGTTATACGCCGCCACCAGATCCCGCAGGTGTGCCGCAATTCGATCCGTGGCGCAGGGCACCACGAAGTGGGCATCCGGGCGATGCCGATGGAGCCAGGCCACTGTCTCCAGGAACGCCGGCCCGAGGTGGCGTACCTCGCTCATGCGGCTACCGGGGAGGACTGCCACCAGTGGCACCTCCTCCGGCAGGCCCAGTTCCGCCCTTGCGGCCCGCTGATCCGGCACCATGGACACTTCGTCCGCCAGCGGATGGCCGACAAACCGGGCAGGTACCTGATGGTCGCGGAAGAATTCCCGTTCGAAGGGGAAGATGCAGAGCATGCGATCCACGGCCCGGGCGATCTGCCGAATCCGTCCCTGCCGCCACGCCCAGACCGTCGGGCTGACGTAATGCACCGTGGGGACGCCCGCTTCCCGCAGACGCTGCTCGAGACGCAGATTGAAATCGGGGGCATCAATGCCGATGAAGACGTCCGGCGGGTTCCGGCGGAAACGCCGAACCAGATCACGCCGGATGAGCAGCAGCTTGGGGAGATGACGCAGAACCTCGACCAGGCCCATGACCGACAGGGCCTCCAGCGGGTAGAGGCTGGCCATGCCCTCTGCCTCCATGCGCCGTCCGCCGATGCCCTCGAACCGGGCCTCCGGGTACAGCCGGCGCAGCTCGCGCATCAGGCCGGCACCCAGATAATCCCCGGACATCTCGCCGGCAACGATCCCGACTCGCATGGCCCTGCTCCGCTGTTAGCGCACGATGCCGCGGCGACTGTCGCGAATGAAAGCGACAAGCCGGGCCACTGGCGGATGATTCGCGGCCAGTTCGTCGATCTGTTCCAGCGCCGGTTCCAGACGCAGCCCGGACTTGTAGAGCATGCGGTAGGCCCGCCGCAGGGCATGCACATCTTCCCGGGCGAAGCCCTGTCGTCGCAGGCCCTCGCTGTTGACGCCATGGGGCGTGGCGGGGTTCCCGGCAACGGTCACGAAGGGCGGCACATCCTGCTTGATGCAGCTCCCCATGGACGAGAAGCAATATGCGCCGATACTGCAGAACTGATGGACCAGGCTGAATCCGCCGAGGATGGCGTCATCCCCCACGTCGACATGCCCGGCCAGCGAGGCGCCATTGGCGAACACGATCCGGTGGCCCACCCGGCAGTCATGGGCAATGTGGACGTAGGCCATGATCCAGTTGTCATTACCGATCCGCGTCACGCCCTGATCCTGGACGGTTCCCCGGTTGATGGTGACGAACTCGCGGATGGTGTTGCCGTCGCCGATCTCCAGCAACGTCTCTTCGCCGGCGAACTTCTTGTCCTGAGGTTCCGCCCCGACCGAGGCGAACTGGAAAATCCGATTGCCCCTGCCGATGCGGGTGGGGCCGAAAATGGTGGCGTGCGGGCCCACTTCGCAGTCATCCCCGAGTTCCACGTGGGGCCCGATGATGGCGTATGGTCCAATGCGGACGTTGTGCCCCAGCGTCGCCGCCGGATCAACTTGCGCCGTGGGGTCGATCAAGATTCCACATCCCGCATGGTGCACATGATGTCTGCCTCGGCGGCAAGCTCCCCGTCGACGGTGGCTTTCCCGGAAAACATCCAGATCCCGCGCCGCACCTTCGCCAGGGTGACCTCGATACGCACCTGGTCACCCGGCTCCACCGGATGCTTGAACCGCGCCTTGTCGAACCCCACCAGATAAAAAAGAGTGTCACTCCCGGGGTGGCGCCCTTCGGTCTCGAAGGCCAGCAGACCGCAGGCCTGGGCAATGGCCTCCAGGACCAGCACCCCCGGCATCACCGGTTTGACCGGGAAGTGCCCCTGAAAGAACGGCTCATTGATGGTGACGTTCTTGATCCCCACCAGCCGCTCCCCCGGTTCTACGTCGACCACCTTGTCAACCAGCAGAAACGGATAGCGATGGGGCAGCAGATTCTTGATTCGATTGATGTCCATAACGTCTTCGTGCCTTATTCACTGTTGTTCGGTGGCGGGTCCATCCTGCGACGCCGCCGGGTCATCGCCGTTGTCCGGCGCCAGCCGCCGCTCCAGGGCGCGCAACCGGCGCGCCATGTCGTCGAGCTGATGGAAGCGTGCGGCATTCCGGCGCCAACTCCGGTTCGGCTCCACACCCGTCCCGGACGAATACACTCCGGGTTCACGCAGACTCTTGGTCACCTGCGTCAGTCCGGTGATGTGCACATTGTCGGCGATCTCCAGATGACCGGCGATGCCGACCATACCCGCAATCGTGCAATAGCTGCCAATGTAGGTGCTACCCGACACCCCCACGGCGGCCGCCATGGCAGTATGCGCGCCGATGTGGACGTTGTGCGCGATCTGCACCAGGTTGTCGATCTTGACGCCGTCGCCGATCACCGTGTCGCCGATGGCACCGCGGTCGATGGTGGTGTTGGCGCCGACATCCACGTCGTCACCGATGACCACGCCACCCACCTGCGGTACGCGCTCCCAGCGGCGACCGTCGCGGGCAAAGCCGAAGCCATCGGAACCGATGACGGCACCAGACTGGATACGGCAGTTGCGACCCAGCTGACAGTCCGCTGCAATCACTGCTCCGGCGCGGATGACGCAATCGTCGCCAATCCGCACACCAGCGCCGATGACCACACCAGCATCCACCACCACGCGGTGACCGATCACCGCGCCGTCCTCGATGACGGCACGCGGGCCAATGGTGGCATCCGTCGCAACGCTTGCCGATGCCGCAATGATGGCGGCTGGATCCCGGCCGGGCTCGCGGGGTTCCGGGTAAAGCAGCTGTGCGGCCCGGGCAAAGGTCAGGTGGGGGTTCTCGGACACCAGGGCATTGCCAGTCACGGCGTCGGCGTCATCCGCCGTCACAATGACTGCACCGGCCGCTGTCTGCTGCAGGTGCTTGCGATAGCGCCGGTCCACCAGAAACGAGACCGCGTCGGCGCCAGCTTCCGCCAGCGACGCCACCCGTCGGACCTGGTGCTCCGGATCCCCGACGAGCTGCGCGCCCAGGGCCTCTGCCAGCTCACCCAACGCTTTCATGATCCCCTACTCCCCCGCTCTCCTAGCCCGGCTATCCCTGTCGCCCGATGGCACCGGGGCCGATCCCGCGCCTTCACTGGCGCATGGATCGGCCCCGGGGATTACCGTCCGCAGGCGTCAGTTGCCTTCGAAGTCCTGCTGCAGGCGCTCCAGCACGCGATCCGTCACGTCCACCCGATCGCTGGCGAAAATCACGCCCTCACTGACGATCAGGTCGAATCCCTCCGCTTCGGCGAGATCGTTGATGGTGTCCACGATACGCCGTTGCAATCGACCCAGTTCTTCGTTGCGCCGCATGTTGAAGTCTTCCCGGAACTCCTCTTCGGCACGCCGCAGCTCCCTCTGGCGCGCCACAAGATCCCTCTGCAGCCGCTGCTGTTCATCCTCGCTCATTACCGCACCATCACGGTTGAGCTGCGTTTCCAGCTCACGCAGGGCGTCACGCTCTTCGGAGATGGCCCGGTCCCGGGGTCCGAACTCCTCCTCCAGGTTGGCGCGGGCGGCATCGGCCTGGGGTGCCTCGGAGGTCACCCGACCGGCGTTGACGAAACCGATCTTGCTCTCGGCCACGGCCACGCCGGTCACCGCCGCGAGCACCACCGCCACCAGCAAGGAATGCAATTTGTTCATCAGAACTCTCTATCCTGGCGATGCCGGCACGAGATCGGGCGTCAGCCGGCGGGCGCCTAGAAGAACTGGCCGAGTGAGAACTGGAACCGGTCCAGGTCGTCTTCGGGCCCGTCATTAAACGGTTCGGCCAGGCTCATTGTCAATGCGCCCAGGGGCGACATCCAGGTAAAGGCCACGCCCGCGGAATAGCGCCAGTCATCCAGCCGGATGGACTCATCCCGGCGGGTGTCGTAGACCTGACCACCGTCCACGAAGGTGGAGAACCGAACCGCGTCCGAGTCCACGAACGGCATCGGGAAAAACAGTTCGGCGTTGGCCACGGTTCTCAGGTTACCACCGGTGGGACGGTCATCCGCCCCGCGCCGGCCCAGGGAACTGGCCCGGTAACCCCGCACGGAGTTGATACCGCCGGCAAAGAAGTTCTCGAAGAACGGCAGCCGGCTGGTATCCCCGTAGCCTTCACCAAAGCCGACCCGCCCATGGAGAGAGAGTGACCAGTCCTCGGCCAGCGGGAAGTAGCGCTGCTGGCTGTAACGGGCCTTGTAGTACTCCAGATCGCTTTCCGGCAGGGCCAGTTCCAGACCCACGGACTGGCGTGCCCCGCTGGTGGGGAACACGCGACGATCGAAGGTGTTCCGCGTCCAGCTCAGCTCGGTCTTGTAGTTGATGTAGTGGTCGCCGAACTCGTCGACGAAATCCTGTTGGTCCTCGGTGGCCTGGGACCCCAGGTTAAGCCGCAGGTCCTCGTAACCCACGTCGATGCGGACCTCATCCTGCTCGTTCAGCGGGATACCGAAGCCGACATCCAGGTTCCCCTGCCGCACGCCGTAGTCGGACAACCGCGCCCGGCGGGCGTCCGTCTCCCGCAGACTGGCATTGAAGTAGCGGGTCACGCCGTCGACATTGTAATAACGGTCGGTGTAGGTCAGACGGTACAGCGAGCTCACGCGGCTGTTGTTCAGCGCCAGCATCATGCGGTCCCCGGTGCCCAGGACGTTATCCTGGGCCACCGAGAAGTTCAGCAGCATGCCCTGGCCGCTGCCGTAGCCGATGCCGGCCTGCAGGCTGCCGGACAGGCCTTCGGTGACGTCCACGTTGACGTCGATCTGGTCCTGTTCGCCGGGCACCTGCGGCGTCTCGATATCCACGCGCTCGAAGAAGCCGAGCTGGTTCAGGCGCCGCCGCGACGTTGCAATGTTCTCCGATGAATACCAGCCCCCCTCCATTTGCCGCATTTCCCGCCGGATGACTTCGTCATCGGTGCGGAAATTGCCACTGATGTTCAGCCGACGGACGTATGCCCGGTTGCCCGGATCCACGTAATAGGTCAGATCCACGGTCTGGTTATCACGATCAATATCCGGCACCGGATTGACGTTGGCGAAGGCGTAGCCCTCGACACCCAGCCGCTCGCGGATATTGCTGGCGCCGGCGGTGATCTCTTGCTGGGAGAAGCGATCCCCCTCCTCCACCCCCAGGAGCTCCTGCATTTCCTCGCGTTCGACAATGGTGTCACCGACGATGCGCACCTCGCCCAGGCGGTATTCCTCGCCTTCGTCCAGGTTGACCGTGACATAAATGCCGCTGCGGTCCGGGGTCAGGGAGACCTGGCTGGAGGTCAGACTGAAGTCGGCATAACCGCGATTCATGTAATGCGAGCGCAGGTTCTCCAGGTCACCGCCCAGCGCCTCGCGGGAGTACCGGTCGCGGCGGGAGAACGGCAGGTACCAGGGGCGCGGTCCCAGGTTGAACACACCCGCCAGTTCCCGGTCGCTGAACGCCTCATTGCCGACAAAATGGACATCGCGGATCCGCGCCGTCCGCCCTTCGTCGATATCGATCCGGATGGCCACCCGGTTGCGCTGCAGGGGCGAGACGGTGCTCTCGACTTCCACGTCATAGCGACCCTGGCCGAAATACTGACGCCGCAGTTCCCGTTCAATGCCCTCCAGTAGCGCCCGGTTGAATGTTTCGCCCTCGGCAAGCCCGGAGTCCCGCATGGCCTGGATCAACGCATCCGTGGGAATGGCGCTGTTGCCGGTGATCTCGATTTCCGCCACCGACGGCCGCTCCACGACGTTGACCACAAGGACGTTGCCGTCCCGCTGCAGTTCCACATCCTGGAAAAAGCCGGTGTCATACAGCGCGCGCACACCTTCGGCCGCCAACTGCCGGTCGACGTTATCGTTGGTGGAAATGGGAAAATAATTGAACACCGTGCCGGGCGCGATGCGACGCAGCCCTTCGACCCGGATGTCTTCCACGGTGAACGCTTCGAAGGCCTGCACCGGAGCGACCACGGCGACACACAGGGCAACGGCAACTACGAGTCTGCGCATAAGTCAGTCTTTTTCAGTGTTGTCGAATCAGGAACCGGTCAACCGAGAAGCCGGGCGATATCGTTGTAAAACGCTAATCCCATGAGCAGGATCAGCATAAGTATCCCGATCTGCTGACCGATGGCCTGGGCCTGCTCGGAGACCGGGCTGCCCTTGATCGCCTCGGCGGCGAAGTACATAAGGTGGCCGCCGTCCAGGATGGGGATCGGAAGCAGATTAATGACGCCGAGACTGATGCTGATCAGCGCCAGGAATTTCAGGAACGGAACCAGGCCGGTGGATGCGGTATCCCCGGCATACTGCGCAATGTTGATGGGGCCACTGAGATTCTTCAATGACGCTTCCCCGATGAGCATCTTGCCCAGCACCTGCACGGTGAGCACACCGGTCTGCCAGGTGTTCTGGACGGCCTCGCTCACGGATTCCACCGGGCCGTAGCGCACCGTATGGAACATGTGCGCGAAGGCGTCGGGCTCGATGTCCGGTCGCACACCGAGGACTCCGCGATCGGAGCCCGCCGGGTTCAGCTCGACATCCACCTCGCGACTCGCACCATCGCGTTCTACGGCAAGCGTGACGCTCTCGCCGGCACGATCGTTCAGGGCTGCGACCAGATCCCGCCACTGCTCCACGGGTTCCCCGGAAACAGCCGTAACCGTATCACCCGGCTGCAACCCCGCGCGAGCGGCAGCCCCCCCGTCGATGAGTTCACCCACACGCGCGTCGATACGCGGCTGCCAGGGCTGCAGACCGATCACCCGCAACAGGTCCGGATCATCGCCAAGCCGGGGCAGACCGCCGAGATCCATTTCCCGCACCGTCTCACGGCCGTCCTCGGTGCGTACCTGCACGTCGACCACCTGGCCACGCAGCCCGCCCTCCATGAATTCCATGAGCACGCGATCCCAGGCCGGTGTGCGGCGCCCCTCCAGGGCCAGGATCTCGTCGCCCTCCTGAAGACCGGCTTCCGCAGCCGGCGTTTCCGGCTCCACCGGACCGATCACCGGCCGCAGCTCCTGCGTTCCGACGACGAACAGCAACCAGTAGACGGCGATGGCAAGCAGGAAGTTGGCCGCCGGCCCCGCCAGAACAATCAGGGTTCGGCGCCACAGCGGCTGCACGTTGAAGGCACGGTGTCGCTCGTCATCTGCCACCGGGGCTTCACGCTCGTCCAGCATCTTGACGTAACCACCCAGAGGGATGGCGGCGATGACGTATTCCGTCTGGTCGGTACCACGCCGCCAGCTAAGCAACGGCGTGCCGAAGCCGATGGAGTAGCGCAGTACCTTCACGCCCAGGCGCCGGGCGGTCCAGTAGTGGCCGAATTCGTGGAAGGCCACGAGGATGGCGATGGCAACCAGGAAGGCAAGTACGCTGACGCCGACTCCGCTCACTGCACGCCTCCGGCGCACTGCGCGATCATGGCCCGCGCCCGACTGCGCACGTCCCGATCCAGGGCAAGGAGAGCATCCAGGTCCGCCGCGTCGGTCCCGCCGAATTCGTCCAGGGCAGCGGCGATGATGTCCGCGATCCGGGTAAAGGGCATGCGATGTTGCAGAAACGCCTCCACGGCAGCTTCGTTGGCTGCATTCAGTATCGCTCCGCTGGCGCCGCCCTCCCGCAGGGCGCGGAAGGCAAAATCCAGACAACGGAAGCGCGTCGTATCCGGTGCGCGAAACTCAAGCTGCCCGAGCCGCACCAGGTCCAGCGGCGGCACACCGGCCGGGATACGTCGCGGCCAGGCCAGCGCGTGGGCAATGGGCGTTCTCATGTCCGGATTTCCCAGTTGGGCCAGCATGGAACCGTCAGCATACTCCACGAATGAATGCACGATGCTCTGGGGGTGAATGACCACGTCCAGATGCGCCGGTTCGACACCGAACAGCCACGCGGCCTCGATCACCTCCAGCCCCTTGTTCATCAGGGTTGCCGAATCCACCGAGATCTTCCGACCCATGCTCCAGTTGGGGTGCGCACAGGCCTGCTCCGGCGTGACTCCCTCCAGCGCATCGGCTGCCCAGTCCCGGAATGGCCCTCCGGATGCCGTGAGCACGACGCGGCTTACTCCGCTATCGACGAGCCGCCCACGGGAAAAGTTCCCCGGCAGGCACTGGAAAATGGCATTGTGCTCGCTATCCACCGGCAGCAGCTCGGCGCCGCTACGCTCCACCGCGGCCATGAACAATGCCCCGCCCATGACCAGTGATTCCTTGTTGGCCAGCAGGATACGCCGCCCCCTGGCCACGGCAGTGAGCGTGGGGCGAAGCCCTGCGGCACCGACGATGGCCGCCACGGTAATCTGCGCGTCGGCGCCGGCGGCTGCATCCAGGCCCTGCGCTCCGTAATCCACCTCCGTGGGAAGTCCGGCGCCGGCAAGGCGCTGACGCAGGTCCGCGGCACGCTCGGCATCGGCGACCACGGCGAGTTCCGGCGCGAATTCCCGACACTGCGACTCCAGCAGGTCCACATTGCCGTGCCCGGTGAGGGCGACCACCCTAAAGGCATAGGGGTTCCGCCGCAGTACGTCCAGCGTACTGGTGCCAATGGACCCCGTGGCACCGAGAACCGAGACGGTGGTTACAGCCATACCAGCCCCGCTGCGAACACCGGCGCGGTGGCGGTCAGGGAATCAATCCGGTCCAGCACGCCGCCATGGCCCGGCAGCAGCGTACCGCTATCCTTCACGCCACGCAGGCGTTTGATCATGCTCTCGAACAGGTCACCGAGGATCGAGGCGGCCACGGTCACCAGGGCCAGCACGGCCAACGCCCCGAAACCGGGCAGGTACACCGGCAACACTACGCTCATGCCCCAGACCAGCACGACCGCCAGCACCAGGCCGCCCATGGCGCCCTCCTGGGTCTTGCCGGGGCTCGTCCTTGGCGCCAGCCGGCGCCGCCCGAACCAGCGCCCGGCAAAGAAAGCGCCGACGTCGGCTGCCCAGGTCAGCACCAGCACCACGACCACCACCCAGGGGCCGTCAGGACGGTCGTGCATCCACACCAGCGCGAACCAGGCCGGAACCAGCAGAAGCACGCCCAGACCCATGCCGGAGAGCCCGGACACCGCGTCCGCACGCGCCCGGCCGAGCTCGAAACGCACCTGCCACACCGCCAGCACGCACCACACCAGGGCGCCCAGCGAGAGCACCGTGGCGGTCAGGAGGGGAAACGGAAACAGTAGCCAGGTGCCTGCGGCGATCGCCACCACCGCGGTCACGTAACCCGCCCGGCGGCCCGGCTCCTGCAGGCCTGCCAATGCGGCCCACTCCCAGGCCCCCAGGGCCACAACCAGCAGCATGACCAGGGCAAAACCGGCGTTGGGGAGCAGGAACACCGCCCCCAGAACCAGAGGCAAAAGGACAAGGGCGGTGATCCACCGCCACTTAAGCACGGCCGACTCGCTCCACTTGCTCGGCGGTCATGCCGAAGCGCCGCTCACGACCGGCAAACGCATCCACGGCGGCGTGCAGCTCGTCGGTACCGAAGTCGGGCCAGAGAGTGTCCACGAACAGGAGTTCTGCGTAGGCCAGGTGCCAGAGAAGGAAATTACTGATGCGCTTCTCGCCCCCGGTACGAATCAGCAGATCCGGTTCCGGCAGGCCATCCAGGCTCAGGTAGGACGTCATGCATTGTTCGTTGATTTCATTCGGATCCAGCTGCCCGTCACGGGCGTCCTGAGCCATGCGCCTCGCGGCCCTCGCCAGATCCCAGCGACCGCCGTAGCTTGCGGCAATGACCAGGGTCAGGCCGGTGTTGTCGGCGGTGAGTGCCTCCGCGGAGGCCATCTGCTCCTGCAGACGCCGCGACAGTCGAGCCCGGTCCCCGATCATGCGGATGCGGACGTTGTGTTCGTGCAGGCGCACGGATTCTTTCTCCAGCGTGCGGAGAAACAGATCCATGAGCACGGACACCTCTTCCTGCGGGCGAGACCAGTTCTCGCTGCTGAAGGCGAACAGGGTCAGGACCTCCACGCCCATCTTGCCGGCAGCTTCAACGACCTGGCGCACGGATTCCGCGCCAGCACGGTGACCCGCCTGGCGCGGCATCATCCGTGCCTTGGCCCAGCGCCCGTTGCCATCCATGACGATGGCTATATGGCGCGGGACATGCCGCCGGCGATCATTCCTTTCCGCTGATACGTCGCTCATCGTTCCCGCCGCGCTTTGGGCCTTCCAGGCTGCATTGCGGGCCCGGAACCCCGGCCGAGTTGCTCGCCCCGGGCCAACTCCCGAGGATCAGACCGCCATGAGCTCCTGTTCCTTCTGCTCCAGGGCCTCGTCCACCTGGGCGACGAACTGGTCGGTGAGCTTCTGGATCCGCTCCTCACCACGCTTCTGATCGTCTTCCGTGATTTCCTTTTCCTTCACCAGGGTCTTGAGATCGCCATTGGCATCGCGGCGGATGTTCCGGACTGCCACCCGGGCCTGCTCGGCCTCGTTGCGCACGAACCGCACCAGTTCCTTGCGGCGCTCCTCGTTCAACGCCGGCATGGGCACCCTAAGCACATCCCCTTGTGACGCAGGGTTGAGGCCCAGATCGGACTGGATAATGGCCTTCTCGATCTTCTGCCCCATGCCCTTTTCGTAGGGCGTCACCAGCAGTGTACGCGCATCACTGGCGCTGACGTTGGCCACCTGGTTGATGGGCACTTCCATGCCGTAGTACTCGACCATGACGTGGTCGAGCAGGCTGGAGTGGGCGCGGCCGGTGCGGATCTTCACCAGATCCTGGCGCAGCGACTCCACCGACTTCTTCATCCGCTCGCGCGCGTCCTTTTCGATATCCTCGATCACGGTTGTCATCCTCTCTCGACGATGGTGCCCACATCGCCCCCGAGCACCAGATCCATCAGGGCACCCGGGCGCGTCATGTCGAACACCTGTATGGGCAGGCCGTGCTCGCGACACAGCACGATGGCAGTGGCATCCATCACCGACAGCTTGCGATCCAGCACTTCGTCGAAGGTCAGCCGACGATACCGCAATGCCTCCCGGTCGTGTACCGGATCCGCCGAATACACGCCGTCCACCTTGGTCGCCTTGAGCATGATATCGGCATTGACTTCGATGGCGCGCAGACTGGCCGCCGAATCGGTGGTGAAGAACGGATTACCGGTGCCCGCAGCGAAGATCACGGTACGCCCTTTCTCAAGATGGCGCACGGCGCGTCGCCGGATGTAGTCCTCACAGACCTGGTTGATCTTGATGGCGGACATCACCCGGGTAAACACGCCTTCCTGTTCCAGGGCATCCTGGAGGGCCAGCGCGTTCATCACAGTCGCCAGCATGCCCATGTGATCGGCGGTCACACGGTCCATGCCGGCTGCGGCGAGGCCTGCGCCGCGGAAGATATTGCCACCGCCGACGACCAGGGCCAGTTCCACGCCGGCCTCGCGGACCTCCCTGATCTCCCTGGCCAGGCGGCGGCTGACCGCCGGATCGATACCGTAGTCGGCATCACCCAGCAAGCCTTCACCGCTGAGCTTCAGGAGAACGCGACCGTAGACAGGCTTGGACATGATCCGTGATCCTCTCACACCCGTTCAGGATCCGCGAACCTGCGCCATCACCTCGTCGGCAAAGTTCCCTTCCTGCTTCTCTATGCCCTCGCCGACCTCGAAGCGGGTGAAGTGCTTGACCTTGGCGCCGGCGGCCTTGAGCAGCTCGGCGACGGTCTGGTCGGGATCCTTGACGAAGGGCTGACCGAGAAGCGTCGTCTCCTTGAGGTACTTCTTCACCCGGCCGTCGAGCATCTTCTCGACGATCTCCGGCGGCTTGCCGCTCTCCTCGGCCTGGGCCTTGAGAATCGCGCGCTCTTTCTCGAGCAGCTCTGCCGGCATGTCGTTCTCGTCCACCGCTGCCGGATTGCTGGCGGCAACGTGCATGGCAATATCGCGACCCAGCTGGGCATCGCCACCTTCCATTTCCACCATCACGCCGATTCGCACGCCATGCAGGTAGTGGGCAATCTGGCCGGACTCGGTGCTGTACAGACGGAAGCGCCGCAGCTGGATGTTCTCGCCGATCTTGGCCACCAGCTCCTTCCGGGCGGTGTGCACGTCGCGCTCGCCGTCGAAGTCCAGCTCCAGCAGCGCGTTCTCGTCCGCGGGCTGCTTGTCGAGAATGATGGCGGCCACGGCGTTGGCGAAGTTGGTGAAATCATCGCCGGCGGAGACAAAGTCCGTTTCGCTGTTCATCTCCAGGATCACGCCCTGGCGACCATCATCGGAGACTTTGGTCACGATCTTGCCTTCCGCGGCCACGCGGTCGGCCTTCTTCTCGGCCTTGGCCAGGCCCTTCTTGCGCATGGCCTCGATGGCGGCGTCAATGTCGCCGTCCGCCTCCACCAGGGCCTTCTTGCATTCCATCATTCCGGAGCCGGTGCGCTCACGGAGCTCCTTCACCTGGGCAGCTGTAATCGCCATGTTCCCGTCCTCTTGCTCTGTTCGCTGTAACCACGCGGCCCGGGCTGCGCCGGGGGCGCGCTCCGGACCCGTCAATCCACACAGCGGGCGGCCGGTACTCCGTTGGCCGCCCGCCAGGCCCTGCTACTGCGCCGCGGCGCCTTCGTCCGCACCGGATTCCTGGGAATCCTGGCTCTCCTGCACTTCGACGAAATCATCCTTCTCGCTGGCACCGGGCTTCACCGAGGAGGCCTTGGCGTCCTGGATGGCGTCCGCCGCCCCGCGGGTGTAGAGCTGAATGGCGCGGATGGCGTCATCGTTGCCGGGAATGACGTAGTCAACGCCCTGCAGGGGGTTGTTGGTATCAACCACGCCCACCACCGGGATGTTGAGCTTCCGCGCTTCCTTGATGGCGATGTTCTCGTAGCCCACGTCGATCACGAACATGGCGTCGGGCAGGCGCTCCATGTCCTTGATACCGGACAGTGAGCGGTCGAGCTTGTCTTTCTCCCGGGTCAGCTCCAGGGCTTCTTTCTTGACCAGCTTGCGGAAGGTGCCGTCCTCTTCCTGCTGCTCGAGATCCTTCAGCCGCCGGATGGACTGCTTGACGGTGCGGAAGTTGGTCATCATGCCGCCGAGCCAGCGATGGTCGACATACGGCATGTTGCAGCGCTTCGCCTCGGCACGCACGGCATCCCGGGCAGCACGCTTGGTGCCGACAAACAGGATCTTGCCGCCGTTGGCCGCCAGCTTGCCCATGAAATTCAGGGCATCCTGGTACAGCGGCAGCGTCTTCTCCAGGTTGATGATGTGAATCTTGTTGCGTTCACCGAAGATGTACGGCGCCATCTTGGGGTTCCAGAAGCGGGTCTGGTGACCAAAGTGGACACCCGCCTCCAGCATTTCTCGCATGGACACGTTGGCCATGATGGGATTCTCCTTTTCGGGTTTGGGCCTCCCCGCACCCCGGCCAGGAACCCGTAAGGGCAACCCCCTGGACCGGTTTTGACGATGCGGGTGTGTAGTCGGCCGCACGCTGGCGGCCATGGTTTTTACTTCCGGCATTTGCCTGTGAAGCGCGCGCTTTATACCATACCTCGCTTGCCGCGACAATTTCGCACCCCACCACAGAGCGCTTTCGTAGCAGCCGGAAAGGCGCCGGTTCCGGGTCGTCGGACGTCCCGGAGGACGCCGGGAAAACCTACGATTCTGACAACGGGAGATCACCTCGCACCCATGACGGTCACCATCAAGTCCGCCGATGAAATCGAGAAAATGCGCGCTGCCGGCAAGCTGGCGGCGGACGTCCTGAGCCTGCTCGGGGAGCATGTGCGCCCGGGGGTCACCACCGAGGAGCTGGACCGGATCGCCCACGATTACATCGTGAACAAGCACGATGCGGTGCCCGCTCCTCTGAACTACCGCGGCTTTCCGAAGTCCATCTGCACCTCGGTGAACCACGTGGTCTGCCACGGGATCCCCGGACCGAAGAAGCTCAAGAAGGGGGACATCCTCAACATCGACGTCACCGTCATCAAGGACGGCTATCACGGCGACACCAGCCGCATGTACCATGTGGGTGAAGCGACGATCCTCGGCCGCCGGCTCTGCGACGTGACCCATGCAGCCATGTGGGAAGGCATCCGCGCAGTGCGCCCCGGCGCACGCCTGGGTGACATCGGCGCTGCCATACAGACCTGTGCCGAGAGCTACAACTACTCTGTGGTCCGCGAGTACTGTGGCCACGGGATCGGCAGCGAATTCCACGAGGAACCCCAGGTCCTTCACTACGGCACTGCCGGCACGGGCATGCCGCTGGAAGCGGGCATGACCTTCACCATCGAACCGATGATCAACGCCGGCCGCAAGGAAACCCGCCTGCTCAAGGACGACTGGACCGTGATCACCAAGGACCGCAGCCTGTCGGCTCAGTGGGAGCACACCATCCTGGTTACCAATGACGGCCACGAAGTGTTGACTCTGCGCCACGACGAAGTCATCCCGGAGTAATCATCCCGATGGACTCGGCCTCCGCCTACCCCAGTGAAGCAGACGCCGTCCTGTTCGACGGCGACGACCTCGAGCGCCGGCTGGCCAACGGCGAGGCCGTGGTGCGCGTCTTCCGGGATGCCCGGGAGCACGGCGACGCCATTCTCATGGGGCGGTTCCGGGAAGGCACACCGGCACGCATCCTCGTCGGGCTGCGTGCCTGGCTGATCGACCAGCTGCTCCAGCGCGCCTGGGACCGCATCATGGACGCGGCCTGTGACGGGCTCGCGCTGGTCGCCGTGGGCGGCTACGGCCGCGGCGAGCTGCATCCAGGCTCAGACATCGATCTGATGCTGCTGGTGGATGACCATGGGCTGGATGGTCGTGACCGCTGCATTGAAGCGTTCCTGACCTTCCTCTGGGACATCGGCCTGGAGGTGGGTCACAGCGTCCGCAGCCTGGATGACTGCATCACCGAGTCGGAGCGCGACATCACTGTTACCACCAATCTCATGGAGTCGCGCCTGCTCCGGGGCCCGGAGGCGCTCTACGAGGCCATGCGCACCGCCACGGGGCCGCAACAGGTCTGGCCAAGCCGCACGTTCTTCGAGGCCAAGTGGAACGAGCAGCTGCAGCGCCACGCCAAGTATCACGACACCGCCTACAATCTGGAGCCCAACATCAAGGAGAGCCCCGGCGGCCTCCGGGACATCCACATGGTGGGCTGGGTGGCCAAGCGCCACTTCGGTGCCGAGACGCTCTACGACCTGGTGGACCAGGGTTTCCTTACCGAACAGGAACACGAAGATCTCATCAGCGGCCAGAACCTGCTGTGGGACATCCGCTTCGCCCTGCACACGGTCGCCGGCCGGCGGGAGGATCGCCTGCTGTTCGACCACCAGGCCACGCTGGCGCGCCAGTTCGGCTACACCGACCAGGACCACACCCTGGGCGTCGAGCAGTTCATGCAGCGCTACTTCCGCACGGTGATGGAGCTCTCGCGGCTCAACGAGATGCTGCTGCAGCTCTACCAGGAAGTCATCCTCTACGCCGAGGATCGCGAGCCGCCACAGCTGATCAACAAGCGCTTCCAGTCGCGCAAGGGCTTCATCGAGGTCACTCACCCCAACGTGTTCCGGCGCTATCCCTTCGCCCTACTGGAAGTGTTCCTGCTGCTGCAGCAGCACCAGGGACTCAAGGGCGTGCGTGCGTCCACCATCCGGCTGATCCGCGCCCACCGCCACCTGATCGATGACCGTTTCCGCGGGGATCTGCGCTGTCGCAGCCTGTTCATGGAAATCCTGCGCCAGCCCCGGGGGATCACCCACGAGCTGCGGCGCATGCACCGCTATGGCCTGCTCGGTCGCTATATCCCGGCGTTCGGGGCCATCACCGGGCGCATGCAGTACGATCTCTTCCACGTTTACACGGTGGATTCCCACACCATGTTCGTGGTGCGCAACCTGCGCCGCTTCGCCCTGCCGGAGCACGCTGCCGAACTGCCCTTCTGCCACACCATCATGCAACGTCTGCCCAAACCGGACCTGCTGTACCTGGCAGCACTGTTCCACGACATCGCCAAGGGCCGTGGCGGCGACCATTCCGAGCTCGGTGCCGAGGACGCCTACGCGTTCTGCCAGAAGCATGGGCTCAGTGAATACGATGCGCGGCTGGTGGCCTGGCTGGTCCGCCACCACCTGCTGCTGTCCATGACCGCCCAGCGCAAGGACATCTCGGACCCGGACGTGATCAACGAGTTCGCCGACCAGGTGGGTGATCGCACACGGCTGGATTACCTGTACCTGCTCACCGTGGCCGACATCCGGGCCACCAACCCGGACATGTGGAACTCCTGGAAGGATGCCCTGCTGCTGGAGCTGTACACCCTGGCGAAGCGGGCGCTGCGTCGCGGGCTGGAGCACCCCATCGACAACGACGAACTGGTGCGCGAAACCCAGACCCAGGCGCGCCGGCGCCTGAAGGTCAAGGGGCTGCACCACATGACGGTGAAATCCGTCTGGCGGCATTTCACCGACGACTATTTTCTGCGCTACTCCGCGGAGGAGATCGCCTGGCATACCGCGGCCATTGCCAACACCCGGGACAGTGATCTGCCCCTGGTGCTGCTGGACGGGCATGGCCCCCGGGGCGGCACCGAGGCCTTCGTCTACAGCCAGGACAAGGATCACGTGTTCGCGTTGACGGTGTACGCCATGGATCAGCTGAACCTGAACATCCAGGACGCCCGCATCATCACCACCCGCAACGGCTACACGCTGGACAGCTATCTGGTCCTGGATGATGACGGCAATCCGATTCAGGACGCACGGCGCAAGGAGGAGATCGTCGCCCGGCTGCGCGAGGTCCTGAGCCAGGACGATCTCACCGCACCGTCGCGGCGGCCGGTGCCCCGCAAGGTGCAGCACTTCAACATCGCCACCCGGATCAGCTTCGTCGAGGATCCGGGCAACGATCGCACGGTGCTGGAATTGATCACCGCCGACCGGCCCGGACTGCTGGCCCGGGTCGGCTACACCTTCGCCCGCTGCGGCGTGCGCCTGCAGAATGCCAAGATCGCCACCATCGGCGCCAAGGCCGAGGACGTGTTCTTCATCACCGACCAGAACAACGAACCCCTGCAGCGCCAGGAGCAGTTCGACGCCATCCGCGAGACCCTGCTCCAGCTGTTGGGCGAGGACGAGAACCTGGCCGAGCAGGCCACCGGCCTGTAACGACGGAAGCCGCAATGAATCCGCGACTGCGTGCCCTTCAGCCCTATCCCTTTGAGCGTCTCAATGCCCTGCTGAGCGACTGTGCGCCGGCGGATCTGCCCCCCATCAACCTCGGCATCGGCGAACCCCGCCATGCCACTCCGCGGGTGATCCGCGACACCCTGGCCGACAACCTGGACGGCCTGGGCGGTTATGCCGCCACCGGTGGCACTCCGGCCCTGCGGCAGACCATCTGCGCCTGGCTCCGGCAACGGTTCGGCATCGCCGACGGGGTCCTGGACCCCGACCAGCACGTCCTGCCGGTGGCCGGCACCCGTGAAGCCCTGTTCGCCATTGCGCAGACGGTGCTCTCCGGGGCCCCGGGCGCCCGCGTGCTGATGCCCAACCCCTGCTACCAGATCTACGAAGGCGCGGCACTGATCGCCGGCGCTGAGCCGTACTACCTGGCGACCCGTGCTGCCGACGGCTATCTTCCGGATCTCGCCGCCGTACCGGAGGAGACCTGGCAGGCGTGCGAACTGATCTATATCTGCTCCCCCGGCAACCCCACCGGCGCGGTCCTGCCGGCCGCCTGGCAGCGACAGCTTATCGAGCTGGCCGACCGCTTCGACTTCGTCATTGCCAGCGACGAATGCTACAGCGAACTGTACCCCGACGAAGAGCAGGCTCCCACGGGGCTGCTGGAGGTCTGCGCGGCCATGGGCCGCCGCGACTTCCGCCGCTGCCTGGTGTTCCACAGCCTGTCCAAGCGCTCCAATGCCCCCGGCCTGCGCTCCGGCTTCGTCGCCGGTGATGCGGGGCTGCTGCGCGCCTTCCTGCAGTACCGGACTTACCAGGGCTGCGCCATGCCCCTGCAGACCCAGGCAGCCAGTCGCGCCGCCTGGGACGACGAGGCACATGTGGTGCATAATCGCAGCCGCTATAGCGACAAGTTCGACCGCGCCCTGGCGGCGCTGCAACCCGTACTGGACGTCAACCGCCCCGATGCCGGCTTTTACCTGTGGCCGCGGACGCCCATCGACGATGTCACCTTCGCGCGGGCGCTCTACGAACAGGAAAACGTGCGGGTCCTCCCGGGCAGCTATCTTTCCCGGGAGGTTGACGGGGTCAACCCCGGCGCCGGACACGTCCGCATGGCACTGGTGGCGGAAGAGGCCGAATGCGAAGAGGCCATGCAGCGTATCCGCCGCTTCGTCGAGACCCTGACCCCGTAGGGTGGACGTTTACGTCCACCATGGTGCCGTTGCCGCGTCGCCGGGCACCACAATCGAAAATCCAGACAATCCGAGAGGACCGCGACCCATGGACCAGATCCGCTCCATCATCGAGAACGCCTTCGAACAGCGCGCCGAAATCAGCCCGCGCACCGCATCCCCGGAGGTGGTGGACGCCGTGGAACGCGCCGTCATGATGCTGGACCGGGGCGAGGCCCGGGTGGCAGAGAAACGCGACGGCGACTGGGTGGTCAACGAGTGGCTGAAAAAGGCCGTGCTGCTGTCGTTCCGCCTGCACGACAACGAAGTCATGCGCACCGGTGCCGTGAACTTCTACGACAAGGTGCCGCTCAAGTACACCGACTACAACAGCCAGGATTTCCAGGCCGGCGGTGTCCGCGTGGTACCGCCGGCGGTGGCCCGGCGGGGCTCCTACATCGCCTCCGGGGCGGTGCTGATGCCCTCCTACGTGAACATCGGCGCCTACGTCGACCAGGGCACCATGGTGGACACCTGGGCCACCGTGGGTTCCTGCGCCCAGATCGGCAAGGGCGTTCATCTCTCCGGCGGTGCCGGCATCGGCGGCGTGCTGGAGCCGCTGCAGGCCAACCCGGTGATCATCGAGGACAACTGCTTCATCGGTGCCCGCTCCGAGATCGTCGAGGGGGTGATCGTGGAGGAAGGCGCCGTGATCTCCATGGGCGTGTTCATCGGCCAGAGCACCAAGATCTACAACCGTGAAACCGGTGAGGTCACCAGCGGCCGGGTGCCCAGGGGCGCCGTGGTGGTTCCGGGCAACCTGCCATCCAGCGATGGCACCCATTCGCTGTACTGCGCCGTCATCATCAAGCAGGTGGACGAGAAGACCCGCGCCAAGGTGAGTATCAACGAACTGCTGAGGCCCTGAACCATGGTCATGCTCTACGGGATCCGCAACTGCGACACCTGCCGCAAGGCCCTGAAGTGGCTGGAGTCTGCCGGCATCGAGGCGGGCTTCCACGATTTCCGCCGCGACGGCGTACCGGAGGCGCGCGTGCAGCACTGGCTGCAGACCCTGGGCGCCGAGCAGGTCATCAGCCGGCGCAGCCCCACCTGGCGGAAACTCGGTGACGCGGACCGCGCCCGGGTGGATACCGCGCCGGTGGCGCTGGTGCAGGAGTGGCCGAACCTGATCCGCCGCCCGGTGCTGGAAGACGGCGGTGACGTGGTGGTGGGGTTCCGGGAGGCCGAGTACGCCGAGCGGTTCGGCGGAGGCGCGGCGTGAGCGAATCCGCCACCGTGGCCCTGGCCCGGGAACTCATCACCCGGCCCTCCGTGACCCCCGAGGACGGCGGCTGTCAGGCCCTGATCCAGGAGCGCCTGGCGCCGCTGGGGTTCCGGGCCGACTGGCTGCCCTTCGGCGAGGTGCAGAATCTCTGGAGTCGTCGTGGAGACACCGGCCCCGTGTTTACCTTCGCCGGTCACACGGACGTGGTGCCCACCGGGCCGGAAGCGGACTGGTCGGCGCCGCCCTTCGCCGCGGCGCTCCGCGGCGGCCTGCTCTACGGCCGCGGGGCGGCCGACATGAAGGGCAGCGTGGCGGCGTTCGTCACCGCCTGCGAACGCTTCGTGGCGGCACACCCGGAGCATCGGGGCTCCATCGCCCTGCTCCTCACCAGCGACGAGGAAGGGCCGGCGCGGGACGGAACGGCCCGGGTGGTGGACACCCTCCAGGCCCGCGGCGAAGCCATGGACTGGTGTCTGGTGGGTGAACCCACCAGCGACCGCCAGATTGCCGACACCGCCCGCAACGGCCGCCGGGGCTCCCTCAACGGCACCCTCACCGTGCACGGGGTCCAGGGCCACGTTGCCTACCCGGACAAGGCGGTGAACCCGGTCCACAGCCTGGCGCCCGCCCTGGCCGAACTGGTGGCCACCACCTGGGACGCCGGTAACGAAAGCTTCCCGCCGACCACGTTCCAGGTCTCCAACCTCCGCGCCGGAACGGGTGCCACCAACGTGATCCCGGGCGCCCTGGAGCTGCTGCTGAACTTCCGCTTCTGCACGGAGAGTACACCGGAAAGCCTGCAGCAACGTGTCGAGGCGATTCTGGACCACCATGGCGTGGACTACCATCTGGACTGGCAGCTCTCGGCGCGCCCCTTCGTCACCGAATCCGGCGCCCTGGTGGAGGCGACGCGGGAGGCCGTCGCCAACGTCACCGGCCGCAGTCTGGTGCTGTCCACCGGCGGCGGCACCTCGGACGGGCGCTTCATCGCGCCCACGGGCGCCCAGGTCATCGAGCTCGGCCCGCTGAACGCGACCATTCACCAGGTGGACGAGCGTGTCACCGCGGACGATCTTGACGTATTGTCGGTGATTTACGAAGACATCCTAACGCGACTTCTTACGTGAAGACGTTCTCCGGACCGCGCTGATGCCCCTGCTGCTGCTGGTTACGGTCCTGGTCTTCTGTGCCCTGTACGCGCCTCAGCCGCTGCTGCCTCTGCTGGCCACCCTGCACGACATCGGCGAGAGCCGCGCCGCGCTGTTGATCACGGCGACGCTGCTGCCCCTGAGCATCGCCCCGATCCTCTACGGGCTGGTCCTCGAGCGGCTCAGCGCCCGCCGGGTTCTGGCGGTGGCCACCGCCCTGCTGGGGCTGAGCCAGATCGCATTCGCCGTGGCGCCCGACTTCAATCTGCAACTGGCGGCCCGCATCGGCCAGGGGCTGCTGATCCCGGCTGCCATGACGGCCCTGATGACGTTCATCGCCGGCCGCGTTCCGGCCCGGGACCTGGCCCGCACCATGGCGACCTATGTTGCGGCGACGGTTCTGGGCGGGTTCCTGGGCCGCTTGCTGGCCGGGGTGATCGCCGCCCACTGGCAGTGGCAGGCGTCGTTCTGGCTGCTGGGCCTGGCACTGCTTCTGGCCGCACCCCTGATTCTGCGGCTGGGGAGTGATCCGCCGGCAAGCAGTACCCGCATTGGCTGGCGGGACTGCCGTGCGGTGCTGATCCGCCCCGGCGTGGCCAGCACCTGTTTCATGGGCTTCAGCGTGTTCTTCGTGTTCGCGGCACTGCTCACCTACCTGCCTTTCCGGACCGTGGCGCTGGCGCCAGGGACCGGGGAGGACACCATCGCCCTGCTCTACGCGGGTTATCTCATGGGCATTGTCGTGGCGCTGGCCTCCGGCCGCATCACCGTGTGGACCGGCAGTCAGCGCCGCAGCATCCAGCTCGGCCTGGGCGTTTTCCTGGCCGGAACCCTGCTGTTCCTGCTGCCGGCTCTGTGGCTGGTCTTCGCCGCCATGTTCCTGTTCTGTGCCGGCATGTTCCTGGTGCACGGCACCGCGCCAGGGGTGGTGAACGCCCTGGCGCCGGACCGGCGCGGCGTGGTCAACGGGCTCTACATCGCCTCCTACTACGCCGGGGGCACCCTGGGAGCCTGGCTGCCTGGTATCCTGTATGCCGGCTACGGCTGGACAGTCATGGTGCTGTCCACCAGCATCATCATCGCCGTCGCCGCGGTGGCGACGCGCTACCTGCCATCCCCGCACGCTGGAGCAACACCGCAATGAGTCGACTCGGTGACATCCCGGTTTCCATCCTCGACCTGGCATCCATTGTTGAAGGCGGTTCGCCGGCGGACGCCTTTGCCCGCACCGTCGACCTCGCGCAGGAGGCGGACCGACTCGGTTTTCACCGGCTCTGGCTGGCAGAGCACCACAATCTGGATGGCATCGCCAGTGCCGCCACGGTGGTGCTCATCGGCCATGTCGCAGGGAAGACCACCCGCCTCCGCGTCGGCTCCGGCGGCATCATGCTGCCCAACCATGCGCCGCTGGTGGTGGCGGAACAGTTCGGCACCCTGGAGACACTCTACCCGGGGCGTATCGATCTGGGGCTCGGGCGGGCACCCGGCACCGACGGCGTCACGGCCCGCGCCCTGCGCGGCGCCAATGCCAGCCTGGAACCGGATTTCGCCGAACTGCTGGCGGAGTTGCACGGCTATCTGGCGCCGGCACGGGATGGCCAGCGGGTCCGCGCCATTCCGGGCCAGGGCCTGGATCACATCCCCGTCTGGCTGCTGGGCTCCAGTGGCTACAGCGCCCAGCTGGCCGGTCAGCTGGGTCTGCCCTTCGCCTTTGCCAGCCATTTCGCACCCCGGCATGTCCATGAGGCGCTGGCCCTTTACCGGGAGGTCTTCCGGCCCTCGGAGGTGCTGGAACGGCCGCACGCCATGGTGGCCATGAATGTCATCGTGGCTGACACGAACGCTGAAGCGGAGCATCTCGCCACGTCCATCCGCCAGCGTTTCCTGCGCATGGTGCGCAACCAGCGCGGCCGACTGCAGCCGCCGGTGCCGGACATGGAGGCGCTTTGGTCACGCCAGGAGAAGGCGATGGTGGAAGCCACGCTCAGCGCCAGCGCCTTCGGGGCCGCCGGGACGGTCACGGACCAGGTCGACGCGTTTCTCGCCAGCACCGGCGCCGACGAGCTCATCATCACCACCGATGTCCACGACCCGGCGGCACGCCTGGACTCACTGCGCCGGTTCGCGGAACTCGCCATGCCGGACGGCGCGGTCGCGGCGGGCGGCTGACCGGGGCGCGGGACACCGGGCCGGTGCCATAACGGCGTTCTAAACATATGCGGAAACACTCTTTCCCGCGCCCGCAGGCCATTGTTTAGACTCTTCGCCGCTGGTTCCCCATTTTCCAGGAGCACTTGAAGACATGGCAGCACTGTCCGCATCCATCGCTGGTCGCCCGGGGGGCATGAATCTTGCCGGCTGGATTGCTGCGGCCCTGGTGATCGTCGGGCTGCTCTATTTCGGCCAGAGCATCGGCGTCAACCAGGCGGCGCTGTTCCTGGTGGGTGGGCTGCTCGGTGTGGCGCTTTATCACGCGGCATTCGGCTTCACCTCGGCCTGGCGCGTGTTCATCACTGACCGGCGCGGTCGCGGGCTGCGTGCCCAGATGATCATGCTGGCAATTGCCGTGGCGTTGTTCTTCCCGGTTCTGGAAGCGGGGTCCATCTTCGGCAACAACGTCTACGGTTTTGTCGCGCCCATCGGCGTGGCCGTCGTCGTCGGCTCGTTCCTGTTCGGTGTTGGTATGCAGCTGGGCGGCGGCTGCGCGTCAGGCACGCTATTCACCGCCGGCGGCGGCAACATGCGCATGGTGGTGACTCTCATCGGCTTCATTCTCGGCTCGGTGGTCGCCACACACCACGTGCACTGGTGGTGGGACCAGCCCGCCTTCGATGCCGTCTCCGTGGTCAACAGTCTGGGGCTGAGCGGCGGGCTGGCGCTGAGTTTCGCGCTGTTCGCCGCCATCTACGGCCTGACGGTGCTGCTGGAGAAGCGCCGCCACGGGGGTCTCGAACAGCCTGCTGCCGCGGAGCGTGCCGGCTGGACCCGGTTCCTGCGTGGCCCGTGGCCGCTGATCTGGGGGGCCGTGGCCCTGGCCGTGCTCAATTTCATCACGCTGATTCTGGCCGGCAGACCATGGGGCATTACCGCGGCCTTCGCACTCTGGGGTGCCAATGCCTTCGAGGCAGTGGGAATCCAGGTGGGCCACTGGGAGTACTGGCAACTGCCCCACAACGCCCAGGCCCTGCAGGCCAGCGTCTTCCAGGACGTGACGTCGGTGATGAACTTCGGCCTGATCCTGGGCGCGCTGATCGCTGCATCCCTGGCCGGACGCTTCGCTCCGAGTCTGCGCATCCCTTTCCGGCCGCTACTGGCCGCCATAATTGGCGGGATTCTGCTGGGTTACGGCGCGCGGCTGGCATTCGGCTGCAACATCGGCGCCTATTTCAGCGGCATTGCCTCCGGCAGCCTGCACGGCTGGGTGTGGATGATATTCGGCTTCCTCGGCAACATGGCGGGGGTGAAGCTGCGGCCCTGGTTCTTCGGTGACGAGGCTCCGCGGACCCAGCCCTCCGGCTGCTAAGCGGCGTCGACCGGGCACTCGATGCCGCGGAATCAGTCACGCCGCGTGGCGGGGAACCGGGCAATGACTTCGGTTTCCTCGCCGTCACGCAGGCGCGTCAACGGCATCCAGGTTCCGGGATTCTGCTGATGCACCAGCCGGCGTAGCTGGTCCGCGGATTGCAACTCCCGCCCCGCGGCCCGGACAATGACGTCGCCGTCCCGAAGTTCCGCGGCTGCAGCGACGGAATCCTCGGCCACATGAGACAGATACACCCCGTCGTCCCCGTCCTCGGGCACCACACCCAGGCGCACGACCTGCAGCTCATGGCGCTGGTCTCCGCTCAGCAGGAAGGCTGCTCGCGCCAGGTCCGGTTCCAGGGACGCACACGCCGCACCGGAATCCCGTGGCAACAGCACCGCAACGTCATCGATGCCGAGATCCCGTAGTTGCTCCGGCACGCCGTGGCCGTATTCCATGTGCCCACTGCCGGCCAGCAGCACCACCAGCGGCGGTTCATCACCGGCATCCAGAGCGGACACGACACCCTCCGCCATGGCGCGATCGCGGGCCAGCTGCGCCCGCACGAAGGCCTCCGCTGATCCTCCCATGCCGCGTTGGGCGTGCCCTTCGAAGGATGCCTGCAGGCGTTCACGGTACTCATCCGCCGGTGCTGACGCCGGTCCCACGTCGTAGCGCTCATCGGTGGGAACGGCCTCCCAGCCCTCGGCACCGATGCGCTGCACCAGTGATCGGTCCAGATTCACGGCCCGCAACGGGATACCGTGCAGTCTCGCGAAATGGAGGATGGGCAGGTACAGGTCCGGGTGGTAGCCCCAGTGGGTGTACCAGTCGCTGGCCGCCAGAAACGCATCCTCGTCCAACTCACCGTCCAGCCAGCCATCCAGCGCCGGCTGCGCCTGGCGCGGCAGCATCTCCAGGGCAATGACCAGGTCATTTCGATGTGCGCGCAACTGCGCAATGGTGGACAACTGCCAGCGGTGGTGCTCCATGCGGTCGTGACGCTCCCCCAGCAGAATCACGTCCTGCCGGGCCAGATCGCGGTACAGGGCGGCATCCTGCACGCGCTCACCGCCAGGTTCACACCAGGTTCCGGCCCGGTCACCGCCAGCCATCGCCGGAGTCACGGTCATGGCCACCAGCATGCACACAAGGTATCTCGCCAGCTGACGCATCCAACGCTCCAGTCAAACGGGGGTATGGCACTCAGGTCATCCAGTGGCGGGCCTGATACCATGACGCCACATCACTATGTCCAATAACGCAGGGGGAGTCCATGAGCCGCATCATCGCCTTCGATGTCAACGAAACACTTCTCGATCTCGCCGCCCTGGATCCCCTGTTCGAGGATATTTTCGGTGCGGCTTCGGTGCGCCGCGACTGGTTTTCGCAGGTCCTGCAGTCGGCCATGGTGACCACGATTTTCGGGCAATACCACGATTTCAGCACCATCGCCGGGCACGCCCTCAGCCAGATGGCCGACCGCCACGCAGTGCGCCTGACCCAGAAGAACCGGGACGCCATCAGCGGCGGACTCCGTAGTCTGCCACCCCATGATGACGTCAAACCGGCTCTTCAACGTCTGACCGACAGCGGGTTGCGCCTGATCGCACTCACCAACTCGCCGCCCCAAGTCGCGCGGGCACAGTTGGACAATGCCGGGTTAGCCGATCTCTTCGAGGACATCTTCAGTGTCGATGCCGCGCAAACCCTGAAGCCGGCCCCGGAGGTTTACAACACCGCCGCCCGCAGCCTCCTGGCCAGCGCCCAGGACATGCGCCTGGTTGCCGCCCACGCCTGGGACGTTGCAGGTGCCATGAACGCCGGGTGGGACGCGGCCTTCGTGGCCCGCCCCGGTCAGGTGCTCGACCCGCTGTTTACTGCACCGGACATCGTGGGCGGGGACCTGGACGACGTCGCCGATCAGATCCTGGCCAAAGACACGGCGTAGACGATACAACCTGATTCGGCTGCTGGCACTCCCGTGCGCGACTCGCCGCGGGGCAGCCGCGGTTATACAACACGAGGACAACATCCCATGCGCGCAGCCTGTTACGAACGAGTCGGTCCGGCATCCGAGGTACTGCAGCTGGTGGACATTCCCACGCCGACGCCCGGGGTCGGTGAAGTCCGGGTGCGTCTGCAGTGCAGCGGCGTGAACCCGTCCGATGTCAAGACGAGGGCCGGCGCCCGCAGCCGCGACCTGCCGTTCCCGCGCATCATTCCCCACAGTGACGGCGCCGGCGTCATCGATGCCGTCGGTGACGGCGTCACACAGCTTGAACCCGGCGATCGGGTCTGGGTCTGGAACGCGGCCTGGGGCCGGCCCGACGGCACTGCCGCCGAATTCGTCGTATTGCCGGCGGAGCAGGCGGTGCCGCTGCCGGCCAATACTGGCCCCGAGGCCGGGGCCTGCCTCGGTATTCCCGCCCTGACGGCATGGCATGCGGTGCACTGCCACGGCGGCGTGCGCGGTCAGACCGTGTTGATTCCCGGTGGCGCGGGGGCGGTGGCCTACTATGCCATTCAGATGGCACGGGATGCCGGCGCGGCACGGGTCCTGAGCACGGTGAGTTCGGAGGCCAAGGCAGAGATTGCCCGTGAGGCGGGTGCGGAGGCCGTGTTCAACTACCGGGAGCAAGACGTGGCGGCAGAGGTCATGGAGGTCACGGGAGGCGTCGGCGCGGACCGGATCATCGAACTGGAATTCGCAGCCAACGCCGCTACGGACGTGGCCGCGGTGCGCGCGAACGGCCTGATTGTTGCCTTTGGCGCCAACGCCGGCGAGGTTCACATCCCGTTCTTCCCGTCCATTCTCAAGAACGTGCTGCTGCAGTTCTTCATTGTCTACAATCTGCCTCCGGAGGACCGGGCGGCGGCCACCGCCGGCGTCACCGACCTGCTGGAGCGCGGGGTGCTGCGTCACCGCATCGCGGAACGGCTGCCGCTGGCAGAGATCGCCACCGCCCACGACCATGTGGAATCCGGTGCGGTCGCGGGCAACGTGATCATCGATCTGGAATAACGCCGCGGGCGGCGGCGGGGGCATGGACCGGAATCAATCGCGCCAGCCCCCGGCGCATCACCTGGACCAGCCCCGGCCGGCCAAACTCGCCGGCCAGCCGGGCGGCCTCCGCCCAGGGGCGGCGCTGGAGCACACGAGCCACCAGGGCCGTCTGCTCATGGCGCTCCAGGTGGGTGCGGACCTCGCTACGGCTCAACGCCCGGAGCACCACCCGGTGGAGCCCGGTGAGAGAGACTTCGAAGGCACGCTGTCCCGTGGCAAAACCCACTACATCCAGCCAGTCCTCGGCGTCGGGCTCCGGCACATCGAGAGTCGCCAGCAGCGGCAATACCAGGTCCGGCTCGACCACTGCGAGGGCATCCGCCAGCTGGCCCGGTAGATCCCTTGCCATGCGGGCCCGCCCCTGCTCCAGCAGCTGATCACCGCCGTCACCGAGGCTTCGCGCCACGACTGCCGAGTGGGTGCCGCTGGCCGCGTCACGACGCACGCCCAGGCGCAGGGGGCGGCATCCGCAGCGCTCCCAGAAGCGCAGCAAGTCCGGGGTGGCGCCGAAACTGGCGCCGACCATGTCCAGGCCCGCCGTGGCCGCGTCCCTGGCCACAACGTCGACCAACGCGCTGCCCAGACCACGACCCTGGCGCCGGGGATGAACGGCGATCCGCATGATCCGGGCGACACGGGCACGGGCGCCATTCGGAAGCCCGACATGGGCCGCCAGGGACTGCGGCAGCAGATGCCCCTGCGGCCGGCGCTCTCCGGCCCAGATGGCGCGACTGGTGATTGCGTCGAAACCACCCTCGGCGGCCACCAGGGCCGTACCCACCAGGTCCTGCGCCTGCCACAGGAGATAGAGGTTCAGATTGGGACCATCCAGCAGGTTGCGCAGATCCAGCGGCCGCGTGCGGTAGTGGGCGTGGACCAGCAGACCGAACAGTGCCCGCAGCAACTCCGGCTCAGTCAGCAATCGATCGCGCTCAACGCGCTCGACCCGTGGCACCTCCGTCGCCGTTTCCTCTCCCAGCGCCGGCAGATCGGCATCCAGCACCAGGGCGCGGAACACCAACGCCTCCACCGGATCGCGGGATTGCCAGCGCACCGGCGCATTCAGCGTGACGTACTGCCTCCGCGGACTGCTCGCGTCCAGCACATCCTGGAAGCGCAATGCGAAGCCACGCCCACTGCCCTCGTAACCGTGCACGGTGGTGGCAAAGACAATGCGGCTGTGCTGCTGCAGCAGCCGCCCAAGCGTGTCCGCCGGCAGTGCTGCTGCCTCGTCCACGAGCACCAGAGCGGGCGTTTCCTCGCTGGCGGCAATCTCCCCGGGCAGCAGGAACCGCAGCCGTGCCCCGTCCGGCGCGACCACCTCGGTGCGTCCCGACGCCACCCCCAGAACCCGGGCGGCGTGGCTCAGCACCGGCTCCACCGCGCCCCGACGCGGGCCGGTGACTACGATCAGTCCCCCACGGTCACGCAGCAGGCGACCGGCAGCGATGCCCAGGGCGGCCGATTTGCCGCGACCTCGATCCGCGGTGAGGACCGTGGGGCGACGGCGATGCCCCGTCGCCGTGCGCAACACGGCGGCGACCGCGGTGGCCTGGTCTGCCGTGATACAGTCGGGATCGTCGGGCGTCGATGGTTCAGCGGAGAACCCGGGCAGCGGCTGCACTTCCGGACAGGTGTGTCCCTGTTCCAGCACGACGGTCCAGGGGTCGGCCCTGAAGGTGGCCGCCAGCCAGGCCAGGAATCGCCCCGTCAGCGCCTCTGCGCCATAGCCGTCCACCACAAGTCGGTCCGCCTGAGGGTCGGCATACGCAGGCCACTCCTCCAGCGGCGGCGTCAGTAACATCACCAGGCCGCCGCCCCGTACCGTGCCAACGCCGGCGCCCAGACCGTCCGGATCCAGCCCGGCGTGGGCATCCACAACCAGGGCATCGGACTCCGTTCCAAGATGCGCGAGCAGCCCGTCCGGCGCGCAGGCAATGCTGCCCTCGGGCGCCGCCTCGCCCGCCCAGAGCACCTGACCCCGCTCGAGCCCTGCTGCATCCAGCATGGCGACGGCCTGCTGGCGCCCCCACTCCGCCGCACCGGCGAGAATGACGGCACGCCGCTGCCCGACGCCCCGGGCCTCCTCCCGCAGCTGTCGCGCCAGGGTGCCGAGCTCCGCGGGTCCGCCGGTGATCATGCCGTCTCGGCCTCCAAGGCAGCCAGGCGCGCGAAGGCATCGTCGCTGCTGCTGCCACACAGGGCGGGGGTCGCCTGGAACGCCTCGCAGACGGCCGGCCGTTCAGGTCGCCCGAACAGCCCGCAGCAACCGTCCGCGGTGAGATGAATGCATGGCACCCCGGCGGGTTTGCCGTCGGGCATCCCGGGGAGTGGCGATGAGATGGAAGGGGCAACGCAACAGGCGCCGCAGCCGATACGGCAGTCCATGGATCAGTCTCGCTGGTGGTCGTTGTCCAGGAAGCGGCCGCAGCCCTCCAGGAGCCGATCATCCACGATCAAGCGCACCGCCTCCAGTCCGGAACCGGGCTCACCGCACTGGTCGCCGATGGGCTCCAGGCGAAGGTCCACCCGGTTTTCGCTGACCTCAAGTGCCTCCTCCCCCGACCAGCGGACGTCCTCTGCGCGGACGGGCTCGGCACGCTCCCGGTGGCGAAAGGCCAGCGTGCGGTCACGCAGTTCCAGCTCCCAGGATTGATCAAGGCCTTCGGCTCGATAGGTGACCCCGCGCAACCGAGCCTCCTCCCACACCGCCGCCCGCGGTGTCTCTCCGCAGCGCACCCGCTCCTCGTCCGGCAGGATAAGCGCGGCATCGGACCCGCGAACGGTCCAGTGGAAACCGTCGCCTGCATAGGCGTATTCGGCATCAGTGTCGACTCGACCAAGCGTGGCGCGCTCCCCCGCCCGGTGCAGCCGCACGGCCTCCCGCCCCAGGCCCTCGAGGACGATGCGCTCGCCATCGGCGCAGTCATAGACATTCACGACCACACCGGGCGCCGGTGGTGATGGTTCCCGGGGCCGCTCCTCATCCGGAATCACTTCGCGGTCGACGTCCCGGGCGCAGCCCGCAGCGACCAGCAAGACCAGCACCGCTGTGGCGGCGTTCCGAAGGCTGCTTTCCCTGCTCCAGTACATGTGGCACTCCTCTCCTGCTTGCTCAAAGAATTGCTCAGCGTTTCCTTACTCGATGGCCAGCACCCGGGCCACCCCGTCTTCCACTCGGAAGCGTACGTTCCAGGCGCCGATGCGCACACCGTAACTGTCGCCGTCTCCTCCGTGTCGACGATAGGCCGGCCGTGGATCCAGGGCCAGGGTCTCCACCGCCAGCGCCCGCCATTGCGGATCCTCCAGCGCCGGAGCGGCCGTCAGGGTCTCATCGAAGACCACTTCGAGCACCGCAGCCGGCCGCTGGAACTCCGGGTCCCCGGTGGCCCCGGGCAGGCAGTCGCTGTAGGGCAGATACGGCTTGATATCCAGCACCGGGGTGCCGTCCACCAGATCGTGGTTGCTTATCCGCAGTCCGCGCCAGTGGCCGCTGGTCACCACGGCATCCAGGGTCACCACTGACAGGCCCAGCGGATTCGGACGAAACGGCGAGCGCGTGGCGAACACCCCCAGGCGCCGGTTGCCCCCCAGCCGCGGTGGCCGCACCGTCGGCGTCCACTGGCGGCGGCCTTTGGCATGAAACGCGTACAGCAACCAGACGTGGGAATACCGCTCCAGGCCCCGCAACGCCTCCGGATCATCATAGGGCGACTGCAGGCGCACCTCCGCCGTGGCCGCCGGAGCGAGACCCGGCTGTCTGGGCGTGCCGAACCGCTCGGGGTAACAGCCATGGACTACCGCCACCGTGTGCATGGGGCCGGTCATTGCAGCGCCTTGCGCATCTCCGCCAGCCAGTCCCGGGCGGTCTCCCGGGACGGCTGGGTACGTTCCCGGCCCCGTCGGCGATCGCTGCGTTCGACGGTCTCCTCGGGCCCCAGCTCGGCGAGGAACCGGGACACGGCCATGGACTCGGCGCCGGAGCCGACGCCCATGTCCAGCTCATCGGCGTGGTGCAGCATCACCCGATCCTGAGCGCGGGTCAGGGCCACGTAGGCCAGCCGTCGCTCCTCGGCCAGATTCTCCACTTCCCCGTCCCGCTCCATGGGCATGAGCCCCTCGGAGAAGGCGTAGACATGGACCTCGGGCCACTCCAGGCCCTTAGCACCATGCACGGTACACAGGGTGACCTTGCCCTCCTCGGCATCCGCCTCATCGGTACCCGCAGCCACCACCTCCAGGGCTGCCGCCCACTGGGCTTCCAGGCCGGCATCCTCAGGCAGTGAGGCCAGCCGCCGCTCCATGGCCCGCTGGATCACGCGCATGCGACCCAGAGCCGGGCGCAGCGCTTCGTCGACGCTGTCGGCGCCGCCGGCGCGCCCGGCCTTCAGAGCACGCTGCGCACGCTGGGCCAGCCAGTGACGGAACAGCCCGTCCTTCTGGCACCAGTCCAGCAGCCCCGGCGGGCCGGCGCGGTAGAGCTGATCCAGGCCGGTGGCCAGGCGCTCCACCGCCGCGGCGGCCTTGGGCGCCAGCTGCGCGGCCCGCGCCAGGGGGTCGGCCTTGCTCTCCGCCAACCGCGCGACGCTGCGGGCGCCCAGGCCGGGGATGAGCTCGGCCACCCGCGACAGCGCGCGGATGTCCCGCCGGTTGGCGGCCAGTCGTCCCGCGGCCAGCATCATGCGGACATCGGCGTACCCCAGCAGGTCGGTGCCCGCCTTGATGCGGTAGGGAATGCCCCGGCGCAGTAGTGCCGCCTCCAGTCCGCGGGCGAGGCGATTCTTGCGGTAGAGCACGGCCAGATCCTCAGCCCGGCGGCGCCCGCGCAATGCGGTCTCCAGCTGTTCCGCGACGCCCTCGGCCATGGCCTCCCCGTCATCGTACTCGGCGAGCGCCAGCGGCGATGCGCTGCCTTGACGCACGGCGTACGGGTCCTTCTCCAGCCGGGTGGTGTTGTTGCGCACCAGCGTCGCCCCGCCGGTGACAATGGCGTCGGTGGAGCGGTAGTTGCGCTCAAGCCGGTAGACGGCGGCGTCATAGGTGTCGATGAACTCCCGCATGTTCTCTGGCCGCGCGTGCCGCCACTCGTAGATGGCCTGGTCATCATCGCCCACCAGGAGCACCGTGCCGCTGGCCGGCATCAGCAGCCGCAGCAGCCGGAACTGGCCGGCGTCCGTGTCCTGGGCCTCGTCCACGGTGACATCGCGCAACTGGCCACGCAGGCGCTCGCCCAGCCCGTCATCGCTGCGCAACAGCCGCGCCGGCAACAGAATCAGGTCGGAGAAATCCAGCACACTGGCGCGGCGCTTCTCGTCCTCGTAACGGCGCAGGGTCTCGCGGAAGCGACGCCCCGTATCCCGCCGCAGGCCGTGCTCCTCACACAGGCGCATGAGTTCCGGCACGTCCGCCTCGTGGGTGACGTCCAGGCCGTTGGCCGTGATCTTCTCGTACAGCCGCACCAGCTCCTGGCGGCCGGCCTTGTCGGGGAAGGGCCGGGCCAGCATGGCGTCGAGCATGCGCCCGGCATCGTCGGCGTCCATGAGGGTGGCGTTCCGGGGCACGCCGATGGCCTCCCCGTGCTGACGCAGCAGACGGTTGCCGAAGCTGTGGAAGGTGCTGATCCAGGGCAGCCCGACCTCGGCGGGTAAACGCTCCTGCAGCCGCTCGCGCATCTCGCCGGCGGCCTTGTTGGTAAAGGTAAGCAGCACCATGGACTCGCCGGCGATGCCGCCCTCCGTCAACCGGCGTGCGGCCCGTTCGGTGGTACACCGGGTCTTGCCGGAGCCGGCCCCGGCGAGCACCGCTGCCGGGCCATCGTCGTGGGCAACAACCCGTGCCTGGTCGTCATCAAGCATACGGTTCTAATGAGTGGTGACCGGAAAGAGGTGGATTCTACGGGGTGCCGGCCACGGCGACTACATGCCGGCGCAGACTACCTGCGCCGCGCCGGCGTACCGAACTCCAGTGACAGGTTTGCGCCGCTGGCTCCCCTGCCCCGCAAACGGGCCAGGCGTCGCTCCTTGTCCGGACCGGAGGGCAGGCTGTCGGCCCAGCGCCGGGCCGCCACCGGATCGCGCTGTACATGTTCGTAGAACTTTGCCAGGTGTTCGGCCCCGCGCGTGTCCCCCTCCCGGGCCAGCGCTTGCCAGATGGCCACGGCCTCGTCCAGGCGCCGCTGCCGGCGCAGCAAGCGCGCCAGTTCCAGCCGGCCGGCGGCATCGAGATCCCGTCCGCGCTGGAGGCATTCCAGGGCATGCCCCTCATCACCAGCCCGCAGCCATGCGACAGCCGCGCCGCGGCTGTCGGCGCTCCACTCCCAGGGGCATGCCGCCACATCCCCGATCTGTGGCGCCAGGGCCAGCAGGGAAACGATATCCAGCCGGTTGTGGCGCAGCACGTCATCCAGGAGATGGCCGTGGCCCCGATGCACCCAGTCGAACCACACACCGGGCACGGCACTTCCCAGCAGGTCGTTGTCGCGCTGCATGCCGAGAAGCCGGGCCTCGGCGGTGGCCAGACGGCAGTCCGGCCACCGCCGCGCGAACAACCGCCGCACCGGATGCAGCAGGTCCACGTGGCGCTGGGGCAACGGCGGCGTAGAGACACCGTTGAGCCGGTAACGGTCCCGCAGCAAGGGCAGATCGAAGCTACCGCCGTTGTACGTCACCACCGCCTCGAGCCCCTGGAGATCCTCAGCCAGGGCATCCAGCATGGGAGCCTCGCCCCGGAAACCAGTGAGCAGGTATTGGCGGGCCTGCCAACGGTCATCTCGCCGGCGCAGCAGACCGACATTGAAGGCGATGGTGCCGGTGCCGCCGGCCAGCCCGCTGGTTTCCGTGTCCAGAAATCCGGCGGCGGTCAGCGGCAGCTGCGGCATCCCCGGAAAGGCAAGGTGTGCCTCCGGGCCGGGCACGCGGGTTGCGCCGTGCCGCTCACCGTGCGCCAGATCGTGATCGACACGAAGCACACCCGGCGCCACCACCTCCGCACCCAGCGCGTGGGCCAGAGCGATCGGGTCACCACTGCTCGGTGCGGCGGTTGTCTGGTTCCCGTGACCCACCCGCATGCGCGCCAGGCGTTCCTGCAGCGTGGTCGCGCCGCCATCGCGGGTCGACCCGGGCTCTGCCGTCGCGGCGCCGGCCTGGCGGCGCAGGGTATCCAGCCGATGCCTAAGAACCATGATCCGCCAGCAGCTCCATCACCCGCAGCGCCGCCTGTTTGGGCGAGAAACCGCGATCCTCGTCGGAGGCCAGGATGGGGCCGACACAGCCGGGGCAACCGAACTGGCAGCCACAGGCGGCCACCAGATCACGGGCGTCGTGCACCACGGCGCGGCGCTGATCGAAAAGCGGGGCCGACAGGCCGACACCACCGGGGTAGTTGTCATACAGAAACACGGCCGGGCGGAATCGCTGTTCCTGCTCCGGATCCAGGGTGCCCTGCTCGAAGCTGCGGATCTGGCCCCGACCACTGGCGCCCACGGTGGCGAACCAGCGGGCATTGCCGTCGCCCACGGCGCGGCCCAGATCCTGGGGTTCCGACATGGCCAACAGCGCGGCCACGTGGTGCATGGCGTGGGCGGCGCCCAGGAACCCGTCCAGCGCTTCCTGGCGGCTGTCGAAGGCCGCCTGCAGCTCCTCCGGGTGGATTTCCCACCACACCGCTGTGGTGTGCATTTCCTGATCCGGCAGGTTGATGTTGCCGTAGCCGATGTTCTCGTGGGTGTAGTAGCGGATCTTCTTGAATCCGGGGATACGACGGACCAGGTGAACCTCGCCGTTGGCGCACTCGGAGCGTCCCCCGCGGGCGGCGTCGAAGCTCTCCAGGATCTTCAGCCGGGTGTAGTCGATGGCGTCGGTGTAGTAGTCGGCGCGGGTCTGGCGGACCCATGCCTTGCGCCCCTCCCAGTCCAGGGTCTCCACCTGGTAGGGGCTGGCCTGGATCAGGTAGATGGCGCCCTCGTAGAGGGTCTCGGCGGCGCTGGAGTAGTCCACTTCGGCGACAATGCGCTGGCCGCCGTCGGTGACGTCGATGACCACAAAGTTGCCCTCGGCCACGGAGCGCAGACTGACGCTGTTGGCGGGGTAGCTGTCTTCGGTCCAGTGCCAGCGGTCGTCTTCCCGGTGCACCACACCCTGCTCTTCCAGGTAGTTGAGCAGCTCTTCCAGATCCTCACCGCCGAAGTGCTCGCCGTGACGAAACGGCAGTTCGAAGGCGGCGCAGCGCACGTGATCCAGCAGGATCAGGAGCTGGTCAGGATCGATGCGGGCGTGCTCCGGCGAGGCGCCCAGGAAGAATTCCGGGTTACGGACAATGTACTGGTCCAGCGGCTGGCTGGACGCCACCAGCACGCCCAGGGCCGTGCGGTTGCGCCGCCCTGCCCGCCCCAGCCGTTGCCAGGTGGCAGCGATGGTGCCGGGATAGCCGTCCAGCACGCAGACATCCAGGGAGCCGATGTCCACGCCGAGTTCCAGGGCGGAAGTGGCCACCACGCAGTCCACGTTGCCGGCCCGCAGCGCCTTCTCCGTGTCGCGCCGCTCGCCGGGCAGGTAGCCTCCCCGGTAGGCCGCAACCCGGGTGCCCTTGCGCGGATCGCTATCGAAGACGTCCTTCAGGTACTTGGTGATCACCTCCACCATGAGCCGGCTGCGGGCGAAAACAATGGACTTGAGTCCGCTGCGCACGGCCATGCGCGTGATGCGCGTGCTCTGGGAACGGCTGGAGGCGCGGATGCCGAGATCGGCATTGATCACCGGCGGGTTCCACAGCAGCAGTTGCTTCTCGCCGGCGGGGGCGCCGCTCTCCGTGACCGCCCGGACCTCCTCGCCCACCAGGCCCCGGGCCAGTTCCGCAGGGTTGGCGATGGTGGCCGAGGACAGGATGAACACCGGGTCAGCACCATAGAAGCGGCAGATGCGCCGCAGCCGCCGCACGACGTTGGCCACGTGGGAGCCGAACACGCCGCGGTAGGTGTGGGTTTCGTCGATGACCACGTAGCGCAGGCTCTCGAAGAACTGCGCCCACTTGGTGTGATGTGGCAGTACGCCCTTGTGCAGCATGTCCGGATTCGTGACCACGATATCGCCGCGGGTACGCACGGCCTTGCGCGCATCCCCCGGCGTATCGCCGTCGAAGGTGTAGGCGCGGATACCCAGCTCACCGGCCTGGTTCAGCTCCGTGAGCTCGGCGACCTGATCCTGGGACAGGGCCTTGGTGGGGAACAGGTAGAGCGCCTTGCCGCCTTCGGTGAGCGCCGTGTGCAGCACCGGCAGGTTGTAGCAGAGCGTCTTGCCGGATGCCGTGGGTGTCACCACGACGGTATGCCGGCCCGCGCGGATGTGATCCCAGGCCTCCCGCTGATGGCTGTAAAGCCGGGCGATGCCGCGTTGCTCCAGCGCCCGGCGCAGCCGCGGTTCCAGGGCATCCGGCAGTTCGCCGAAACGGGCGTCCCGGGCGGGCACCACCAGCTCACCGGTGATGCGACCGCCGTACTTCCGCTTCAGCCGTCCGGCCAGGCGCCGGACCGGATCGGTGGCCTCGGAAGGGACAGCTTGCTCTGCGGGTACGCCCATGGTTCGATGTTCTCCCTTGGTTCTCCCCTGTTAATGTAGAGAACAAACAGAAAACGGACAAGACCGCATGACCGCGCTCACGCCACGCCAGCAGGACATCCTCGACTACCTGCGCCGGCAAAGTCACGAAGGCTTCGCCCCGACCCTGGATACCATCTGCGCTGATCTGGGCCTGCGCTCCCGGGGCTCCCTGCACAAGCACATCCAGGCCCTGGTCGATGCAGGGCTTGTGGTCCCCATGGAAGGCCGTCACCGGGGCGTCCACCTGACCGAAGCCGCCGAGCCGGAAGACGATGGCCTACCCCTGCTCGGCCGCATCGCCGCCGGGCGGCCCATCGAGGCAGTGACGGATGACACCCGCATCCAGGTCCCCGACGCCCTGCGCGGTAAAGGCGCATGCTACGTGCTGGAAGTCCGCGGCGATTCCATGGCGGACGACGGCATACTCGACGGCGACTGGGTGGTCATCGAACATCGGGAGCACGCCCGTAACGGGGAAGTGGTGGTGGCCCTGATCGACGACGGGGAGGCCACCCTCAAACGCATCGAGCAGCGCCCCGGGCGCACCCTGCTCCACCCCGCGAACGCCGCCTTCACGCCGCAGGAGTACCCGCCGGATCGGGTGCGGATCCAGGGCGTGGTGGTTGGGCAGATGCGCAAGTACTGATGTTGGGGCCCGAACGCGACGGCCGGTCGCGGCTTGCGCCGCTCCTACAGCGGGGGCATGAATCGGCCCCGACAATCGGTTACCATACGAGCCTTTCCGCGCAGGGAACTCTCAAGCTTCCCAGTCCGTTGCAGTGGCCATGGCGCCCCGCCGGATCGGGTCCACGACACGCGAACGAGGAGTCACAGCATGACCGAACGAGTTCAGGAGGGAGGCCTTCAGGTCGCGAAGCAGCTGCACGCGCTGGTCGCCAGCGAGCTGACCGCCGGCACCGGGGTCGCGCCGGCCACCGTCTGGAGCACCCTGGAGTCGCTGGTGAACGACCTGGGCCCACGCAACCGCGAACTGCTGGAAAAGCGCGACCGCATTCAGGAACAGCTGGATGACTGGTACAAGCAGCGCAAGGGTCAGCCCCACGATCACGAGGCGTACAAGCAGTTCCTGAAGGACATCGGCTACCTGCTGCCCGAGGGTGATGATTTTCAGGTCACCACCGCCAACGTGGACCCGGAGATCGGCGAAGTCGCCGGCCCGCAGCTGGTGGTGCCCATCAGCAACGCCCGCTTCGCCCTGAATGCCGGTAACGCCCGCTGGGGCAGCCTCTACGATGCCCTCTACGGCAGCGACATCATTCCCGAAGACGGCGGCAAGGAAAAAGGCTCTAGCTACAACCCCGTCCGCGGTGCGGAAGTGGTGCGCCTCGCCGCCAAGGTGCTGGACGATGCCGCCCCGCTGGCCCAGGGCAGCCATGCCGACGTTACCGCGTACAGGATCGAAGGCGGCAAGCTGGTCATCACCACCGGCGCCGGCGACACCACCCTGAAGCACCCGGAACAGTTCATTGGGTACCAGGGCGATGCCAACGCGCCCGAGTCCGTCCTGCTGCGCCGCCACGGCATGCACCTGGACATCCGCATCGACGCCAACGATCCGGTGGGCAAGGACCACGCCGCCGGCGTCAAGGACGTGGTACAGGAATCCGCGATGACCGCGATCATGGACTGTGAGGACTCCGTCGCCGCTGTTGACGGCGAAGACAAGACCCTGGTCTACCGCAACTGGCTCGGCCTGATGCGCGGGGACCTGGAAGAGAAGATGGAGAAAGGCGGCAAGACCTTTGTCCGCAAGCTCCATGATGACCGCGTCTACACCGGCGCCAACGGTGGTGAAGTCCGGCTGCATGGCCGCGCCCTGATGCTGGTCCGCAACGTCGGCCACCTGATGACCACCCCGGCGGTACTGGACGCCCAGGGCAACGAGATCCCGGAGGGCATGCTGGACGCGGTGATGACCTCGCTGGGCTTCCTCCACGACCTGAATGGCTCGGGCAAGCACACCAACTCCCGCGCCGGCAGCATGTACATCGTCAAGCCGAAGATGCACGGCCCCGAGGAAGTCGCCTTTGCCTGCGAGATTCTCAATCGGGTGGAGGACGCCTATGGCCTCAAGCGCAGCACCCTGAAGATCGGCGTCATGGACGAGGAGCGCCGCACCACGGTGAACCTCAAGGAGTGCCTGCGCCAGGCCAGCGACCGCATCATCTTCATCAACACCGGCTTCCTGGACCGCACCGGTGACGAGATCCACACCTCCATGGAGATGGGGCCCTTCAAGCGCAAGGAAGACATCAAGGGCGAGCCCTGGATCAAGGCCTACGAGGACTGGAACGTCGACATCGGCCTGGAGTGCGGGCTGAAGGGTCATGCCCAGATCGGCAAGGGTATGTGGCCCAAGCCGGACATGATGAAGGACATGCTGGAGGCCAAGATCGGCCATCCCAAGGCCGGTGCCAACACCGCCTGGGTGCCCTCGCCCACCGCTGCCACCATTCACGCCATCCACTATCACCAGGTGGACGTGCATGCGGTACAGGCGGAAATCGCCAAGCGCTCGCGGGCCAGCCTGGACGATCTGCTCACCGTCCCGGTGGAGACCAATCCGTCCTGGTCGGACCAGGAGATCCAGCAGGAACTGGACAACAACGTCCAGGGCATCCTCGGCTATGTGGTGCGCTGGATCGACCACGGTGTCGGCTGTTCCAAGGTCCCGGATATCAACGACGTGGGTCTGATGGAAGACCGCGCCACCCTGCGCATTGCCAGCCAGTTGCTCGCCAACTGGCTGCACCACGGCATCACCACCGAACAGACGCTGATGGACACCATGAAGCGGATGGCCGAGGTGGTGGACCGGCAGAATGCCGATGACCCGAACTACCGCAACATGGCGCCAAACTTCGAGGACAGCGTTGCCTTCCAGGCGGCGTGTGATCTGGTTTTCAAGGGCCGCGAGCAGCCCAACGGCTACACCGAGCCGGTCCTGCATCGGCGTCGCCAGGAGGCCAAGGCGAAGTTCGGGGGGTAAGCCTCCGGCGCCTGCAGCGCTGACAGGAACAAAGCCCGGCCCGGTGCCGGGCTTTTTTGTGGGCGGAAATGGTCGTAACGGATAGAAAGGCGTAGGGCGGACCTTCAGGTCCGCCGATGGGCTTTGATCGGCCGCCCTGGTTTGCAGATTTCGTGACGGCGGACCTGAAGGTCCGCCCTACGTGAGCTACGCAAGCTGCGCGGCCAAGCGCCTTGAGCGGTGCATCACGATGCACTTTCGGCTGGATCCGGGGTACGGATAAGCCGGCGTGGCCGGCTCAGTCCTCGATGTCGTCGTCTGCCGCGTCGTCGTCCTCCTCTTCCTCGAGGATGTCCTCCACCCAGGTCAACGCCGCCACCGAGGACGGGAAACCGATGGTGGTCATGCCCAGCAGGGCGACCTGGCGGATCTCGTCGCCGGTGAAGCCCTCATCCAGGGCACGACGGGCGTGGGAGTGAGTCGCCCCCTCGCTGCCCAGGGCGATGGCCATGGCCAGCTTCACCAGGCGTCGATCGCGTTCATCCAGCGGGCCAGCTTCGGAACATGCCCGGCCGAGACGTCCGTACGCCTCCCAGATCTCGGGATATTCTTCGGCGATTTCGCCTGCGCCGGAGGGAAGTTCTTCGGCCATCACTGTTGTCCTCGTCAAACGCTGCCGCCGGGGCGGTAAACTCGTACTGTAACGACAGATGCACCGGGACGGAGCATCCGTGTAAGGTATCGCCAACACAGTGTGAGCCAAGCGGACGACCATGACCAGCACGGTTTCGGAAACCTGTCAGTATCCCCATCAGGCCCTCTGGCCGGACACCGCGCAACGTCCCCTGCTGGGATTCGCTGCCTGGAGCGGCACCGGCAAGACGACCCTGCTGAAGGCGGTGATCCCACTGCTGCGCCAGGCCGGGATCCGTTTGGCACTGATCAAGCATGCCCATCACGAGTTCGATGTAGACACCCCGGGCAAGGACAGCCATACCCTGCGCAAGGCCGGTGCCGACCAGGTGCTGATCACGTCGGGACGTCGATGGGCATTGATGCAGGAGCGCCCGCAGGGCCGTGACCCGCGTCTGGCGGAAGAGCTCGCCCGACTGGATCAAAGCAGTGTCGACCTGATTCTCATCGAAGGGTTCCGCCATGAGCGGTTCCCCAAGATTGAACTCATCCGGGATCCGGGTGGCGATCGACCACCCCTGTTTCTCCAGGACGACTCCATCGTCGCGGTTGCCGCGCCGGATCAACTACCACTGGAGTGTCCCCTGCCCCGGCTCCCTCTGGATGGCCCGGAGGCCGTCGCCCGCTTCATTCTCGACCGGATCGTGACTCCCGATGACTGACCAGGATCCTCGAGCAACGCTCAAGAACAACGCGCTTTTCAGTTCCCTGGAGGAATCGGTGCGGGACAATCTCGCCGAACGCTCCCGCAGGATTACGCTCCGCGCCGGCGAGATCCTTTTCCATGCCGGTGACACCGCCGAGCAGTTCTTCGTGGTGGAGTCCGGCCTGATCAAGCTTTCGCGGAGCAACCCGGACGGCCAGGAGAAGGTCATCCACCTGGTGCGAGCGGGGGAGTCCTTCGCCGAGGCAGTCATGTTCATGGATGCCAAGCGCTTCCCGGTCACGGCAGAGGCCCTGGAGGCGAGTCGCCTGGTGGGCATACCCAGCGACGACTATCGCAGCGTACTCAAGGACAGCCCGGAGACGTGCATGCGACTGTTGGCCGATCTGAGTATGCGGCTGCGCAACCGGCTTGACGACATCGATCAGCTGACGCTGCAGCAATCCCGGCCCCGGGTGGTCCGTTACCTTCTGGTGCAGGGCTCCGGCCAGCTACAGGCCGGCGAAGAGGTTCAGCTGCCGGCACCCAAACATGTGGTGGCCTCACGCCTGTCCATGACACCGGAGACCCTTTCACGAATACTTCACGAGTTGAGCGCCAGCGGCCTGATCGGCGTCGAGCGACGCCGTGTCACCCTCATTGACCCGGAGGGGCTACGCGCGCTGACATGATCCATGGCAATGCACCACTCTGGAACACTCGGGTCACTACCGCGTGACTGCTATACTCTCGACCGGAGTCCTACCCCAACAGTAATAAAATTGTCCGGGGCGGCAAGGAGCAACGCGAGATGGCTCAACAAAAAGCGAACGCGGTTCACCTGCGGCAAATTCGCGAAGCGTGTCGAACCTGCAGCCTCAGCGACCTGTGTCTGCCGGTGGCCCTGGACAGTCCGGACGTGGACGCTCTGGACAACATCGTCCAGCGACGCCGTCCGCTCTCCCGGGGTGACGTGCTCTATCGTGCCGGTGGCGACTTTGAAGCACTATACGCCGTGCGCACCGGTGCGCTGAAAAGCATGTCAGTGTCCGAAGACGGCGAGGAGCAGATCACTGCCTTCCATCTGCCCGGAGAACTGCTGGGCCTGGATGCCATCAGTTTCGGCACCCATCCGTCCACGGCCTGCGCCCTGGAAACCACAAGCATCTGCGAGATCCCCTTCCAGGCACTCGAGAGCCTGTCCGAGGACATCCCGGGCCTGCAGCGCCAGCTCCTGCGCATCATGAGCAAGGAGATTTTCAGCGAACAGGAAATGCTGCACGCCCTCGCTCGACGCACCGCGGAGCAGCGGCTGGCAATCCTGCTGATCAGCCTCTCCGATCGCTTCTCCCAGCGTGGGCTTTCGGCAACGCGTTTCCGCCTGCCAATGTCCCGTCATGAGCTCAGCAACTACCTCGGCCTGGCCCCCGAGACCATGAGCCGTCTGTTTCGCCGCTTCGCCGACAACGGCTGGATCACTGCCGCGGGCAAGGAGATCACCCTGGAGGACCCCCAGGGACTGCGCGCGATGACCACCGGCGGCACTGCCACCATGCAGCGCGAGGTCGGCCGTGCCGGTGACCCCGGTCGGCTGAACTGAGCGCGTTGATCTGCATCAAGGCGCACGACCAGTCCGCTGCGCATCCTGCTCCCGCATCGTGTTGAGGGGGAGCACAACATGGAACTCGTCTGTCCGGCCGGCAACCCTGCCGCCCTGCGTGCGGCCATCGATAGCGGCGCCGACGCCGTCTACACCGGCCTCCAGGACGCCACCAACGCGCGCCATTTCCCGGGCCTGAACTTCAGCCCCCGGCAACTGGAGCGCGGCGTCCGCGACGCGCGGCAACGCGGAGTGCGGGTGTTCATGGCCATCAACACCTTTCCGCAGCCAGCCGGCTGGCGGCAGTGGACGGCAGCCGTGGACCGTGCCGCCGATCTCGACGTCGACGCGGTGATCCTGGCCGATACCGGCCTGCTGGATTACGCTGCCAGCCACCACCCCGGACTCCCTCGCCACCTCTCCGTCCAGGCCTCGGCGACGAGCCTGGAAGCGTTGCGCTTCTACCACGAATGTTTCGGCATCCGCCGCGCCGTTCTGCCGCGGGTGCTGTCCCTGGCACAGGTCCAGCAAATGGCGGCCGATTCACCGGTGGAACTGGAGGTGTTCGGCTTCGGCTCGCTGTGCATCATGGCAGAGGGGCGCTGTCTGCTGTCGTCCTATGCCACCGGCGAGTCCCCCAACTCCGCCGGCGCCTGTTCCCCGGCCGCCCACGTGCGCTGGGACGAGACCGCCGACGGCGTCCTCAGCTCGCGACTCAACGGTGTGCTCATCGACCGCTTCATGCCCGGTGAAAAGGCGGGCTACCCCACCCTGTGCAAGGGGCGCTTCAACGTCGAGGGGCAGACCCGGCACGCCCTGGAAGAACCCACCAGCCTCAACACCCTGGACCTTCTGCCGCAACTGCGTGCCGCCGGCGTCACCGCCATCAAACTGGAAGGCCGCCAGCGCAGCCCGGGGTACATCCGGCAGGTGGCCGCAGTGTGGCGGCGGGAGATCGATCGCTGCCTTGCCGGTGACCCAGGGGCGGGCCAGACCACCGACGGACAGCGGACCCTGACCGACCTCTCCGAAGGCAGCCAGACCACTCTCGGCGCCTATCACCGCCCCTGGCAGTAAGGAGCCCCGCCATGCAACCGCGCATCACCCTGGGACCGTGTCAGTACTTCTGGCCACGCGAGAGTGCCGAAGCATTCTACGCGGACATCGCCGACAGCCCCGTGGACGTGGTGTACCTGGGCGAGAGCGTCTGCCCGAAACGCCGCGAGCTCCGCCCTGACGACTGGATCGCCCTGGGCCGCGAGCTTGCGATCGCCGGCAAGGAGGTGGTGCTGTCCACGCTGACGTTGATCGAGGCGCGCTCGGAGATCGGCGTGGTACGCCGTGTCTGTGACAATGGGGAGTTCCTGGTGGAGGCCAACGACATGGCCGCGGTGCAGATCCTGCGCGAGCGCCGCCTGCCCTTCGTTGGTGGCCCGTTCCTGAACATCTACAACAGCCACACCCTGGCCCATCTCCAGCGTCAGGGCATGCAACGTTGGGTCATGCCGCTGGAGATGCAGGGACAGACCCTGACGGCCCTGCTGGACCACGCCGGACCGCAGCGACCGCAAACCGAGGTTTTTGCCTACGGCCGCATGCCCCTGGCCTGGTCCGCCCGCTGCTTCACCGCCCGCCATCACGACCTGCCCAAGGATCAGTGCGGCCTGCGCTGCATCGACGACCCGGACGGCCGCGCCATGCATACCCGCGAGGGCGAACGGTTTCTGACCATCAACGGCATTCAGACCCAGTCCGGCCGGGTTCTCAATCTCCTCCCCGCATGGCAGGAGCTGGCCGAGGCCGGTGCGGACCTGCTGCGAATCAGTCCCCGCCTGACGGGGACGCACGAACGCATCAATCGCCTGCATGCGGCGATCGGCAACCGCGCAACACCGGAACCCGACGGCGATAACGACGAGGACTGCATCGGTTACTGGTACGGCGAAGCCGGCATGGCGGCGCCGGGACAGCTCATGCGTGATAGCCCGAGCTGATGCCGGCGTTGGTGTCGTCGATAATACTCGCCGCCGCGCGGTCCAGGACCCGTTGAACGGGGCCGGGCAAGGCGGCGGGATCGATGGCATCCAGGAGATTCTTCACCTCCAGGCCCAGCGCAGTGTCCCCTTCCAGGCGCAACCGGCGCTGAAAGAACAACGTATCCGGATCCGTGCGCTGCGCCAGCACCAGCACCAGGTCCTCCAGTGCGGCACGCACGATCACCCGCGGCTCGTCCCCGGATGAGGCCGGGCACACCCGGGCGCCTGCCAAGGTAAAGCGCAATTCAACCTCAGGATCGCTCATCCGGACCACCAGGGCGCCCCCGGTCAGGCCCTCCAGGGCACCGTCCGCCAACGGGTCCGCCAGCAGGTGACTGGTTACCCGGGCAATGACAACTTCCAGGGGCGCCGACGGCAGATAGCGCAACGGCGCCAGCAGACGTGACGGTCGCGGCATGGGTAACTGCATGGGGTCTCTCTCCTCGCTGAGTGCTTTACCCGACGGTACCGAACCCCGTGACCGCGCGACTTGTCCTGAATCAAGCGGCACACCGAACCATCCCCCGGTTCCTGTATGCCGCCGGAGCCGGTACGCTTGGCGTCAGTCACGCCGCGGAGGTGAACGTGGATCTGGACCCCTGGAGCATCTGGCTTCTAATCTCACTGGTTCTGCTGGCCATCGAGATCATGCTCATGGGCGCCGCCGGTGGGTTGCTGCTGGCCTGGAGCCTCATGGCCTTTGCCGCCATGCTGGCGGCGCTGGGCGGCGCCGGCCTGACCATGCAGCTGGTCACCGCCGGGGTCGTCGGCCTGGTGGCCATGCCGGCGATGATCTGGATGTTCCGTCGCACCACCGAGGGCGTGGCGGGAGCCACCACCGTGAAGGCGCGAATCACCCGCCGTCACGGCAAGCTCGGCGTGGTGGTCCGGGGCGACTTCTTCGCCGCGGAGCACGCGGACGGGCGCGAGCTCCATGAAGGAGAAGAAGTCATTGTCCAGGACTACAAGGGGCTCACCGCCCTGGTCCGTCATGCGGAGCCGTAATCCGTTCCGCCTGCGCCCGGGCTCCATGGCACTGCTGTTACTCATCGCCGCCGCCCTCCTCGCCGTCGCCTGGTGGGCCCCCACAGCCCACGATTTTGCCAGGGTGGCCACCGGCTTCGGTGCCAAGCAGATGTGCTCCGGGGTGTTCGTCTCCGGGCGAGAGCCCGAGCAGGTGCGATCCTCGGACATGGCCGACCTGCCCGCCATCGTGAGCACCTCGGTGGACCGGAACGCCGGCAGCGCCACGGCACGGATCGGCCCGGTCCATCGGGAGGCGCGTCACCGGGACGGGCTGGGCTGCAGCCTGGTATTCAATGGGGAGAATACCGCGGCACTACCGACTCCGCCTGCGCGGGAGGAGGAATCGCCGGAACCACTTGCCGAGGCCAATGCCGACGACCCGCGTCGCCTCGCCCTCGCGCCGCTGGTGGCCGCCGCCTTCGGCGAACCGGATGCCGACATGCGGCGCGGCACCCGGGCGGTGATCATCCTTCATCGTGGCGAACTGGTGGCCGAAGAGTACGCCCCCGGCTTCGACGCCGACACGCCACTCCCCGGCTGGTCCATGGCCAAGAGCGTGGTGCACGCCCTCACCGGGATCCTGCTGGCCGAAGACACCGTGGCGCTGGACGACGGCATTCCGGGCTGGGACGAGGCCGACGACCAGCGCCGTGACATCACCCTGCGTCACCTGTTGCAGATGACGCCGGGCCTGGCCTTCGACGAGGATTACACATCGCCGCTGGGCGATCCCATCCGCATGCTCTTCGGCGAGCCCAGCGCCCCCGGATTCGTTCGCGACAAACCCATGACCCATGCCCCCGGCCACGGATGGGAGTACACCAGCGGCACCACCAACCTGCTGGTCTGGGTACTCCGCGAGGCGGTCGCCGATGAGGGGCGCTGGGCCACCTTCCCCCGGGATGCCTTATTCAGGCCCATGGGCATGCGCAGCGCCGTCATGGAGACGGATGCGAAAGGCAATTTCGTCGGTTCGTCATTCATGTACGCTACAGCGCGGGACTGGGCGCGCTTCGGCCAGCTGTACCTGCAGGACGGCCAGTGGGAGGGCACGCGCCTGCTTCCGGAAGGCTGGGTGGACTTCGCCCGCCAGCCCGCGCCGCATGCCCCCGAGGGCAGTTACGGTGCGCACTTCTGGCTCAACCGGGGTGATCCGGACAATGGCGACCGTCCCTGGCCGGCGCTGCCCGAAGACACCTATGCCGCATCCGGCTACCAGGGGCAGGAGGTGGTGATCGTGCCGTCGGCGGACCTGGTGGTGGTCCGGCTCGGCCTCTCCCGGCCCCGCGAGGCCTGGGACCGGGAGTGGTTCGTGGCAGGCGCCCTGGAGGTGCTGGACCGGGTCGACTGACCTGTTCCGGAGCAGGCGCCCGCAACCGACCTCAGTCGACGGAAAGGCCGATCAGGGAATCCAGGAACTCGTTGGGCCGTTCCATGGGCACCATATGACCACAGCCGGGCAGCGTCACCCCCGATGTGGCGGCCCCGGTCATGGCGCCGCGCAGTTTCGCCGCCGCTCTGGGCGGCGTCATCATGTCGGCACTGCCGAGAATGAAGTGCACCGGGCAGCGGATCTCCGCCGCACGCTCCATCCCGGCCTGATAGGCGTTACAGGCACTGAGGTCGGTGAACAACACGCCGGGGGCGGCCTGCTCCAACAGCCGCTCGCCCTGGCCGTAGAGCCACAACCCGGGCGCCTGGTTGCCGCCCAGATGCGACCGGGGACTCAGACTCCAGTTCATGATCATTTCCACGGCGCTGCGGTCATCGGTCCGGGCCGCCTCCAGCAGCGGCTCTGCCACCGGCATGGGAAAGCCGGAGCCGGTGAGCACCAGGGCATCGATGCTCCGTGGATGCCGCGCGGCCAGATCCAGCGCCGCCAGGGAACCCATGCTGTGCCCGACCACGCGCGCTGACCCCACGCCGAGGCTGTCCAGCAGCGCCGCCAGCCAGTCCGCCTGCCCCTCGATGGAATCAATGGCCTCACCACCCGAGCGACCGTGCCCGGGGAGGTCCACCGCCAGGGCGTTCTGCCCGTGAAAGGCAAAGTACCGGCTCTGCAGAATCCACACGGAGTGATCCATGCCGGCACCGTGGACGAACAGCCAGGTGCTCCGATCCGGGTCGACGGGATGGGTTCCGGTATAGACGTAGGCGGTTTCACCATGCACGCGGGTTTCCATCAGCGGGCCTCCTTCTGACTGGCGCGCAGGGCGCGCTTGAGGTCGTTGATCAGGTCCTCCGGATCCTCGATCCCCACGGACAGTCGAATCATGCCCTCGGAAATCCCCGCGGCCTCCAGGGCCTCCCGGCTCATGCGGTGATGGGTAGTGCTGGCCGGGTGGATCACCAGGGATTTGGCATCCCCGACGTTGGCCAGGTGAGAGAACAGATTCAGGCTTTCGGTGAAGCGCCGGCCGGCGGCCCGCCCGCCCTTGATGGTAAAACTGAACACCGCGCCGGCGCCCTTGGGCAGCAGGCGACTGGCCAGAGCGTGATCCGGATGATCTTCCTGCTCCGGGTAGCCCACCTCCTCCACCGCCTCGTGGTCGGCAAGGAACGCCACCAGCATGCGGGTGTTGTCCACGTGGCGCTGCATGCGCAGCGGCAGTGTCTCCAGCCCCTGCAGAAAATGGAAGGCGGTGGTGGGGCTCATGCAGGCACCGAAGTCGCGCAGACCCTCCTTGCGCGCCCGTAACAGAAACGCACTGGGCCCGTACTCCTCGGTGAAGTCCATATTGTGGAAGCCGGCGTAGGGCTCGGTGAGTTCCGGAAACAACCCGGAGGCATCCCAGTCGAAACCGCCGCTGTCCACCAGCAGCCCGCCCACCGCCACACCGTGGCCACCGAGAAACTTGGTGGCCGAGTGGTAGACCAGGTCCGCGCCGTGGTCAAAGGGCCGACACAGGTACGGCGTGGTGAAGGTGGAGTCGATCAACAGCGGCAGACCGTGGGCATGGGCTACATCCGCCACGGCACCGATATCCAGCACATCCAGGCCCGGATTACCCAGCACCTCGCCGAACACCAGGCGGGTCTCGGGCCGGATCGCCGCCCGGAACGCCTCCGGGTCCCGCGGGTTCACGAACGTCGTGGTGATGCCGAAGCGCGGCAGCGTGTAGGTCAGCAGGTTGTGACTGCCGCCGTACAGGGAATGCGAGGCGACGATATGGCCACCCGCCCCCATCAGCGTGGCAATGGCCAGGTGCAGCGCCGCCTGGCCGCTGGCGGTGGCGATGGCACCGACCCCTCCCTCCAGCGCGGCAATGCGCTCTTCCAGCACCGCGTTGGTGGGGTTGGAGATGCGCGAATACACGTGACCGCCCCGCTCGCCATTGAACAGCGACGCGGCCTGATCACTGTCGCGGAACACGAAAGACGTGGTCTGGTAGATGGGAGTGGCCCGCGCTCCGGTGGCCGGATCGGGCTGCTGGCCGGCATGCAGGCTCAGGGTATCGAACTGGAACGGTCCCGATGGACGGTTCATGGCTTCTCCTCGCGACGGTCGCACTGATCTTGTTCGGAAACGGCGTTACGCAACCGGGAAGTTACCGCGTTCTGCCCGTCAGGGAAACGGCGTCCTCGGGACGGGCCAGCACCTCGAAGGCCTCGTTGGCGGAGAGAAACACCTCCCCACTGAGCCGGCCCAACAGCGGCCCGTTACGGAGACGGTCCATCACCGGCCCCTTCACCTCCGCGAGATGGAGTCTGATACCGCGGTCGGCCAGGCTGTCGTTGAGTTCCTCCAGCATATCCAGGGCGGTGGCGTCTACGTGACTCACCGACAGCATGACCAGCACCAGATGCTGCGGCGGCGGATCGCACTCCAGCTGATGCTCCAGCGCATGATGCACCCCTTCCGCGTTACCGAAGAACAGGATCTCGTCCACGCGCACGAACACCACCGCCGGGTGGGTCTCCACCCGATAGCGCAACACATTGCGGAAATGCTCGGTGCCGGGCACACGCCCCAGCACCGCCAGGTGGGGATGGCTGACCCGCCAGACCAGTGGCATCAGGGAAAGGGCGACACCCGTGATCACGCCCCATTCCACGCCCAGGACCAGCACCCCCACCGCCGTCCCGGCAAAGGCCAGCCCCTCGGCACGATCATGGCGCCAGACCCGCCGCAGTCCGGACCAGTCCACCAGCCCGATGGCCGCGACAATGATCACCGCGGCCAGCACTGTCATCGGCAGGGCCCGGAACAAGCCGGTGGCGAAGAGCAGCACCAGCGCGATCATGAATGCGGCGAACACGCCGGCAAGGGGCGTCCGTGCGCCGGCCTCGGCGTTCACCGCGGTGCGCGAGAAGCCGCCCGTGACAGGAAAGGCGCCGGAGAAAGCACTGACCACGTTGGCGGCCCCGAGCCCCCGGAGTTCGGCGTCCGGGTCGATGCGCTGACCGCGCTGCCGGGCGAAGGCCTGGGCAATCGCCACGCTCTCGACGAAGCCGATCAGCCCGATCACCAGCGCCGGCAACAGCAGTTGCCGGATCATGCCCGGGTCCAGCGCGGGCCAGACCAGGGATGGCAGCCCACTGGGAAAGGAACCCACGACCTCCAGCCTCTGATCCAGGCCCAGCCCGGTGACCAGCCCGGCTGCAGCGAGAACGGCCACCATGGGTGTCAGCCGGGCCAGCAGATCCGCGGTTTGCGTTCCGGCACCGAGCCTGCGCAACAGCGCGGGCAGATGAATTCGGGCCAGCACCAGCAATACCAGCACGCTGACGCCGATGGCCGTGGCCCAGAGGTTGATCTCCCCGAGGGATCCGGCCAGGCCGACGAGCAATGTCAGCGCGGTCTGCCCATCGGCCTGCACACCCAGAAGCGGCCGCAGCTGGCCGATGACGATCAGCAGCGCGGCGCCGGAAATGAAGCCGCTGACCACCGGATGACTGAGCAGACGGGCCAGGTTGCCCAGTCGCAGCAGTCCGAAAACGAACAGCATCAACCCCGACAATAGCGCCAGCAGGATGGCACCGGCGATGTACTCGGGGCTCCCCGGAGTCGCCAGCGGTGTCAGCGCCGAGGCGGTCATCAGCGCCGCCACCGCCACCGGCCCCACGGACATGACCATGGAGGAGCCCAGTGCCGCGTAGGCCACCATGGGGGCGAGACTGGCGTACAGGCCCAGTTGGGGCGGAAGGCCGGCCAGGGCCGCATAGGCAAGCCCCTGGGGCACCAGCAGCATGGTCACCACCAGGGCAGCCACCAGGTCCCCGGGGAGCTGGCTGCGACTGTAACCGCGCAGCCAACCGGGGATCAGCGGCGTCATGCCTGCCGCGCCCGCTCGATGACTTCGAACAGACCCATGCCCGCCAGCATCGCCGCCACGAACACCATGGCCTTGATCTCGCCCGCTCCAAGAGCCACCAGTGCCGGGCCGGGACAGAAGCCCGCCATGCCCCAGCCGACACCAAAGCCCAGAGCACCAAGCAGCAGCCGGCCATCAACGTCGTTGCGGGTTGGCACACGCAGCGGATCACCCAGGAAGGTACGCTCGCGCCGGGAGGCCGTGCGGAAGGCCACGAACGCCGTGGCAATGGCCCCCACCATGACCAGCGCCAGGGACGGATCCCAGTGGCCGGCCAGATCAAGGAATCCCAGGACCTTCTCGGGGTTGGCCATGCCCGATACCAGCAGCCCCGTGCCGAAAATGAGTCCCACCACCAGCGCAGAAACAAGTGTCAGCAGCATCGGTTCACCCTCCGATCATGTGCCGGAGCACGTAGACGGTGCCAAAGCCGGTGGCCATGAACGCCACGGTGGCCACCAGTGAGCGGGGCGATAGCCGCGAGATGCCGCACACCCCGTGGCCGCTGGTGCAGCCAGCCCCGTACCGGGTGCTGATGCCCACGATCAGCCCGGCGGCAATGAGCATGGGGTAACCGGCTTCGATACGAATGCTCGGCAGGCTGGTCACCGCAAGCCAGATCAGCGGCGCTCCGACCATGCCGGCGACGAAGGCGATACGCCAGGCGATATCACCACGTGCGGGGGTCAACAGGCCGCCGACAATGCCGCTGATGCCGGCAATGCGCCCGTTGACCAGCAGGAACAGGGCTGCCGCCAGCCCGATAAGCACCCCGCCGGCCAGGGCCGACCAGGGCGTGAATGCGGCCCAGTCAATGGTCATGAACACCTCTCCTTCGTTGACCACCGGATCCCGCGCCATTGCGGCCCGGATGTTGCGCTTATTATATAGACGTTTTTGTTATATGCATATACTTTTTTGCTATTACTCCGATGCGGATGCCCTCTCCGACGCTCCCTGCAGCATTCCTGCTGCATTCTCATACACCGCAAGCATGGCGGGCACCAGGAACAGCACGATCAGTGACGCCACGGCCAGCCCGAAGGCGATGGCGATGGCCATGGGAATCAGGAACTGCGCCTGCACCGAGGTCTCGAACAGCAATGGCAGCAGCCCGCCGATGGTGGTCAGGGTGGTCACCAACACCGGCCGCAGGCGCAGGCGTGACGCCTCGGTCAGGGCGTGCTCGACAGGCGCACCGGGGCTCTGATCCCGGATCTCCCGGTAGAAGGTCACCAGAATGATGCTGTTGTTCACCACGATTCCCGAGAGCCCGAACAACCCGAACAGGGAAAGGATCGTGAGATCCAGCCCAAAGATCCAGTGGCCGAAGAAGGCGCCGACAACGCCGAAGGGAATCACCGCCATGACCAGCAGTGGCCACCCGTAGGAGGAAAACACGAACGCCAGCACCAGGTAGATCAACGCCAGGGCAAGCACCAGCCCGGCGCGCATGTCCGCCAGGGTTTCCTCCTGATCCGCAGCCTGCCCCTCGAAGGCGGTCTGCACGCCGTAGCGCTCCCGCAGTTCCGGCAGCAGGTTCTCTTCCAGATCCGCGCGAATGCGATTGGCGTTGGCCACCTGGGCGTCCACATCCGCCGTGGGACGCACGGCCAGACGGCCGTCGAAATGGCGCAGGGATGCGAAACTGCGCCGGGTCTCCAGATCGGCCACGTTGCCCAGAGGCACCGTGTTGCCATCCGGGGTTCGAATGCGGAAGTCCTCCAGGCTCGCCAACGCGTCGCGCTCCGCCGCGGCCAGTCGCACCCAGACTTCCACTTCGTCACGCCGGTGCTGGAAGATCTGCGCCAGTACGCCGCCGTAGGCGTCACGGAGCTGATTGCTGAGATCCACCGCCGACAGGCCCAGTGCACGTCCCTGATCGTTGAGCCGGTGCACCCATTGCTCAGGGCCGTAGGGAAGATCATCGGTAATACCCGAGACACCAGGGCGCTGGCGCAGATCCGCCTGCACCTCCAGGGATGCCGCCTTGAGCTGCTCCGGCGGCGCACCCGTGATGCGCACGTCGATGTCAGCGCCGGGCGGCCCCTGGCCGCGTTCGCGGATCACCAGATTCTCCAGCCCCGGTGCCTGCGGGGCGTTGTCCTCCCAGGCCCGGATGAAGGCGCGATTGCGCACGCCGCGCGCATCCGGTGGGGTCAATTCCACGAACATACCGCCGTAGTTCTCGCCGAAACGGGTGTCCGCCGGGTCCGACGCGATGGTGCTGCCGGTACGGGACACCCGGGTGCGCACGATGTCGCCACCCAGCTCCTCGTTGGTGGCGAGCAGCGACTCCTCCAGCCGGTCCAGGTAGGCCTCCACGCGGGCTCTGGGCGTACCCGGCGCGAAGGTGACGTTGGCGTGCACCGTCTCGCCTTCCACCGAGGGGAAGAAGGTGAAGTCCAGCCGGCCGCCGGCCGCCAGACCGATAGCCACCACCAGCAGCGCCACGGGCATCGCCATGGTGGCCCAGGGATTGCGGATGGACAGCTCCACGGCGCGGCGAAACGGCCCGTCGCGGAACCGGTTGAAGCCGTTGTCCATGGCCTGCCGGTAGCGATTCGGTGCGCGGCGTTCGGCCCGCTCGAAGGAGCGCCGCAAATGGCCGGGCAGGATGAAGAACGCCTGGATGATAGCGGCAATGATCACGCACACCACCACCAGGGGAATATCAAAGAGGATATTGCCGATGGGTCCGCCGATGATCATCAACGGCAGGAATGCCGCAATGGTGGTCAGTGACGCCGCCATCACCGGCACGAACATGCGGCGGGCGCCATTGATGGCCGCCTCCGCCGGCCCTTCGCCGTTCTGAAACCGGCTGTAGGCGTTCTCGCCCACCACCACGGCGTTGTCGACGATGATCCCCAGGGCCATGATGAACGCGAACAGGCTCATCATGTTGATGCTGCCGCCGGTGAGGAACAGCACCGTGAGAGCGGCCAGGAAGGACGTGGGAATGCCCAGGGTCACCCAGAAGGCCATGCGCGAGGACAGGAAGGCCAGCAGTACGCCGATCACCAGCAGCAGACCACCGAGGCCGTTCTTCAGCAGCAGCGTGATGCGTTCGCTGATGAACTGCCAGAACTCGTCGAAGACCTGCAGATGCACCGTCTCCGGCAGCGTCGGCTGGCGCTCCTGCAGGTAGGCCTCCAGCACGCGGGCCGCCGCCAGGGCGTCCTCGTCCTCGGCCCGCTCCACCAGGATCTCCACGGCGTCGCCCTCCGCCACACGGAGCTCGATCTCGTTGTCGCGGGCCTGGCGCGTGATGGTGGCGAGGTCCCCCAGAGCCACCGAGCGCCCGCCCTCCAGGGGAATGGGCAGGGCTTCGAATGCCCGCAGCGAGCGGGCCTGATCGATGCCCCGCAGCTGCCGCGCCACGTCGCGCTCGCCGGCATCCCCCGCCGGTACATCCCGGCTCTGCGCATCCACCTGCCTGGCCAGATCCGCGAACGACATGCCCAGATCGTTGAGGCGGTGCTGGTCGACATCGATGCTGATTTCCTGCTCCGCCAGCCCGGTGAGCTGAACCCGGGTCACCCCCCGCTCCAGGAGTTCCTCTTCCAGCATGCGGCTGAGTTCGCGGACTTCCCGGGTATTCAGGTCTCCGCTGACCAGCAGCCGCGCCACCGGGTCGTAGCGGAGCACGCGGCTGATCGTGGGCTCCCGGGAGTCTTCAGGGAGATTGCGCACACCGGAAACACGATCCTTCACCGACTCCGTCGCCTGGGTCATGTCCGTGCCTTCACGGAACTCCAGAACAATGGTTGCCGAACCCTCGGCGGAGGTGGAGGTGAGTTCCCGCAGCCCGTCCACGTCGCGGAGCTCTTCCTCCAGCGGTGAGGTCACGGCATCGGCGACTTCCTCCGCCGTGGCGCCGCGCCACTCCACCTGCACGGTGACGAAATCCAGCTCGAAGGTGGGGAAGAACTGGGTATTGAGCTGCTGCAACGACCACAGCCCGGAGACCATCATCAGCAGCATGATCAGGTTGGCCGCCACCGGGTGGCGGGCGAGCCAGGCCAGCCAGGATGCGTCGGAAGAAGAAGAGGTCATGCCGCGCTCACTGCTCCATCACCTGGACGCGCACCCCATCCATGGCCTGGGGGATCTGCGTGCTCACCACCCGGTCCCCCGCCGACAACCCCGGCGCTCGCACCAGCACGCCACGCTCCCCGTCCGGCAGGCTGGCCTGACCCAGGCGCTGCACGTCCACCGCCTGCATGCGGCCGTCTTCGACGCGGTAGACACGCCCGGCGTCATACAGGGCCTCGAAGGGTAACAGCATCGAATCCGGCTCCGGGGGCAGCAGCACCTCCAGGCTGGCAAAACGGCCCAGGACAAGTTCATCACCCCGGGAGGTCACGCCGAACAGGGCATCCACACCCCCCTGCCCGGGTTCCGCACGGCCGGAAAACCGGGACAGTGCCACGGGCACCCGCTGGCCATCGATCTCGGCGGTGGCATCCACGCCCGCACCGGCGGCGGCAAGCCGCATCGGGCCCAGGGCGTGTCGGGGCACCGTGGCGCGGACCTCCAGCGCGGACACGTCATACAACTGCAGCAACGGCTCCCCCGGGGCCACCCGGTCCCCCGGCGCCACCAGCACCTCGGCGACTCGCGCATCGAAGGGAGCCCGCACCGTGGTGCGCGCCAGATCCAGGCTCGTACGGTCCCGCAGCGCGCGGGCGCGCTCCAGGCGGGCATCCAGTTGCTCCAGCCGCTGTCCGGCGGTGTTCACGGCGAAACGGCGCTGCGCCACAGCCAGCCGCTGTCGGGTCCGCTCCTGCTGCGCGCGGTCCAGGTCCTGGGGTGAGGCGAACTGATCCCGGGACAGGTCTTCCAGCCGATCCACTTCCCGGTCGAACAGCGTCAGCAGCTCTTCCTCCCAAGCCAGTTCCTGGCGGTCCATTTCAATCCGTTGTTCCTCCACCCGACGCTGGGAGCGCAGTTCCGCCACGTCGGCCTCCCGCTCCTCCAGAGCCAGTCGTTGCTCCTCATCGTCCAGGTGCACCAGTGCATCGCCCAGGGCAGCGATATCGCCCTCACGGACCGGAACAGCAGACACATCGGCGTTAACCGCGGCAGTGAGCGTGGCGCTGGCCGGCGATTCGAGAAACCCCTGGAGCCGCAGTACCGGACGATGGGCAGCGACCTCCACGTGCACCGTGGTTACCGGCCAGGCCTGCTCCTGCGCCGGTTCCGCCGGCACCTCCGGTCGCGTCGCCACCAGCAGCGCCGTCACCGCCGCTGCCACACCCAGAATGACGACCGGCAACAGCCACCGCAGCACCGTTCTCACCCGGCTCATCCCTCCCTCCTGTGGGTCATTGTCAATCGCTCGGTATGGGCAGCGACAATCTACCCGAATACGACGGTTTCAGGGTCATTTCGTCGGCAGATTCTTTCCGCAGGGCAGGAGAATCGGGGGTTGCCGTTTGACCACACCCGTACGATGAACCAAAGTAATAAAGGGTGTCGAGCCAGAAACCATTCAAAGTATCCTCGAAATGCGACGCCGGGCACTGATGTGGATCAAACCCTTCCGTCGTCCGTTTACAACAACTCATTCGGGAGAAAGTCGTGACTGATCAGAATCAGAACCCTGACGACGACAACCCGGTCGTGGAGACAGACTACGAAGTCGGACAGGACAACGTCCGACCACTGGGGCTGGAACTCCACAATCCGGTGTTCTTCATTACCGCGGTGGGCATCATCCTCGCAGTGGCCTTCGCCATGATCTTCCCGGACACGGCGGAGGAAGGGCTGTCCGGCCTGCGACTGTGGCTGGAAAGCACCTTCGACTGGGTCTACATGGGTGCCGCCAATCTGTTCGTGATCTTCTGCCTGATCCTCATGTTGTCACCCATGGGCCGAATTCGCCTTGGCGGTCCACAGGCCGTACCGGAGTTTTCCTACGGCGCGTGGTTCGGCATGCTGTTTGCCGCCGGCATGGGTATCGGCCTGATGTTCTTCGGCGTTCTCGAGCCCTTCTTCCACTTCTTCAACCCCCCGTTCGGGCTTGATGGTGGCGGCGAGGAAGGCATGCGCGGCACAGCCATGGCCGCGACGATCTTCCACTGGGGCCTGCATCCCTGGGCGATCTACGGCGTGGTGGCCGTGTCGCTGGCCTTCTTCAGCTTCAACTACGGCCTGCCACTCACCATTCGCTCGGCGTTCTTCCCGCTGCTGGGTGATCGGGTGTGGGGCTGGTTCGGCCACGTTATCGACATTCTGGCCGTGTTCGCCACCATGTTCGGCCTGGCCACCTCGTTGGGACTGGGCGCAGAGCAAGCGGCTGCAGGCATGTCCGCCGTCTGGGGTGTTCCGGCCGGCCTGGGCACGACGGTAACGCTGATCGCGGTCATCACCGGCATCGCTCTGATCTCCATCCTGTTGGGGATTCACGGTGGGGTGAAGCGGCTCAGTGCGCTGAACATGATCATGTTCGCCCTGCTGGGCGCCTTCGTGCTGATCGCTGGGTCCACCGTGAGCATCCTGACCAACAGCGTTGCCAGCATCGGGCAATACCTCGCGCAAGTGGTGCCGCTGAGTAATCCGTTCGGCCGGGAAGACGAAGGCTTCATGCATGGCTGGACCGTCTTCTACTGGGCCTGGTGGATCTCCTGGGCGCCCTTCGTCGGCATGTTCATCGCCCGGGTCTCCTATGGCCGCACCGTCCGGGAGTTCATCCTCTGCGTGCTTATCGTGCCGGTGATCGCCACCGTTGTGTGGATGAACATCATGGGCGGCTACGCCATCGAGCAGTACCTCAGCGACGGCTTCGAAGGGGTGTACCAGTACGTGGTGGACTCCTATGACGACACCATGGTGCTGTTCGGCTTCCTGGAGGGGCTGCCGTTCACGTTCCTGACGTCGTCGGTTGCGATCCTGCTGGTGGTCATCTTCTTCGTGACCTCCTCGGACTCCGGCTCGCTGGTGATCGACACCATCAGTGCCGGCGGCAAGACCGATGCGCCGGTGGTGCAGCGGTCCTTCTGGGCCATCTTCGAAGGTCTGGTCGCCATCGCCCTGCTGGTCACCGGCGGTATTGCCGCACTGCAGGCGGGGGCCATCGCGCTAGGCTTCCCGTTCGCCATCGTGCTGCTGATCATGGCCGGATGCACGCTGGTCGCCATGTGGAAGGAGGCGCCGAACTACAAGCCTGCGAAGGCCTGAAGCACGGCACTCCAATGTCCCTGAAAAGCCCCGCTCCCGCGGGGCTTTTTTTGTGTTAGGTTCCGGCAAACATCGTGTGAATCCAGGGGACGGGAATGGCGGAAACCGGTAAGGCTGCGTCTGATCACCAGCGCATCGCGGAGTCCCGCATGTGGCACACGCTGGACCCACAGACGGTGGACGCCATGCTGGCGGCCGGAGAAGAAATGCGCCTGGAAGCCGGCCGGTTCCTGTTCCGCGCCGGGAATCCCTACCGCAAGCACATCTACATTCACCTAGAAGGCACCCTGGAGCAGACGGCGGCCAGCGGTGACCACCGTGAGGCGCAACCAGGAGATGTGATTGGCCTGGCCAGCTACCTGGACGGCGACAACTACCGGTCCACGGCCCAGGCACTGACCGATTGCCGGCTGCTGGCACTGGCGGGTGCAACCGTCCAGCGGCTGGAACAGGAATCCCCGTTCTTCTTCGAGGCCATTAACCGTGCCCTGGCGGCCAGGATGCGCAAGGCGCGCCAGGTCCGTGAGACCGTGCGTGGCACGCTGGCACGGCCGGTGCGCCAGTTCATGATCAGCGGACTGCCCTGCTGCCGCCGACAGGACACCATTGCTCAGGCATCCCGCCTGCTGGCCGAGCGGGATGTAGGCAGCCTCGGCCTGCTGGACGACAGCGGCCGGTTGATCGGGCTGATCACCCCCATGACCCTGCTTCTGGCACTGGCCAGCGAGCAGACCGTGCCGTCCGATGCCCTGGAGTCGGTGACCGCCGACGAGGCCCTTGCCGTGACCCCGGACACGCCGCTGTGGCAGGTGGAGGAAATTTTCCGCCGCCACCGGGTGAAAGACGTCGCCGTGGTGGACAGCCAGGAAGCGCCCGTCGGCATCATGTCCGAGACGGCGATGATCCAGGCGCTGTCCCACCCCCCCCAGACGCTGGACAGCGAGATCCGTGACGCCCCTGACGTCGATACGCTGGTCCGTCTGCGCCGCAAGATCCCCATCGCTGCGGGGGCCGTACACGCGAGCCACCGTAGCGTGGGCACCGCCGTGCGCGCCCTCACCGAAATGCATCTGGCACTCCAGCACCGGCTGGTGGAACTGATACTGAGCGCCATGGACCGTGAAGGCCTGGGCCGGCCTCCGGCGCGTTTCGCCGTCATCGTCATGGGCTCCGGCGGCCGCGGTGAAATGCTGCTGCGCCCGGACCAGGACAACGGGCTGATCATCGACGACCGCGTCACCGAGGCGGGGATGGAGTGGTTCCGGGAGTTTTCCGAACGCCTGAACCCGGGGCTGGATGAAATCGGTTATCGGCTGTGCCCGGGCAACGTCATGGCGCGCAACCCGGAGTATCGCTGCACTCTGGGTGAGTGGCAGGCCAAACTGTCCCGCCTGGTGGACAACCCCGGCCGCAAGGAGGCCCGCGCCGCCAATATCGTGCTGGATTTCGCCACCCTGTACGGCGACGACACGTTGACCGCCCGCCTGCGCGGCCATCTGAACCGGCGCCTGGAGGACGGCAGCGGCAAGATGCTGTTCCGCATGATGGTCAGCGACGACGCCAAGATCTCCCAACCCCTGGGGTTTTTCAACCGTCTGGTCACTACGCCGCACAAGGGCAGTCAGGTCATTGACCTGAAGCGCACCGGCTTACGCATCATCGTCGACGCCATGCGCGTCTTTGCACTGCGGGAAGGGATCAGCCGCTGCAAGACCATGGAGCGGATTGCTGCGCTACGGCGACTGGGGGTGTTCGACGCCGACTTCAGCGAGAGCATGCGCATCGCCTTCGAGGAACTCCAGGATCTGCTGTTTACCCATCAGCTGGACCAGGTCGAACGCGGTGAGACGCCGGATCCGCTGGTGCGCATGGAACGGCTGTCCAGCCATGACAAGGAGCGCTTGCGCGTCTCCCTGCGTGCCTGCCGGCGCATGCGCGAGCGATTGCAGTACGCCTTCGGCGTGGTGATGAGCTGACACCATGTCCTTCCGGCAGCTGAGCAAGGAACTCCGGGAAGTTCGTGAGCACCTGGGGGCCGCTCTCCGGCGACGGCTGGGTGCGCCCCTGACGGAGCGCCGGGCACGCCTGTTCCAGCGCTGCCGCGATTTTGATCCCTCTCCCCTACTGGCCACGCCCGTGAACCAGACGCGGATCATCGTCCTCGACACGGAAACCACCGGCCTGCAGCCCTACGCCGGAGACGCGCTGGTGGAGATCGCGATGCTGGAGTACTGCGGACTCGAGTTCACCGGTCAAGAACTGTGTTCGCTGATCCACCCCGGTCGGCACATCCCGACCGCGAGCACCGTCATTCACGGTCTCACGGACATGGACGTGGTTGATGCCCCGTCGCTGGAGCGCATCCTCGACGATATCCTGGAGTTCCTCGACGGTGCCCTGATCGTGGGTCACCATGTCGGCTTCGATCTGCGCTTTCTCAACCGCGCCGCTCTGCGCCACGTGCACTGCCGTCTTCCCAACCCGGCCCTGAACACCATGACGCTCTTCCAGATCTGGACCGGCCGCAGAGGTCTGTTCGGGCTCGACGAAGTGGCCCGGACCTGCGGCGTGCCCATACACGAGCGCCACAACGCGCGTGCTGACGCGGTGGTCTGCGGTGAAGTCTTCCGGCGCCTGGCCACGGAGCTGACCGGGGCGGATGCCACCGTGGGCGATCTGCTTGCGCTCAGCCCGCCTGATCCGGAATATGGCCCCGACTACAGTCGACCGCTGGAACGACCTGGCGCCGGAACGGCTCCAACCCGGGCCCGTGACTAGAAAGGAGACATGACACCGTGCGCAGGACCCTGCTTGTCGCCGAGGGCACCTTCAAGCGCCCCCTGCTCGAGATCTGTATCACCGCCCTGGGTATGAGCATGACCCTGCTGGTGGGCTTCTTCATCCTCAACCTCGGCCTGCCCGGGTGGCTGACGTTGGTGCTGATTGTCGCGCTGCTGGTGGGTGTTGCCCTGCTGAAGGGGCGTTACAGTGGCCCCCGGGAATTTCGGATCGAACGCCCCGCCGACAGCCCGACGCTGCAGCTCACCGGGCGCTTCGACGACGGTGAACTGCCGGTGAAGTCGCCGCAGCAACTCCTTGGTGTGGTGCACGACGATGATGCCCTGGTATTCCACACCCGGACCGCCGACGGTCGTCTGAAGGATTTCCGCATCGGGCGACCGGCCTTTTCCCGGGCGGGCATGGACACACTGATCAGCCTGACCGGCGAATTCCCCGACGTTCCCCAGGAGAGCCTGGAGCAGCGCTACAAGGACGGCAGGGATGGCATCAAGGCGTACCCCGCGCGCAACCTGCTGCTGCTACGCTATGCACAGTCGCCAAATTACATGACACTGACCTGGGGTACCGCTTTCGTCGTGCTGATTGTCTGGATACTGGTTCTCGGCGCAGTGGTCGGGGCGTGAGCATGTACATCGCGCGCCACCAACCTCTCCGGGATTGACTCAAATCAACCCCACCGATGAGCAGGTCACGTACGGTGGTGCAATACAGTGGAAGGAGGCCCATCATGATCAAGAAAATTCTCGTCGCGGTCGACGGCTCCAAGCACTCCGACAAGGCGGTGGACATGGCTTCGCAGATCGCCCAGCGTCTCGGAGCGGACATGGTCATCGCTCACAGTCTGATCCACGGGCCGGTGCCGCAGGAGCTCCGCAAGCTCTCCACGGAGAAGATCCCGGAACTGCCGCCCATGAGCATGGGGGGTGCATCCGTGGACTATCAGGTGCCGCGGGCCGCACTGGAGAGTATTGCCGAAGCGCTGCTCAAGAACGCCTCCGAGCGTGCCCGGGCCACCGGGGTGGCCAACGTGGAGACGCAGTGGGACGACGGTGACCCCGCCCAGGTGCTGGTTCGAATGGCCGAGCAGCAGGGGGCCGACCTGATCGTCATGGGCTCCCGCGGCCTGGGCGACTTCAAGGGCCTGCTGATGGGCAGCGTCTCGCACAAGGTGCAGAACCTGTTTGACGGCAGCGTGCTGACCGTCAAGTAAACCACGCCCCCAGCGCTCCCGGGGCCCCACCCCGGGAGCGCTTTCCTGCCTACCCCTCGCTGCTGCGGTGCCCCGCCCCGGTGGCCGCGAACCGCAAACCGTGACGCTTTTCACACCCGGCATCCTCAAGCTCCCGTGTATCCGGTCGACACAGTCTGTAGACCCGACAGGATCAAACAGGCGTTCCACACAGGGATTGCGGCAGGAGAAGCGGCATGCAGTCAGGATCAACCACGCAGGACAGCCGGCGACTGGGCTTCGGCGCGCGGCTCACTGTCATGATCGCCTCGCTGGTGCTGGGCTCCGTCGCCCTGATCACCAGCATCGTGTATGTCCAGTATCGCAATGCAGAAATCGATTCCGTCCTGCGCCTGCTGGAGGGCAGCACCGAGGCCAACGCCCAGGCATTCGACGACTGGCTGGGGGCGCGCCAGGACGAGATGCGTTATCTGGCTTCCCTGCAACCCGCCGCCGAAATGGAGCCGGACGCCCTGGAGCATCTGCTGGAACGCATTGCTGCGAGTCAGGGCCACTATGACACCATCTTCGTGGTGGATCCGGACGGCAACGGCGTGGTGGGCGTGGACGACAACGGCGAGATCATGTCCCGGGGCGACGCCAACGACTTCCAGGTCCCTGATCGTGCCTGGTTCCAGGCTGCCATTGGTGGTGATCAGGTGTTCTCGGAACCCGTCGTCTCCAGGGCCACCCGCAACCGGGTCAGCACCGTCGCCGTTCCCATCCGGCGCAACGGTGACATCGTCGGCGTCATGCGCGGCGCGGTGGACCTGGATGCCGTGGTGGAGCAGGTCCGCGCCATGGCCGACGATGCCAGTTTCGAGATTTTCCTCGTCGACGGTGATGGCAACGCCGTCACCGATGCGCCCTCGCTGGAGGGTGCCGGCGCTGGGGTGGCCAGCCAGGCCGGCAGCGCGGTCGCTGCCGGAGAGGACGGCGTCGGCCGTTACAGCAACGCCGCCGGGAATGCCGTGGTGGGCAGCTATTCCATGATCCCCCTGATCGGCTGGGGCCTGGTGATGGAGCAGGACGAGTCCACCGCCCTGGCCGAGGTTCAGCGCATTTTCTGGATCCTCCTGGCCCTGGCCAGCGCCATTCTGGTGGTCGCCATCGGCGCCAGCCTGGGCGTGGTCCGGTCGGTGACCCGCACCCTGGGTGGTGACCCCAACTACGCCGCCGATGCAGTACGCCGGGTGGCCGATGGTGACATGACCACGGAAATTCACCTGCGCCAGGGTGACAAGGACAGTCTGCTGGCCTCCATCGCTACCATGCAGGCCAACCTGCACCGGATGCTCAACGACATGAAGAGCCATGCGGACGAGGTGGCATCGGCGGCCACCGAGCTCACCCAGATCAACCAGGAGACCGACGCCGGCATCCAGCGGCAGCGGGATCAGGTCTCCAGTGCGGCCACCGCCATGAACGAAATGACCGCCACGGTGGAGGAGGTCGCCCGTAACGGTCAGTCCGCCGCCGATGGCGCCCAGCAGGCCACCAACGAAGCCAACGACGGCAAGCAGGTGGTGACGGCGACGGTACAGTCCATGGAGACGTTGTCGACGCAGATCAGCGACGCCTCCGACGCCATGAGTGCCTTGAAGCGGGACAGTGACAATATCGGCACGGTGCTGCAGGTCATCCAGGGCGTTGCCGAGCAGACCAACCTGCTGGCGCTGAATGCGGCCATTGAGGCGGCACGCGCCGGAGAACAGGGGCGCGGGTTCGCCGTGGTAGCCGACGAAGTGCGGACCCTGGCCAACCGCACCAAGGAATCCACCAGCGAAATCCAGACCATGATCGAGCAATTGCAGAGCGGCGCCGAGCGGGCTGAACAGGCCATGGTGCAGAGCCGCGAACAGACCACGCAAAGCGCCGAGCAGGCAGAGAAGGCCGGTCACTCGCTGGGGCAGATCACGGAATCAGTGACCAGCATCAACGACATGATCCAGCAGATCGCCAGCGCCGCGGAGCAGCAAAGCGCCACCGCCCGGGAGATCAACGAGAACATCCATGCCATCACGGAAGTGGCCGACGGCAGCGCCCGCAGCGTGGTCCAGTCCCGCGAGGCCAGTGACTCTCTGGCGGAGCTGGCGGAGAAACTGCGGCAGATGACCCACCAGTTCCGGTTGTAGCTAGTGTCCTTTAACCCGAGTTCATCGCATTTTGCCTGTCCTCTGGTCGGCTGAGGCAAGGCCATCGGTCCGAAGGCGTAGCGCCACTACGGCGAGGACCGATAACGCCGGCTCAGCCGACCAGAGGCAGGCCCTGCGGGAGCGGCTGTGCCGTGGGCGCGGGCCCCCGGCAAGGCCGGCATTCAGCCCCAGCCCTTCTCGCGCTTCAGGGTCAGTGGCCCCCCCGTGTAGGCGGGAAAGCCCGACCCGAACAGGGCACCGACGTCCACCAGATCGGCATCCGCAACCACCCCTTCGTCCAGACAGCGTTGCGCTTCCCGCACGATGGGCACCACCAGATCCTCGGCAATGCCCTGCATGGCGTGGTTGCCAGGCGGCACGCTGGCGGTGACGCGACGACCGCGCTTCCAGTCGTGGAACCCCTGGCCCGTGCTCAGCCCGAGCTGGCCAGCCTCCACCCGCTCACGGAGCTGTTCGGGAACGGGATAGCCGAGCCGCTCGGCAAGATGCAGGCAGACATCCAGACCCACGGAGTCGGCCATCTCCAGCGGGCCAATGGGCATGCCGAAGCGCAGCGCCGCTGTATCGATGATTTCCCGACGCGCACGCTCGTACATCTCGGCACCCTTGAGCATGTAGGGGAGTTGCAGACGGTTGATCAGAAATCCGGGCTTGCTGCGCACCGGCAGCGGCAACTTGTCCATGGCCAGGCCCACCACCTGGCCGCTGGCCACCGCCCGGTCGCTGCTGTCCGCGCCGGCCACGATTTCCACTACGGGCATACGCTCCACGGGACGGAAGAAATGCATCCCGATGAGCCGTTCGGGACGTGTCATGTCCGCCGCCAGTTCCTCGATCAGCAGCGTCGAGGTGGTGCTGGCAATCACCGCCTCGTCCGGCACCGCCTCCTCCAGGCTGGCATAGAGCGTTTTCTTCGCGGCCGGATCCTCCTGGATGGCTTCGACGATGAACTCCGCCTGACCCAGCCCCTCTGCCTCGGTGGTCGTGCTCAGCCGCGCGCGCGCCGCCTCCAGCGCGTCACCCTCGCCCAGACGCTGGCGCCACAATGCCTCCGCGCGACGATCAACCCGCTGGAGCGCATTCTCGTCGGCATCCACCAGCGTCACCTCCCGCCCGTGCAGTGCCAGCAGGACCGCAACGCCGGCGCCGATCTCGCCGGCCCCGAACACGTGGACACTCCCGGGAAACGGCACCTGCTGCCCGCGCGCATCCCGCCGCAATCGGTCCTGCAGCAGATAGGTCCGGACCAGATTCAGCGCCCCGGGCTCACTGATCAGCCGCAACAGCGACTCCCGTTCCGCCTTGAGCCGCCGGGTCAGGCCGCCGCCGCCATGATCCCGCCACAGGCGCAGCATGGCATAGGTCGCCGGGAAATTCTCGATGCTGGCCTCGCCGCGCCGCATCTGACTGTCGCGGATCTGGTAGATCAACCAGCGCATGGGCGCCCACAGCAGCGAGCGCGTCCAGATGCCGGGGTAGTGGCGGCCGGGATCGCGCCGCAGGAGTTCGCGCGCCGCATTCCGTAGTTCCTCCATGGGGGCAACGCGGTCGACCAGGCCCAGCTTGAGCGCCCTGGCCGCGTCCACGGATGCTCCGCTGGTGAGCATGTTCAGCGCCTGCCATGCGCCGATCAGCACCGGCAGACGGGCCGTCGCACCATGGCACGGGTGCAGCCCGAGCTTCACGTCCGGCAGGCCGAGTGCCGTATTGGTGCCGGCCTCGGCGACCCTGTAGCGGCACGCCAGGGCGAGCTCCAGGCCGCTGCCCAGGCAGTGGCCGTGAATCAGGGCCACTGTGGGCACCGGCAGGGACGCGATGCGCCCCATCACCGAATGCCCCCACTGCATGAGGCTGTCCACATGCTCCAGGTCGTCCATGACCTCCAGTTCGTCGTTGCTCGCGCCGGCAACAAACCCCGCCTGCTTGGCCGACAGAATGACGAGCCCCTTCAGCCCGTCCCGCGCCTCCAGTTCCTCCACGGCGTGGGTCAGGTCGCGCAGCACCCGCATGGGCACGGTGTTGGTGGAGGCGTCGGCGCAGTCCAGGTAGAGCCAGGCCACGCCTTCCTCGTCGTATTCCAGACGGCAATTGACACCGTTGTGTTCGGCCAATGGTCTCCCCCCGTTTCCGCGCCAGTCAGGGCATCATCCTAACCGCGCCGCGGGCCCGCCGGCGAATCCGGACGCCCGCCACGGGCCCGGGAGTTGACGTCAACGCCCGCGCATACCCACTATTCCGTAACCAGAGAGAGCCGGCCCGGGGAGCCCCATGCGCAGATTCGTGCTCGACACCAGTGTGTTCACCAACCCCCATGTGGCCAATCAGTTCGGCGACACCCACGTGGAGACCCTGCGCACCTTCCTGGGGATTGCGCGGCGCTGCCCGGCGGAGTTCTACATGCCGCTGTCGGTGTACGAGGAATTCCGCACCATGCGGGATCTGGAGCCGGACCTCGCCGGTGACCTGGAGACGGAGATCTGGGTGCGATCACCCCGGCGTTTCACCCTGACCATTCCCAGCGAAGTGCTCTACGAGTTCATCGACGAGGTGCGCGGGCGCATCGATCGCGGGCTGCGCATTGCCGAGGAGCACACCAAGCGTGCCGGCGCCTCGGCGGACATGCCGCCGGAACTGATCACGCACCTGCGCGAGCGCTTCCGTGAGGCCATGCGCAAGGGGCTGGTGGATTCCCGGGAGGACGTGGACGCCGTGCTCCTGGCCATGGAGCTGGACGCCGAGCTGGCCAGCGCCGATGAAGGCATGCGCAAGCTCGGCAACCGCATGGGCGTCAAGCTGGTGACCGCCAATTACCTGCGGCGGGTGATGGAGAATCTGGCCGGCGATCACGGGTAGGCAACCCTGTTTCCGGCTCAGTCGTACTGCGATGCGCCCGCCAGGGTATTGGCCAGCGTGCCGGTCATGCGCTCCAGCACCCGCTCGAACTCCAGCAGCCAGTAACCACTGCTTTCCTGCAGAGGCATGGTTTCGTCGATGAGCACTCGCTGACCGCCAGTGGCCTTGATGTGCTGCATGAACATCTCGGCATGGCGGCGCTCCCGGAAACGGCAGCGAAACCGCCGCCCCACGCGGCCGACACCCCGACTCCGGGCCACGGCCCGGGTGACACCGTCGATGAAGGCGCGCCCCAGACTGCGCTCCAGTTCCGCATCGCCGGCCTGGCCGTGCTCGGCCACGAACAGGCCCAGCCGCAGCAGCCGATTGGTGAAATACTCCGGTGGCAGGTCCAGCAACTGGTCGGCACAGATTTCGATATCGGCCACGCTGGAGCGGCCGGTGACGTACTTGGCGCGCCCCCCGTCCGTCTCGCCCTTGAACACCAGGCCTTCGCTGCCCTCGGCGTCGAGTTTCAGGATCAGCTGCTCCAGTTCTGCGACATCGCCGGGCCGGAACCGCCCGAAAATGCGGGTGGACGGCAGCCCGTAGCGCTCCAGCAGTGCCATCTTTTCCGCCTGCAGCAGAAAGCCGTCCTCCCCCTTGCGCATCATGTCGAACACGAACAGCTGCACGTCCTCGGTGACCCGGGGCGGATGCCCCTCCAGATAGGGGTTGTCCGGGCCGGCGATCTCCGCGCACAGGATCAGTTCGGGATGGTCGTCGAGGGCTGTGGTGTCCAGAAGATCCGGCAGACGGTCGGTGCTGAAGGCGCAGATGAAACCACCACGGCTGAACGCCACCGTGCGATCACCGTCGCGGACGATGCGCACGTTAAAGCCGTCCATCTTCTCCTCCGCCCAGAACGGGCCCTGATAATGGCGCTGCAGCCCCGCCGCCAGGGACTGAACGCGGCCGATGGACGGATACCCGGGAACGACGCCACCGTCAGACAGCACGGCGGAACCGCGGCGGAAGCCAGCCATGCTCTCCACCAGGCGGGCGTAGTCAATACCGTCGAAGTGGCCTTCAACGGCCTTGCCCCGTTCCAGGGCATCTTTGAGAGTCTGTTGATCCATGCCCGCAGGATAACGACTCCCGGCGCCGTACGGCAGAGGCAAAGGGAGATTTCAGCCGTCTTCGGAGAGATCCTGGAGAAGCCGAATGCGCCCGAGAAAGCGCAGATGCCCCGTGGCGTGGTGGAGAGCCTCCACCGTGGGCATTGCACCCGCGTGGGCCACAGCGGACCGCGCCAGGATCACGTCCACATGCAGTTGGCCGCCACTGTAATGCAGCACCAGCTCCGCCTCGGCAATCCCGGGCAGCAAATCCGCCCAGGCGTCTCGCAGGGACGCCTCGGCCTCCGGCCGCAGGGGCAGTTCGGCACTGCGCTGCTGCGCCTCCGGGCCCTCGTGGTCCACATGGACGAACACGTCCGCCACATGGTCGAGTTGCCCACGGACGCGCTCCAGCACGGCGTCACCGATGCGGTGCCCCTCCGAAATGGAGATATCCGGCGGCACCCGCACGCGCACGTCCACCAGCGTCTCGTTGCCCATCTGCCGGGTCCGCAGATCGTCGTGGCGCTGCACGCCGTCCACCTCGTCGATCAACTCGCCGATGGAACGCACTTCCTCGGGGTCCAGCCCGGTGTCGACCAGTTCCTGGGCGGACCGCCATGCCAGGCGCATGCCCACGGCACCGATCATCAGTGCCACCACCAGCGCAGCCACCGCATCCAGCCAGGGCAGACCGGCCATGGCACCGAGCACGCCACCGATGACCACCACCGACGACAACGCATCCGAGCGATGGTGCCAGGCGTTGGCATGCAGCAGGTCGGAACAGCAGTCGTCCGCCACCCGGTGGGTGTAGTGATACAACCCTTCCTTGAACACCACTGACAGGACCGCCACGGACAACGCCAGCAGCCCCGGATCACCCAGCAGTTCCGGGCGCAGCAGGCGCACGATGGCGTCGTAGGCGAAGCCGCCGGCGACCAGCAGCAGCAGCGCACCGACACCAACGGTGGCGGCCGTCTCGAAACGGCCGTGGCCGTAGGGGTGATTGTGGTCCGGGTCCAGCGAGGCCATGCGCGCCGCCCACACCACCAGGGCATCACTGACCAGGTCGGACAGTGAGTGAACACCGTCGACAATCAGCGCCTGGGACTGACCCACCACGCCGGCGGCGATCTTGCCCGCAGCCAGCAGCACATTGACCAGGGCACCCACGATGGTGACATGGCGCTTGGCTGCATACACCTCGTGGCGATCACCCGTGGCCGGGCCGGTTGCACTCATGAATCCGGATCCTGTTGCCCGTTGGCGTACGGCATTCTACCCACCTTGCCGGCAGGACTCACCACGGCAATCGCTCGGCGGAGAATAACGCGCTGCCGTCAGTCGTCGTCCTCCGGCAGGGCGAAGCCGTAGTGCTCCAGAATGTCCCGGGCGGCGTCACCCTGGAGATACTGATAGAAGCGCCGCGCGGTCTCCCCCGCCCCATCAACCAGAGCCATGCGCTGGCGCAGGGGTGTGTGCTGGTCCCGGGGAATCAACGCGTAGTCACTGCGCTCGGCGATCCGCTGCGCCCTGGCCAGGGAATAGGCGACAATCCCCCCCTGGGTTTCGCCGGACAGGGCGAGGCGCGCTGCCTGGGAGACATTCTCACCGAACACCAGCCGCGGCTGGATGGCATCCCACAGGTCGGCGCTCTGCAACGCCTCCATGGCCGCCACGCCATAAGGCGCGTGCTCCGGGTTGGCGATGGCGAAACGGCGGATATCGCCGGCCTGGAGCCGCTCCTGGAGCGGCTCCAGGGACTCACTGACGATCTGCGCAGGATCGCCCCTGGGGGCCATTACCACGATCCGGCCGATGGCGTACAAAACGCCCTCGTCCACCAGATGCCCTTCTCTCTCCAGCGCCAGCACGTACTCCTCGTCCGCCGACAGGTAAAGCTCGAAGGGCGCGCCCTGGGCAATCTGCCGGCGGAAATTGCCGCTGGAGCCGAAGTTGAGCCGCACCGAGAGACCAGTGTCCTCTTCGAACTGCCCGGCAACCTCTTCCAGTGCAAACTGCAGGTCCGATGCCGCGGCAACGATGGGCCGATCAGCATTGGCGACACCGCCGAGAGCGAGCCCCACCAGGACCAGCACCCCTGTCATCAGGCGGCTGCAAAGGCACTTCATCAACATCAACGACTCCGAGACCGGGAGACAAAACAAACCACCGGGTTACTCCTGAATCCTGAAGGCCAGTCCGGCGTGGGCCTCAAGGCGGTGCAGGAGCCGGTCCCCGAAGATCGTCGACGGCGTCCAGAAGCCGCCGGGCACCGAATCCCTGTCCATATCCAGCGCCAGGCAGGCCGCCGCCTGCCCGAGCATCTTGCCGGTGGAGCCATAGCCCGGATCGCGATCGCCCGTCACCTGCACCCGTAATTCCCGGCCGTCGGCGGTGCGGCCATGAAAGCGCAGATCGTAAAAGCCCCGCTCCTGGGCCTCCGGGCTCGGCCCCTCCCCCGGCCCGGGCAGCACGAAGCGTTGCAGGAGCCGGCGCAAGGGCGCCAGGGCCGCCGCCATGGCGAATCCCCCCGTTGCCAGCGCCGTCACCGCCGCCGTGAGCCCACCCCGAACACCACGTCCGGTCATCAATGCCTCGTCGTACTGCAGTCCCGCGACGCCGGCGGCACCGGCCAGCGCGTTGGAGCGCAGCACCACGCGGGTGTTCACCGGCGCCATGATGAACGGCGCCACCCAGGCGCCGAAATCGGGGTCCTGCCCGGCAAACCGAATGCGCGGCTGGGGGACACCCTGACCGTGCCCTTCCGGGCACAGTGAATAAGGGTCCGCCAGTTCCCGGCGAAGCTGACGGTCCCGCCGGGCCTCCTGGATCACGTTCATCAGGCTCGCCACGGTACCCCCGGACATGCCGCCACGGATCGCCCGCACGCGCATCTTCACCCGGGTGGCCGGCTCTCCGAACCGCGCCCGGGCCTGTTGCTGCAGAAAATACACGCCCAGATCCGAGGGGATGGAATCGAACCCGCAGCAGTGCACGATCCGCGCACCGGTCTCGCGGGCGCGCTGCTCGTAGCGGCGCAGCATGCGCCGGATCCACTGGATTTCGCCGGTGAGATCACAGTAGTCCGTGCCCGACTCCACGCAGGCCCGGACCAGCGGTTCGCCGTACAGGGCGTACGGACCCACCGTGGAGACGACAACCCGGCTGTCCGCACACAGGCGCTGCAGGGCCTCCTCGTCGCCGGCGTCGGCAACCACCACGGGCAGGGTCTGACCGCCCTCACCCAGCGCGTCCCTCAGGGCGGCCAGCTTCTCCGGCGACCGCCCGGCGACGGCCCACCGGAGCTGCCTGCCATCGGTGCCGAAGGTGGCGGCGAGATACCGCGTCAATATGCTGCCGACGAAACTCGTGGCACCGAACACCACCAGATCGTACTGCGGATCGCTCATCCTGTTTTCCTTTTGCCAACGACCAGGGCGACGATCCTACCAACCCTGGAAGCCATCATGTCGGCGGCATCGCGCGTCACTCCCGGCGCTGACTCACTTCATCCACCAGCGCCATGATCGAGCGGTACGGGATACCACCGTGCTCGGTCAGGCCGATCTCGCAGGTCCGCGAGTTCGAATAGCCCGCAACGCAGCCCTGCACCTGGCTCCGCAGGGTGCTCAGGGCAGAGGCGTTGAGCTCCGGCGTGCGAAACCCCTTGTCACCGGCGAAGGCACAGCACTGGATGTCCGGCGGCACGGTCACATTGCGCGCGCAGGCGCGGGCCACGGCAACAAACGTTGACCCCAGACCCATGCGGGTGCTGGAGCATGTGACATGCACCGCGATGGGCTCCTCCTTCGGGGTCAAGGTGAGTCGGGGCAGCACCCGTTCGTGGATGAACTCCACCGGTTCGTGCAGGTCGAGTTCGTCACTCAGGGTGGTCTGCATCCGCAGCGTGCAAGGGCTGGTATCGCACAGCACCGGGAAGCGTCCGCCGTCGCTGGCGTCCATGAGCACCTCCCCCAGTTCCTCGGCCTTGCTGTCCGCCTGTTCGAACAGGCCCTTGGACTCGAAGGCCATGCCGCAGCACAGGCCATTGACTCCCCGGGGAACGATTACCCGGAAACCGGCCTTGCGCAGCACCGCCAGGGTCAGCTCCATGGTGGAGCGGGTGTCGGACTCCTGCGTGGAGGCACCGAACATGCGGGTGGCACACGACGGTAGATAGACCACCGTGCCGCCATTCCGGGCGCCCCCGGAGTCGCGGTCCGCTTCTCGCAGCACCGCCATGGACGGCGCCGTGGGCGTTGCCGGCAACCAGTGCGGCAGGCGACCACCGCTGATCCGCCGGGCGATCCCGGTGATACGGTCCATGGACTCGGTGCCCACCAGTCGATGAACCAGGCTGCTGGAGCGCAGAGCGCCCCGGGCCAGCGCGGTGGCACCGGCGAAGTGCCGGGCGGCAAAGGCGGCGCCACGGGTTCTGCCAGCATGCGCCTCCTCCCGCAGCCGGCGCACCAGATCCCCCGTGTTGATATTCACCGGACAGGGCATGGCGCAGAGCCCCGTCGCCGCACAGGTCTCGATGCCGTCGTAGGCATAACCCGTCCGGAGGGCGGCGAGCCGCTCGGGATCGCCGCCATCACGCTCCAGCCGCGCAATCTCGCGGCGGACAACGATACGCTGCCGCGGCGTCAGCGTCAGGTCCCGGGACGGACATACGGGCTCACAGAACCCGCACTCGATGCACTTGTCGACAATGGGGTCCGCCGCCGGCAGGGGCTTGAGATTCTGCAGGTGCAGGTGCGGGTTGCGGCTGAGCATGACCTCGGGGTTCAGCAGCGTCTCCGGATCGAACAGCTCCTTGATCCGCCACATCAGCTGGTAGGCATCGGTGCCCCACTCCAGTTCCACGAACGGCGCCATGTTGCGGCCGGTACCGTGCTCCCCCTTTAACGACCCCCCGTAGCGAACACCGACAAGCTGGGCCAGTTCGTCCATCATGCCCTGATACCGCGCAACCTCGGCGGAATCATCGAACCCCTGCGGGAACACGAAGTGCAGATTGCCCTCCAGGGCGTGACCGAACAGGATGGCGTTGTGGTAACCGTGGCGGCCGAGCATGGCGATGAGTTCGCCAACGCCTTCTTCAAGGCTCTCCATGGGAAACGCCACGTCCTCGATGACCACCGTGGTCCCGGTATCCCGCACTGCACCGACGGCGGGGAACATGCCCTTGCGGATGTTCCAGTACAGCCCGTAGGTCTCGGCATCGCGGGCGAACCGTACCGCATTCACCGTGCTGATGGCATGCAGGGCTTCGTGAACCGCATCACTGCGTGCGGCCAGGGTGTCCTCGTCCTCGGCCCGCACGTCGATCAGCAGCGCCGCCGCACCGTCCGGCAGCCCCTTGAGGGTGGCCTCCATGCCCGGGGTGTCCTCCACCGACCGCAGTGCCGCCCGGTCCATCAGTTCCACCGCGGCCACGGGCGTCGCTTCCAGGCCCTTCAGCGCAGCGGTGGCGCGGCAGGCGGCAGCCATGTCTGGGAAGATCACCAGGGCCGCCGCCTTCAGCGCCTCGTCGGGCACGGTGTGGTAAGTAATGGAGTTGATGAAGCCCAGGGTGCCCTCGGAGCCGATCATCAGGTGCTTGAGAATCTCCACCCCGTCGCTGAAGTCCACCAGACTGTTCAGGGCGTAACCGACGGTGTTCTTAAGCCGGTACTTGTGACGGATCCTCGCGGCGAGTTCATCGTGGGCGCGTGTCTCCCGCCCCAGATCTTCCAGTGCCGCCACCAGATCGGCGCGGTCCCGCCGGAAACGGGAGACGCTGTCCGGATTCGCCGTATCCAGAACGGTGCCGTCCACCAGGGTGACCTTGATGTCCCGGACGGTCCGGTAGCTGTTCTGCGCCGTGCCGCAACACATACCGGAGGCATTGTTGGCGGCAATGCCGCCCACCATGCAGGCGCCGATGGATGCGGGATCCGGCCCGATCTTGCGGCCGTAGGGGGCCAGCAGGCGGTTCGCGTGGGCGCCGATGACGCCGGGATCCAGGCGAATGGCTGCACCCGACTCGAGGATGTCGTGGCTGCGCCAGGTCTGCCCCAGCTGAATCAGAATGGAGTCGCTAACCGCCTGTCCGGAGAGGGACGTCCCGGCGGCGCGGAACGTCATGGGCACCCCGGCTCGCCGACATTCCGCCAGGACCCGGGCGAGTTCATCCCCGGTATTGACGTGCACCACCGCCCGGGGAATCAGCCGATAGAAGCTGGCATCGGTACCGTAGGCCAACAAACGCACCGGGTCGGTGCTCAGACGCCCGGCCGGGACGATACGCCCCAGGGCATCGATCAGGGTGGGATAGGGGTCTTGCATGAGATCGGACTCCTGGCTGGCACGGCGCTCCAGCGATCGCGGGAGATCGGGGAATAGGCGCTCCTGCCATGCCAACGGAATCCCGAAGGGCTTGCTGCCGTGATGTGAATAACAAAGCCGGCCGGCGCCAAACTCCGCCGGCAGACACCGAACAGTCCGCAGAGCGACTCACCGGGGCTGCTCGGCGCCTCACCCGGAACATGCATTGTTACAGGGTGTGGCGCAAGTTCTCTTGACCCGGATCAAGACAGTCCCGCCCTGTCGCCGGGGTCCACAGCATGACTCAGGCGCGCGCCCGGCCTGATCCGGTGAGCGCCGTGACCACCAGGCCCAGCGCCAGGGAAATGCCACCGATCACGAACACCGGCGGGTAGGTCCCGACCACCCCGAACACGCCAGCCAGGGCGTAGCCTCCCACGGCCTGGGCAAGCGCAAAGGACGTGGTCGCCCAACCCCAGGCGCGCTGATGCTGCGCCAGCGGAACCAGCTGCGCGAGATAGCCCGAGGTCATGGAGACCAGCCCGGGCACCATGGCGCCCACCACCAGTGAACACAGCGACACCAGCAGGAACGCCTCGGCGACACTGGACAGGAGCACGGCACCGGCCATCAGGGTCACCGAAACCAACAATGCCCCGTACCAGCCGATGCGTCCGGCGAACCAACCGGAGAAAAACGGTCCGATGATGGCGCCCAGGGCGAAGATGCTCCACTGAACCGAGGCAAATCCGGTCCCGTGCCCCTGCTCCCGGGCGAGAAAATCCACCCAGAACAGTGTATGCGGCACATAGCCCACGGACTGCAATCCGTACCCGACCACCACCAGCAGCACCACCAGCGATAGACCACGCCCGGCGCGCGCCCCCTCGCTGGCTGGCGAGGCCGCGGCGGGAGACGCCTGCTTCCCCGGCCAGGCCCACCAGGTCGCTCCGGCGAGCACCAGGCACAGTGCCCCCTGCGCAGCCCAGGCCCAGCTCACCGACACGGCGGTGAGCCAGGGCACGATGTTGGCCGCAAACAGAATGCCCAGACCAACCCCGCTGAACACCATGGCGCCGGCCATGGGCCGCCGGCTCGGCGGCGTTGTCGTCAACACCGTGGAGGCGCCCACCACCATGAGCACGCCGCCGGCCCAGCCGGAGACAAATCGCCAGACAAAAAACCAGGCGAACGGCGCCGCCCACGCACACAGCAGGAAGCTCAGTGCAATCAACACCAGACTGAACCGGATGGCGGCTGCGGCACCGACGCGCTCGCCGAAGCGTGATGCCGTCAGGGCGCCCACCAGGTACCCCAGCAAATTCGAGGCGCCGAGATAGCCAGCGGCCGCCGCCGAGAACCAGCCAGCCTCCACCATGCCCGGCACCAGCGGTGGGTACCCGAAGCGCGCGAGACCAAGCCCGACCAGAATGGCCACCGAGCCCGACAGCACCCGGTAAACCGGCATTCGCTCGTCACTCACCCACTTCGTCTCCGGTCCGCGTCACTGTGAGGCCTCCGGGCCAGGGATCAGTCCTTGCCCAAGAGGGATTTCAGATCGGCGAACGGGGAATGCGTGGCACCGGGCTTCTCTTTCGTGCTGTCAGCACCAGCCGACCCATTGCCCGCCTCCAGCAATCGTTGGTGCTCATTATCATGGCAGTAAACGCAGAGCAGTTCCCAGTTGCTGCCATCGGGCGGATTATTGTCGTGATTGTGGTCCTTGTGATGCACGGTGAGCTCACGGACATTGCTGCGGTCGAACTCCCGCGCGCAGCGCCCGCACACCCAGGGAAACAGCTTCAGGGCCTGCTCCCGGTAACCACGACCGCGCTCCTCGGCGGCCCGGCGGGCCTCGGCGGAGAGACGATCAAGCTTCGCGGTATCGATTTTTCTGGTCATTCCATCTCCCCCTGCAACGTGCCCGAGCCCAACGCGGAACGGTCATCATGCAGCCATAGTAACCTTCCGGGGAAGATCGCACACACCCGGCCACCGGGGCTTCCCTGTGATTCTGAGACATGGTGCACCGCAAACACCTTGTCTCGCTGCTAACGTCGCAGAAATCGTCACCCATGCGAATGCATCTTTCCACAGACACCATCGGGGCCCTCATGGACGACTTCTCGCAACTGCTGCTGCTCCTGATTCTCGTGGGGGAAGTGGCGTTGATCGCTCTTGTGCTGGGGGCCATCGGTTGGTGGCTGTATCGCAATAAGGCCAGAGAGGCCGCTGTATTCACCTCGGAGAAACTCCATCTGGCCCGCCGCCGTGAGGCGTACTACAGGTTCCTGTCCCAGCGGCTGAACGACCAGGCCCGTCACCGCAGGCGCTCCGGCGGCAAGGAATCCGGCAAGGCGAAACTGGCACGGCGGTTCCTGGAGGAGGAACTGCGACACACCGAAGCGGCCCGGGACCGTGATGCGGAAATCTGGGATCTGCGCATGGCATCAACGCAGGCCCTGATCGGCCTGTTCAGTGACGTCGCCGGATCAGGATTCAGCGATGCGGACGCCCAGTCCGGGCAGCCCCAGGAACCGGGGACGGAAGCCCTGCGGCGTAAACTGCGGGAGCGCGAGCAGGCAGTCTCCCAGCTGCGCCAGGAGATCCAGGAGTTACGGCCGTTCCGGGACGCCTGGATGCGCCTCCACCGGCAGGCATCCCGCGAGAGCAAGGCCAACGCTGAGCTGCACACAGCGCTGCGCAGCGCCGGCACGGACCCCATGACCCGCGACCGCATCGAGACTGCGCTGCAGCGGTACGCCGGCGAGCGCGAAGTGCTGGACGACTACCTGGCCGCCACCGCGGAGAGCTACGAGCAGGCGCAGCCGGAGCAGGTGCGCCGGGAACGCCGGCAGCAGCACCGCATGAACCGCATGCACAGTGTCGTTGACGCGGCCAGCTCACGCGTCGACCGGGCCAGCCGGAAGGCGCCCCAGTTGATGGAAGATCAGCGCCAGGCCATCAGCGAGCTGGAACAGAAGCTGGAGCGAGCTCAGCAGGCGCAGGAGGTGATCAAGCACACCTATTCCCGGGAAATGCAGAAACTGAAGAAGAGCAACCGCGAGGCAAGCGACAATGCACGGATGCTGGAGAAGGAAAACCGGCGGCTACGCCTGCGCGTGCGTAACCTGATCAGTCTCAGCCGCGAGAACGAGAGCACGTTTATCCCCGGCTCCCAGGCAAGCCCGGGACAGGCCGGACGCCCGGATCACCAGACCCGTCAGGCGGAGATCGACGCCCTTGCCGCGCAACTCAAGCGGGAGCAGGCAAAGACCGAGGAGCTGGAGCAGCAGCTCAAGCGTTTCCACGATCTGGAGGCCGCCATCCAGAACACGCTGTCAGGGAACTGAGTCGATGGTCCCTGGTAATTCCCGCCGGGAAGACAGTACTATTCTCGGCCAACACCGACACCACCACACCCAAGGGTTATGACTCAGATGCTTCGTAGATCCGCACTGCTCGCCGCCCTGATGCCGATCGCCACCGGGGTCCTCCAGGCCGACCAGCTTCAGGGCCTCACCCTCCATGATCCGTGGGTCCGTGAAGTCCCTCCGGTTTCCGACCGCTCGGCGGCCTACGTGCGTATCGAGAACAGTGGCTCCGCCGACCGCACGCTGCTCGCAGCCGAAAGCGAGCTGTTCGAGCGCGTGGAACTGCACGAGAGCCGGGAGGGCGACGACGGCACCATGCGCATGATCCACCTGGACGAGATTGCCCTGCCCGCCGGCGACACCACGGTACTGGAGCCCGGCGGCTATCACATCATGCTGATTGACCGTATCGGTGAACCGCTGTCCGAGGCCGACGGTGACGAAGTGCCCATCCGTCTGCACTTCGACAACGGCGAAAATGCCCGCGTTGAAGCCACCGTTCGCAAACATGCCCCCGACAACGGACACGAGGGCCACGACATGGACCACTGAGCACCCGCCCCGGTGGCAGGAATCGTCCTGCCACCGGGGTTACTCGCCGGCTGCGTGTCCAACGCTTGACCTCGCTCAACACCCACTGCGCCGGTTTCCGCTTACTCTAGTTGTCCCCGCAGAGACAACGCCGGAGGCCGGCATGGACAAGCAGGATCACACCATCATCATTCCCGTCGACGGCTCGGAACACGCTGCCCGGGCGGTGGCCCGGGCAGCCGAGCTTGCTGGCCACCTCGGAGCGCACATGCAATTGCTGCATGTCATGCCCGCAGGCCCCGCCGAGCTGTCGGATATTCCCGGGAACCGCAGCGCGACCACCGATGCCGATCTGGCGGCAAAGCGCGACACCGCCAACGAAGTGCTGACAACCGCCCGTCGCGGCCTTGCGGAAACCGTCACCGAGAACACGGAAACGCTCGTACTCGATGACCTGCAACACCACGGCGATCCCGCCACCGTGATCACGGAACAGGCCAACCGGACTCCCGGGGCCATCGTGGTGATGGGAACCCGTGGCCTGGGGGGAATCCGGAAGCTGCTGCTGGGCAGCGTCAGCGATGCCGTGGTCCACCAGGCAGACTGCCCGGTGATGGTAGTGCATGCAGATGAACACCCCGCCAATACCGCGGGTGTGCAGCAGATCCTGGTGCCGGTGGACGGCTCCTCCAGCTGTGATCAGGCTGCACGGCTCGCCGGGGAGATCGCCCGCGGCAGCAATGCAGCGGTCCAGCTGCTGTTTGCCTATGCCCGACATCCGGCGGAAGCCGACGGCGGTTACAGTACCCTTGGCGAGGCGCCGGTCTATACCGAAGCGATGGTGGAAGAGTTCCTGCAGGCGGGACGCGAGGAAGCCGCGCGTACCTTCGCCCGGGCCCGCACCCACCTGGGCGAGATTCCGGCCGGGATTACCGAACATGAACTCGCCGGGCCGGCCGCCGACGCGCTGCTGGACCATGTCAACGATCAGCAGAAGCCGAGCATGGTGATCATGGGCCGGCGCGGCCTGAGCGGCTGGCAGGAGACGCTGGTGGGCAGCGTCAGTCATGCCCTGTTGAGCAAAGCGGCGTGTCCGGTGGCAGTGATCCACTGACGCGGCCTGGCCTTTCCGGTCCCGTTTCGTGCACGATGGCCGCTGACTTCAATCTTCAGACAGGTATAACCATGAACTCCAGTGCTTCCATGGCCCGGCTCATGCTGATCAGCGCCGCGGCGCTGTTTGCCATCGCCCCGGCAGCGGCCAACGCCAGCCTGTTCGGTGGCGCCGGTGTGGTCTACACCGATTTTGACGACGGCGGGAACGACTCCCGGTACGGTACGCGGATCTACGGTGGCTACGACTTCTTCCGCGTGCCGCTGGTATTCCGTCTTGGGCTGGAAGGTGGGTATACCCGCACGGGAAGCTTCGACGATGATGGCGATACCCGCTACAACAACTGGGATGCGGGGCTTCAGGGCACCCTCACCACCCTGCCGTTGGTCAACCTGCACGCCCGGGCGGGTTACGAATGGGGCGACAGCGATGGCGGCATGTACGCCGTTGGCGGGAGCATCGGTGTGCTCCCGCTGACGCGTATCCGCGCTGAGTACCAGGACCGCAACGACTTCCAGGCGGGTATGCTCAGCATCCAGGTGAGCCTGCCCTGACTTGTGTCCCGGCGACAGGGTCGCTACCCTGTCGCACCTGTTGGCGTTGAGGCGCCACAGGACGCACGATTCGCTCAATGGCGGCCCGTGCTGGTCCCCTCGCGACGATACACTGTGAATCCGGTCAGGCCCGGAAGGGAGCAGCCGCAGCAGTGGACTCGGGCGCCGGGGTGCGGCTGGTACGTGCCGCCTCCATCAAGACCAGACCATTCAGCTCCTGCCAGGCCCCGGATTCAGGCCCGGCATGCCGGGAAACGGCGTGACGTTGCCCTCGGCGCTGGTGACTTTCGCGGGTCCGACACGCTCCACTTCATCGATCCGCACCACCGAGTGCATGGGAATGTAGGTGCGTTTGACGCCCTCGAACTCGGACTGGAGTCTTTCCTCCGAGGGATCCACCACGACCTGCGTGCGCTCGCCGAAGCTCAGCGCTTCCACTTCCACGAAGCCCATCAGGCTGCCCTGCTGCACGCCGTGAGCGTAGACTTCGTAAATCTGCCCCTGGTTGACAAAGATGATGCGATAGATGCGTTCATCCGCCATGGTGACTGCCAGCCCTCTGGGTGACCGTTGGGTCGCTGAAACGAAACGAGCCGTGAGGGTACCATAGGTCTTTTCGCCACCATGCAGGACACCGATGTTTCCCTGGGAAGGCATGGAAATCGAGGCCATCGAGGCAATGATGGCAACGCGGGACCCGCGGCGCTACCGGACTGGTCTGGTCACGCGCAACCTGGAATCCGGCCGGCATTATAGTGCCTGGTTTTCCGGGCGCAGCGAACTCGGCCACTACCTGGCGCGCGTGGAGCCGCGGCGCCACGGCATCGAGGGGCTGGATTACGTTCGGATGCGTGACCGCCTTCAGGACACCCTGGCCGCTCTCGAGATCCGTGGCCCCGACCCGCGGCTGCGGGATGCGGTGAATGCGCTTGCCCAACCGGCATTCCAGGTGGCCTGGTGGGGTCCGCTGGAGTCCCTCCGCCACGGCGAGGACACATGGAGTCGACAACTGCTCGACACCCTGGACCCCGCGGCCACACCGCCACTGCCAGCGAAACGGACCGAGGAGTTGATCGCCGCGCTGTACCGGCTGTGCGGGCAGGACGGCGCTCCGTCGCCCTAGCGGCAGCGAGCCGGGTTTCAGCGCCGCAGGGGGACTGCCTTGGGGGCACGCCAACTGCGTACGGCCCGCTCAACCGCACGATCCACTGCATCCTGGCCCAGCGGATGGGTCAGCAGTTCCTGAACCGGAGCTGCCTCACCGACCTGGGCGGCAAGCAGTACGTCCCCGGCATCACCAATGAGCAGACGCCGCACCCCCGGATAGAGCAATCGGGTCCGGTACAGGAACGGCAACGGGTCCATTCCCTTTGGCGCCTGATGCACTACCACGGCAGCCAGCTCGCGGCTGGCCATCTCCTCGAACGCCTCCGCCGCCGTTGTGACAACGATGGGCGCCGGCGCATCGTCGGGCAGCGCGGCTGCGACCTTGCGCGGTAGCCCTGGGTTGCGCCCCACCACCAGCACCACCGGCCCACGGTCGTCCGCGCCCGCCACCCGGGCCAAGGGCCCGTTCTCCTTGACCAGGCCCTCGAACTCGGCGGACGGAAGTGGCCGAGCCAGATAGTAGCCCTGCATCCAGTCGCACCCGGCCCGGCGGAGGAAGCGGAGCTCGCCCAGGGTCTCCACGCCTTCGGCGATGAGCTGACAGCCCAGGCTGTGGCCCATGGCGATGATCGCCCGGATGATCTCCGCAGTATCGGGATCACTGGTGGCCTCGGCCACGAAGGCCTTGTCGATCTTGATGGTGTCCACGGGAAAACGCCGGAAATAACTGAGACTGGAATAGCCCGTGCCGAAATCATCCACGGCGATACTGAGCCCCAGTGCCTTGAGCGCCTCCAGGGTCCGGGCGGCTTGCGCAGGATTGTGGACCAGGGAGCTCTCGGTGATTTCCAGCTCCACACACTCGGGGCTCGCCAGCGTCTCGTCCAGAATGGCGCCGACCCGCTGCAACAGGGCATCATCCTCCAGCTGCCGGGGGGAGAGGTTCACCGAGACACGCACCCGGGAGCCGTGCTGGCGCTCCCAGTAACGCTGCATCTCGCAGGCCCGCCGGAGGACCCAGGCGCCCACGTCCAGGATCAGTTCGCTTTCCTCCAGCAGGGGGATGAAATCCCCCGGCATAATCATGCCTTGCTCGCTGTGATTCCAGCGCAGCAACGCCTCAGAGCCCTTGAGCATGCCGTCGCTCAGCGCCACCTGCGGCTGGAAATAGACCTCGAACTCCCCGCGGCTCAGGGCATGACGCAGGTCAGTCTCCAGCGCCAGCCGCCGCCGGGCCTGCTCATTCAGCCCGGCGGCGTAGTACCGGTAGGCACCGGGCCCGGATTGTTTGGCCGTCTCCAGGGCACTGGCGGCATTACGCAGCAACACCTGCGCGTCGTCACTGTCATCCGGGTACACGGCGATGCCGGCACTGGCGTTGACGAAGAACTCCTGACCGTCCAGGACCAGCGGATCGCGCAGCGCGCCGATGATCGAGCGTACCCCCTGCGGTATGGCATCGGTATCGCCAAGACCGGTGAGCAACACGACGAACTCGTCACCCCCGATCCTGGCGACGATGTCCTCGTCACCCAGTGCGTCCGCAAGCCGCTCGGACACCGCCCGCAGCAGGCGGTCCCCGAGCGCGTGACCATAGCTGTCGTTGAAAATCTGGAAGCGGGTCAGGTTCAGGTAGACCACCGCCAGGGGATTGCGCTGACCGCCATCTGACACGGTCTGCTCAAGGCGGCTGAGAAACAGATCCCGATTGGGCAGGCCGGTGAGCGCATCGAACTCCGCCAGGTACTCGAGCCGGTCCTCCGCGCGCACCCGCTCCGTGACATCCTCGAAGAACGACAGCACCGCGCGATCCCCCTCCCACAGAACGATACTGGCGCGGGCCTTCATATGCCGGACGTCACCATTGACCGTGAGGAAACGGAAGGTGATGCATTCATCCCTGGGCGCACTGTCGCGAATGGCGCGGTACCAATGGCGCACGCGTTCCCGGTCCTCCGGGTGCACAAAATCCATGGAACGGTGGCCAATGTACTCGCGGCCATCGAAACCCAGCAGCGCCGAGAGACGTGGATTGACGTAGCACACGCGGCCCTGCTGTGCGACGGCGATGCCGTCGTGGGTGTTCTCCACCAGTGAGCGGTACTGTTCCCGGGCCGCGTACAGCGCGGCATCCCGCGCTTTCCATTCGCTGATATCCCGCAGAATGAAGGAGAAACTCTCCAGTCGCCCCTGTTCATTCCGGTGTGCGATCAGTGCCTGGGACACCGGAAACTCACGGTCATCAGCGTCCAGCATGCCGGACTCCCCGGCCCAGTCACCCTTCTGCAGCGCCGCGGGCATGGCGCGTTCATCCAGCACCAATTGCGCCCAGCCAGGCATGCGGGCGCGTATATTCGCACTCTCCGGGCCATCGCCGGCGCTGACACCGAGGACCCGCTCACCGGCACGGTTGAGGTAGCTCAGCCGCCCTTTCCGGTCCATGGTGCCCACCATATCGGTGGTTGCTTCCAGCACCGCCGTCAGCCTTCGGCTTTCCGCCGCCGTCTGCTGCCATTCGCTGACATCCGTGAATTCGAACAGCAGATGCACGGTGTCGCCGACATCAAGGAACCGCCAACGGAACTGCAGGTCCACGGGCGCGCCCCGGGGCTGCTGCCCCGCCCGGGCCAGGAACATCCCTTTGCTGTCGACGTCGTTAGTCACCGCCGCACGCAGGGCCCGGCCCATGCAACGGTGCGCTTCCGTACCCTGAAGCCAGTCGCCCAGCTCCGCTCCCTCGAGTTCCTCCGCGGCAGCGCCCAGCAGCGCCTCCGCCTCCCGGTTCGCGAACACCACCCGGCCTCGCTGATCGACTTCCACGACTCCGTGAGACAGGGCATCCACCTGCCCGCGGTAGCGCTGCTCCGCACGCTCCAGATCCTCCTGGGCGCGCTGCTTCTCGGCGGTGACACGGGACAGGATCAAGTACAGCAGGGCCGCGGTAACGCCGACGAAGGCCAGCCCCTTGCCGACACTGACGGCGACCTGGCCGTCCACGTCCAGACCCAGCCACAACAGGAAAGTATCGCTGAACAGAATCCAGACTGCGGCCACGGCGGCATACATCAGGCTCACGCGCACTGGCAGGCGATCTGACCGTTTGCCGGGGAAGGGCGGCATTCTGGACCTCGGGCCGATGGGTTGGAGTCAGCACACTGACCAGTCTGCTTTGTGGCACGAACCCCGGCAGGACGCAACCACAGCCGTCACACAATCGGAAATGCCCCGCTGAACCCTCGACGAATCGCACCAGGTAGCGCTAGGCTTGTGGTGTCACTGGAGTTGTATCAGGAGGCAGGAGAATGGCCCTTTGGCGGTGCCGGGTTCCCGGCCAGAACGAGATCGACGCGGAGGAATCCGGCGTTGTCGTGGAGGCGGAAACGGAGGAACAAGCGCAGACGCTTGCCAAGCGCGAGATGGAGTTCGAAGAAGTCCAGGTGGACGAACAGGGTCACACCATCCAGTTCGAGATCAAGGACATCGTCTGCGAGCGGGTGGATGAAGACTGAGTGCGGGTCGCCGACCTTCACTTCCTGAGTTCCCCGCGCGCCGCACCTGGCGCACGGGGGCTCTGTATAAGAAGGGAGGGGCTGGCACCCCTCCAATTGCCGGTTGCCGGCTATTGCCTGACACCACAATGATGCTTGCTTGATACCGGTATAGCAGAAAGTCGGGGATTTCGCAGCCCTAACCTCCCCCGCGGCGGAAACGCCGATCGAAATGCGCCAGGAAGCTGTCACGCTCGGCGTCCGTGAACCCACGAAAAACAAGCGTCACCGGCAGTCGGGGCAGACGCACGGCGGCAATGGACCGGACGGTCTCCGGACCGTACTGGAGAAGCAGCTCGCGGTCACCGTCCACCGCACGGATCACGCTGGCCTCCCGCCGCTCCCAGACAAATCCACTCAGCACCCGAGGAAGCGTCGCCAGAAACTCGGCCTCCCGTAGCCCCATATCCTTCGCGACCCGGCTCTCACCCTGCGGCGTGCCGCCGTCCTGCGCCATCACCCGCCCGCGACCGGCGGCCATACGGCGAATGCGTCCCCGGGCACGAACACCGGCTGCTCCCGCTGCTCGGGTTTCAGGTAAACACCATTGCACAGCACCAGGTGGGCCAAATCCCGCGGGACATGCAGCCGGTCCAGCAACTCGTTGGGCGTGATCGTCGCCGGCACCTGCAGGTCCACCGCGTTGCGCATGCTGCCTTCCGGCAAATACACGTGCAGGCTGGCGAACAGCTTCACCCGCAGGGTGATCATCTCCTCGCCAGCGTCCACCGGCAACGCTTTGCGTGCATCAGAGGACATGGGCGTTATAGCCAAGCGGCTGGGTGGAGCCGATATACGCTTCCATGAGCCGCATCGGATCCTCGTGCAGGCGTTTCTTCCACTTGCCCAGGCGCACCCGGGTCTGGATCAGTCCGCGGAGGACACCCACGTGCTCCGTGAGCCCCAGGGCGCTTGCACCCACGAGACGGTCATCCTCGAACTGCAGATTCAGGTATCGGTAACGCTCGGCATCATGCAACTGCACGCTGTCGCCACCATCCTTGCCCATCCACAGGCCGAAAGAGCTGGAGATCAGCCCCAGGGTGTCCAGCACGTTCATGTTGACGCTGCCGTGATAGGCCTGGGTGTGGCCGGTCATGTTACTGGCGGCCACCCGGGCGTGGTCTGCAGCCGTGGGCTGGACGGCGTGCACCGCGTACTGCCCGGTGGAGAAATCGACACCCTGGGCCACGTCGCCAGCGGCGTAGATGTTCTCCGCGCTGGTGCGCAAGTGACGGTCCACCAGCAGCCCCGTGTCCATGTCCAGACCGGCACCATCCAGGAAACCGGTATTGGGTTTCACGCCCACCGCCGTAATCACCAGGTCCGCGTCCAGCGTCTGGCCATCGGCCAGATGCACGGAAACCTCGTGGCCGTTCGCCCCATCGTTAATGGCGTCGACGCGGTTCTCCAGGTGGACGGTCACGCCCTTGCTCTCACACCAGCGGCGGATCATGCCTCCGGCGGTATCATCCATCATCCGCGGCACCATGCGGTTATCCGACTCCACGACGGTGACGTCGGTCTTCCGCAGGGCCAGGGCCTCCAGGATGATGCAACCGATAAAGCCCGCCCCGATCAGGACCACCTTGGCACCCGGCGTGGCCAGCCGGATGATCTCCCGCGCATCCGCCAGGGTCCAGCAGGCATGAACTTCAGGGCGGTCTGCCCCGGGGATGGGCGGTTTGAGGGGCTGTGAGCCGGTGGCGATGAGCAGTCGATCGTAGCCGAGGCTTCCCCCCTCCCTGAGGGTCAGCGCATGACCGGCGGGATCGACGCGCTCCACATAGTCATGAACCACCCGGGTACGCTGCTGACTGAAATGCGCCTGGTCCTTGCGCAGATGGGTGCCCGCCTCGCCCACCTGCTCGATCAGATAGTACGGAATGGCCATCCGCGAATACGGCGGCTCCGGTTCGCCGCTGATGAGGGTGATGTCCCCGTCCGGATCCAGATGATGGATCCGATCCGCCGCCACCACACCCGCCGGGCCGGCACCAATGATCACATGTCGCATGGTCGCTTACCTTCGAAAGCTGGAACCCAGCCCCGCACGACACCGGAGACCGGCGCCGCGCGGCACGGTTGCCGTTCGCATTCACAGCCGCAGCCGCTGCCGCGTCTCCTCGGTGAGTTCGCCCTCGGGTGTCCAGCCGCGAACCTGGTAGTAAAGCGGCATCATGGCCTCCACCTCGTTGACCATGCCCTTGGCCGGCCCGACGTTGGCGGCATCCTTGCGCAAGCGCTTGGGCAGGGTGTCGTCCTTGCCGGTGAGCCCCGCCCTGAGGTTGAAGTCCCGCTCCAGGTTCCAGATGCGCTCGCCCACCTCCAGCAGATACTCGGTGGTCCACTCGCCTTCGCAGGCGGCGTCGATCTGCGGGGTGATATCGTCCAGCGTCCAGGCAAAGGTGGTAAACACGCACAGGCCGGCGGAGTCCACCACGGCGGTAGCATCCTGGAAGGCCTTGACCAGCTCCGGCTTGCCCTCGGTGACCAGCGGATCGGTCTTTTCCGGAATGCCCAGCACCTCGGAGGACACGGTGTAGCCCCGCAGGTGACAGGCACCGCGATTGGAGGTGGCGTAGGCCAGCCCCATGCCCTGGATGCCGCGGGGATCATAGGCAGGGAACTCCTGGCTCTTCACGGTCATGGACAGATCCGGGTGGCCGTATTTCTCGCACAGCCGCCGTGACCCCAGGCCGAGTTCCTTGCCGAACCCCTCCCCCCGGGCGGTGAGCTCGGCACAGGTGGTGAGCGCCTCCGCGGAACCGAACTTGAGCTCCACACCACCGGTGTCCTCACTGGTCAACGCCCCCAGTTCGTAGAGTTCCATGGCCGCCGCCACCGTGGAACCGAACGAGATCGGGTCCATGCCGTCCTCGTTGCAGAGGAAGTTGGCATAGGTCAACGCCTCGATGTCATCCACGCCGGTGTCCGAGCCCAGTGCCCAGGCGGCCTCGTACTCCAGCCCTCCGGACGCGTGCCAGTACTCGGGTTTGTTCTGCACCGTGTAGTGGCCCTGATCAATGGTGGCAATCCGGCCACAGGCGATGGTGCAGGCGAAACAGGCGGCGTTGGTGGTCAGGTTGGGCTTGCCGTCGCTCTCCCGGGGCTCGTGCATGGCCTCGCCGGAGATCTTGTGTGCGCCCTCGAACTGGACTTCGCGCATGTTCCGGGTGGGCATGGCGCCCATTTCGTTGATCACGTTCATCAGCACCTGGGTGCCGTACTGGGGCAGGCCGCCACCGGTGACGGCATTGTCCGCCAGCACCTTCTTGCCGGCCTCCGTTGCCTGCATGAAACGCATCGGGTCCTTGATGTTGCCCACACCGCGAGTGCCGCGCACCGCCACCGCCTTGAGGTGCTTGGACGCCATGACGGTGCCGACACCGGAGCGCCCCGCCGCCCGGTGCAGATCATTGACGATGGCGGAGTACAGGTTGCCGGCCTCTGCAGCCCGCCCCACGCAGGAGATACGCATGTCCGGATCCTGGTGGCGGCGATGCAGGATCCCGTCCGCTTCCCAGACCGACTTGCCCCAGATCTCGTCCGCCGGGAGCAGACGCGCCTGGTCGTTCTCGATATGCAGGTACACTGGTTTCTCCGAACGCCCTTCGAAGATCACCATGTCCCAGCCGGCCATTTTCAGTTCGGCACCGATGTAGCCGCCGGAGTTGGAACAGGCGACGGCACCGGTCAACGGACTCTTGGTCACCACGGAATAGCGTCCGCCCGTGGACGCCATGGTGCCCGTCAGCGGGCCGGTGACCATGATCAGCTTGTTCTCCGGCGACAGCGCATCGACCGTCGGGTCCACCTCCTCCGCCAGGTACTTGGTGGCCAGCCCTCGCTGACCCAGATACTCCCGCGCCCACTGCATGTTCAGGGGCTCGCTCTTGACGCTGCCATTGGTGAGATTCACCCGCAGCACGTTTCCAGTCCAGGCCATGTCTTGATCCTCCGCCTCAGCGCTCGAACACCTGCACTTCCTTCGGCTGCGGCGGATTGAATCGCGCCGGCGCCGAGGGTGCCTGCTGGGCCCAGGCCCGCATGCGTTCGTAGGTGGTATCGGTTTCGTCCACGTAGGTAATGGCCCCGGTGGGACACGCCTTGGCGCACCAGGGATCACCGCCGCAGAGGTCGCACTTGATCACCTTGCCGGAGTCGGGTTCGTAGTTGACCGTACCGAAGGGGCAGGCAATGGTGCAGACCTTGCAGCCGACGCAGACATCGGCGAGGACGTTCTTGGCGCCGGTGACCATGTCCACGACAATGGCCTCCACCGGGCAGGCGTGCATGCACCAGGCTTCTTCGCACTGGGTACACGTGTAGGGGGCGAACTTGCCCTCCTCGTGAAAGTTGAACACCTTGATCCGCGATTTGGCCGGGTTGAACACCCCTTCGTTCTCGTACGAGCAGGCCATCTCGCACTGCATGCAGCCGGTACACTTCTCCGGCTCGAGTTTCAGCGCCATTGCCATGCCATTCTCCTCCGCCCTTGTTGTTATCCGCTGCAAATTGAGAATAGGCGGGGATCAGGAGAATGTCATCGGCTTTCGTTGCTGCAACGCGGCAGGCGGGGCAGAGGTATCACCGCCGGGCGCGACGGCCGGCAGGCTGACGCCGGAGCCAGTCGCCGGAGGGAATCTCGGACAGCCGCTGGCCGCCCGGCCGGTACAGGTAGATCCAGGCGGGCCCCCACGGCGTGTCAATGCGCTCCCGGGTGTAACTGCGGGGATAGTCTTCCAGGGCATCCAGCTGGCGGAACTGCGCGGGGGTGACCTCGTAGACCTCCCCGCGGATGGCGACGCCACCGCCGGTGACGACTCCGGGATACGGACCGATATCGAGCATCCGATAGGCGGGGTCAGTGACGTGGTCGCCCAGGCAGCGCGCCCGCCCAAGCAGCCCGTGGTTACTGCCACCGCGGCGCAAGGTGCCGTAGACGAAAACCCGATCCCGCATGCGCCTCACGCTTCCTCACGAAACACAACCACCCGACCACCCTGCCAGTGTCCTTCCACCAACTGGCTCACACGCACGGCCAGTCGCACCCGGGCACCATCCCGTCGCTCCCGGGTCACATGCCAGAGCCCGTCGCCACCACTCCCGCCTTCCGATTCCAGCGCCCCGAGGACGGCACTCAGGGGCCGGCCCATGAGGTCCTCCGGGGCGGCTTCCAGCAGTCTGACGGCACTGCGGTTCACATAGTCGACATTGCCATTGGCATCGGTCACGACAATGCCCTCGGCAACGCTGCGCGTGACGGTGTTCAGGAATTCCAGTTTTTCCCGCTGATCCGCTTCCACCCGGCGCAGGCTATCCAGGGCAGCGGTCTTGTCCAGCACCGCCGCAGCCAGCTGGCCGAGTTGCAGGGCGACGGCTTCGTCGTCTTCGGTAAACGTTCCCTTGAAGCGGTCTGCAAACTGCAACAGGCCCATGAAGCTGCCGTCATGACGCATGAGCGGCACTCCCAGCCAGGTATCCACACCATGCATCGCCGGCACCTGCTCCGCCAACGCATCTCCGGTGAGTACCACGGCGCTGCCGGCCGTTTTCACCAGATTCACCAGGCCCTCGTCAACAACGTCGCCGAAGACTCCATCGTGGGCATACTTCTCCGAACGCGAGACCACATCCAGCGGCTGCTCCGACGGCTCGGCGGAGCCTGGCAGGCTCACCCTGGCAACGTGGGCATTGAGCAGCGTCCGGCCATCGGTCACCAGCGCCTCCAGGGCCCGGCGACGGCTGCGCACGGTATTCAGGGCCAGGGAGATCCTCGCAAGCTCGCGCAGCCGCCCCGCGTGAATCTGCGCGCGGGCCAGCGCCTGCTGCAGGTCGAGTTCGAACTGGAAACGCTCCGAGACGTCCATCACCAGCGCCAGCATGCTGTGCGCGTGGCCTTCGTCATCCCGGGTCAGGGACAGCGAGACCATGGCCATGAACTTGCGCCCGTGCCGGTCCTCCAGCTCCACCTGGGCCTCGTGGGTTCCGCTGCGCATCAAGGGGTCGATGAGCTTCTGGCGCAGGGAAACGTAGTCCGGCCCCGGCCGCAGCCGCCGCAGCGGCTGGCCAATCATTTCGTCACTGGCATAACCGAACAGCCGCTCTGCACCGTGATTCCAGGAACTGATGTTGCCGGCAAGGTCGGCGGCAATGACCGCGTCGTGAATCTGTTCCAGAATCTGTCCCTGGAACAGCAGTTGATCGCGAATGCGCTTGGTCTCCGTGACATCCCGGAAATGCACGGCGAGGCCTTCCTGGACCGGGTCCACCCGGAGCTCGACCCAGCGCTCGAAGCTGGCGTCCAGCACCTCGGTGCGCTCGGGCCGCCCGGTCGCCAGCACGCGCTCGTAGATGGGCCCGTAGACATCCTGATTCTCCGGGAACAGATTCCACAGCAGCTTGCCGATGAGCTGCTCTGCATCGATGCCCACCAGTTCAGCCGTCGCGCGGTTGACGTAGGTGACTCGCAACGTCCGGTCCAGGGTGAAGAAACCATCCGAGAGGGAGTTCAGCGTCTCCTCCAGACGCTGCGCAGTGGCCTGCCGGCGGCGTTCCGCCACCTGGCGTTCCTCCACCTCGCGCTGCAGCGCCTGCGCCTGCGCGGCGGAACTCATGGCCCGGGCCCGGGCCACCAGGGACAGGCGCATCACCAGCAGCGTCGCCAGTGCGAATCCAGCCCCGCCCAACAGCACGGCATCGGCATCGTACGCCTGCCTGCGGGACAGCAGAGCTGCCCCCGGCCAGGTCGCCAGTTGCCAGTGGGCGCCGGCGACATCCACGACCCGGTCCGTGCGGTAGGCACCCCCATCTGCCGGCACCGGGCCGAACAGGGGCTCACCACCGGCATCCACCACCTGATAGACAAAGCCCGGTTCGGCACCGTACTGCGCCCGGCGAAACAAGTGGCCGAGACGCCGAACGGACAGCAACACGGCGTCGGTGTCGCCGTTGCTTTGAAACGCCGTGGCCATGTAGACATACGCCGGACCATAGGGCTCACGCACAGGCAGCGAGAGACGGGTGCCACCCTCGCGGCGCACGCCGTCGATCACGGGAGCCAGGACCGGATGCCCCGAGAACCCGACTGTGGGCATGTCCGCAACCTGGACAAGCCCCTCCAGCCAGCGGGGACGCAGATCGCCATCCAGGACCGCCATGCCCTCCAGACCGCGGAAGTCATCCACATAGCGGCGGGCATCCTGACGCCATTCCGCTTCCGTGAGACCGCCGCGGTATTCCCAGCGCCGCGCCATGCGCTCCAGCGCCTCGGTTCGCAACGCCAGATCATCCAGGATGTGCTGGTGGAAGCGGTCCGCGGCCCGCTGGGAACGCTCCTGCCATAGATTCCGCTGCCCCTCGGCAACCACCTGCCACAGGGTCAGGGTTCCTGCCAGCACCACGCCGAACATGACCAGCGGGCCGACCAGGCTCGCCGTCGCCCCGGGACGTTCCGTCTCCGCTGCGGCATGGGGCCCGGACCAGGCCAGGACCGCCAGCAGGGCCAGCGCGGCAGCGCTCTCCGGTGCGCCGCTCCACGCCAGCGCCGACGCCGCGAGAGCGCCGCCCGCAGCCGCGGTGCGCCACCACCGCAAACGCCCGAACCGGGTCACATGCAGCAGCAGCATCATGGCGCCGACACCGGCAACCACCTCGCCAACCTGATCCGTGACGCCCTCGGCAACGTCGATCAACAGCAACAGGGACAACAGCAGCGCCGACACCCCGCCGGCGAGCGCCAGGCCGGGGCGGTCACAGATGCCGGCAAGAAAACCGCAACCAACCAGCAACAGTGCGACGCCCACGGCAGGGCTCAGGCCCATGAGTCGGGAGTCCATCACCGAGGCACCCGGGAGACCGGGTGAAACCAGGCCCGCCACCAGAATCATGGCGCCGTAGGCGACCAGTGCGGCAGCAAGCAGCAGGCGATAGGTTGTCCAGTCCGACGATGCCACACCACCTCCTGCTTGCAGCGGACTACCAGAAGGCCTCGAGTTCTTCCGACAGCAACTGGTAGTCCATGGCCCCACGGCTGCGAGGTGCATAGTGAATGATGGCAGAGCCCGCTTCGAAGGCCTCCGCGAGGCGTATATCCGCCCGGATGCCCCGCAGTACCCGGAAGCCGCCGAATTGCCGTGCGAGGTCGTCGACCACCCGCCGGTGCAGCCGCACCCGGGCATCGCGCATCACCGGCACGATGGCCAGATGCTGCAGCCCCGGGTTGACGGTGCTGGCCGTGCGGAAGAACAACTGTACCAGTTGCCGCACGCCCTCCGCCGCCAGGGCATGCGGCTGCAGCGGCACCACCACACCGTGGGCGGCCGCCAGGGCGTTGTCCAGCAGAGCGCCCGCCGACGGTGGCGTATCCACGATCACCCGGTCCCAGCGCTCGCCCTGCCCCCGAAGCAGCGCCGCCAGTCGCCGTGAATCCACGTCCGGCTCACGCGGCATGCGGGTGTCCGCCGGCAGCACATCCAGGCCGGACTGCGAAGTGGCCACCAGGGCCTCCTCCAGCCTGGCCACCTCGCCGGCCAGGCACTGCTGGCTCCCCGCCTGCCCCCGGGCCGGCCGCACTCCCAGACCAAGACCACCGTGCCCCTGACTGTCCAGGTCCACCAGCAGCGTTCGGCGCCCCTGTTGCGCCCAGAGTGCGGCGAGATTCACTGCAGTGGTGGACTTGCCGGTTCCGCCCTTGCGGTTGGCCACGGCCACAACGAACGGGTCAGCCATGCTCCCCGCCGCCGGATTGGTCAAGCGCCGGCATCACCCAGCGCGCCAGGAAGGGGTCTTCCGGTGCCGCCGACAGGGCCGGGCGCAGGGCCATCAACACCTGCAGCACGGCCGCGTGGAGGTGGTCACAGCCCTTGAGGTTCACCTTGCCGCGGGGGTTGGCCTGCAGCCACTGCAGCAGTTCATCGGCCTCCTCCACACCGCAGGAGCCCTGGAGTTTTGCCACCGTCTTGCCGTATTCAATCGCCATGTCACAGCAACTCCCTGAGATTGAGCACCAGCAGCACGCGGCCATCACCCAGCAGCGCAGTGCCGGAGTAGGCGCGGATGCTCGCCAGCACCCCCTCCATGGGCTTGACGATCACATCCAGGCCTTCCTGGAAATCATCCACCACCAGACCCAGGGGGCCATCATTGTGACGCACCACCAGCACGCTGACCTGGGGTTCGTCATAGTTGGCGTCCACCCGCGTCCGCCGCTCACTGGCCTCCGCCTCGAGCATCAGCAACCGGTCCAGGCGCCGCAGTGGCACCACCTGATCCCGGAGCACCACGGCTTCCTCCTGTTTCACCTTGCGCACCGCCGACTGCGGCAGGCGCACGGTCTCCACGATATTCTCCATGGGCACGCCGAACAGCTGCCCGGCCACTTCCACCCCCATGACGTAGGACACGGCCATGGTCAGCGGCATGGACAGCCGCAGTCGCGTGCCCGTGCCATGTTCGCTGGCAACACTCACCGTGCCGCCATAGCGGTGCACGGTACTGCGCACCACGTCCATGCCCACACCACGGCCGGAGAGATCGGAAACGGCGTCGCGGGTGGAGAAGCCCGGGGCGAAAATGAGCTGCAGACTGTCCTGCTCGCTCAGGCGCCGGGCTTCGTCCTCGCCGATGAGCTCCCGGCTCACCGCCTTGCGGCGAATCGCCTCCGGGTCGAGCCCGCCGCCGTCATCCTCCACTTCGATGATAACGTTCTCGCCCTCCTGCCGCGCTGCCAGGCGCACCGTCCCCTGCCGCGGCTTGCCCGCCGCCTCGCGCTGGTCAGGCAGTTCGATGCCGTGGTCGATGCTGTTGCGCACCATGTGGGTGAGCGGCTCACCCAGGACCTCGATCACCGTCTTGTCGGCCTCGGTCTGCTCCCCTTCGAGCACCAGCTCCACGTCCTTGTCCAGGCGCCGGGACAGATCCCGCACCAGGCGCGGGAAGCGCTGGAAGATCTGCTGCATGGGCAGCATCTGGACCTGCATCACGGCGCTCTGCATGTCCTGGGCGATACGGCTGATGACGTTGAAACGATCCTTGAGCTCCCGCGCCAGGTCACGCACGCCGTACTGGTGTTCCGCCCGCTCGGCCAGGAACGGGAAACTGTTCTTGGCCACCACCAGCTCGCCCACCAGGTCGCCGAGCAGATCAATGCTCTCGGCGTCCACGCGGAAGCTCTTGGCAACGCGCTCGCCGCCGTCACCGGCGCCCGGGGCACCAGCGTCCATCGTCGGCATTGGCTCGCCGCCGCCTTCCGTCTCGATGAGACCGCGCAGCCGACCCAGCTCCCCACGGCCCGCCTCGGCCAGGGCACCATCGAGCCCCTCGGTGGACCTGCCCAGGGCCTCCAGCCCGCGGCGGATGACGCGGCCGGCCGCAGCTACCCGACCGGCGGCATCCGCGGCATCGGGGTCGGTGGCACCGAGCATGGCCAGCTGTTCCTGCATGATCGCCTGAACGGCGCGTGGATCCACCCCCACGCCTTGCTGGCCCCCGGAGGCAGACGCCGATTTCGCGGACCCGGCGTCCACCGTCGCCGGCTTCGGCGGGGCAGCTGCCACGGTCGACGCGTCATCGACGTCGGCGCCCAGCTCGCGCAGCAACAACGTCGCCAGATCACCCCGCCCGGCGTCCAGCACCAGCTGCAGCCAGGCCAGGGCGCTGCCCTCGCGGGTGTCGATACTGAGCATCCGGCCCATGGCCTCGGCACTGCGGCGCAGGGCCTCCAGGTCACCCCGCGCGAAGTCCTCCGGTGCCGAAGCCAGAAACTCCTCCAGCAGGGCAACGTCGCCGGATTCCCCGGCGGGGAACACCAGCGCATCCTGCGGCACACGCAGGCACTGGAAGGTATTCTCGTCCTCGAAGGCGAACGCATCCGCCACCACGCCGGGCTCCGCGGCCACCAGACCACGGAAGCGCAGGCGACAGTCGTAGGGGTCGAGATTGTCCACGTCGGTCCACGGCTGCCGTGGCGCGATATCAAGCCATGCCAGCCCCTCCAGGTCGCGGACCAGCAACAGCGGATCGCCGCCACTGAAGAACACGCCGGAGTCCGGCGTGAACTCGAACGCCGTCACCGGCGCCCGCTCCAGCAGCAGGCGCTGCGCCAGTTCCCGGCGCTGCTGATCCGGCACCACCTCCAGCCATTCCGGAGCCAGGGCGTCGGCGGCATCCTCGGGCACCGGGGAATCGTCGGACGCATCTGGCGAAGCGCTGGTCCCCCCGGCGGCAGCATCCTCGCCGTCCGCCGCCTGGCGCAGCGCGGTCACCAGGGCCTGGCTGCGCTGGGGCGCATCGGCGGGCAAAACCTCGTCGCGTTCGATGGCATCGATCCAGCGGGTCACCTGATCCAGCACGTCCAGCAGCTGGTCCGCCAGGACCGCGGACATGGCCCGGTCGCCGTGACGCACTTCGTCCAGCAGGTTCTCCGCCTCGTGCACCAGGTCGGTCATGGGATCGAAGTCGAACAGCCCGGAGCCACCCTTGGTGCTGTGCATGGCCCGGAACACGCGGCCCATGGCATCGCTGTCGTCCGGGTTTTTCTCCAGGGCGAGCAACCCGCTGGCCGCGTCTTCCAGGAACTCCCGGGTCTCCTCGACGAATTGTTTCAGTAACGGGTTCATGACAATGCTCCACTCATCAGGCGCACCTGGAACAGCAGCGCCTCGGGCTGGACCGGCTTGACCACGTGCAGGTTGGCGCCGGCGCGCAGCGCCTGCTCGCGATCGGTGGCGGCACCTTCGGTGGTCACCATGATCACCGGCACCCCCGGGTCGCTGCTGTCCTCGCGAACGCGTCGGACCAGGGTGTAGCCGTCCATGCGCGGCATGTTCACGTCTACAAGCAGCAGGTCATACGGGGTATCGGCAAGCCGCTCCAATGCCTCAAGCCCGTTCACTGCCTCTTCCACCTGGAAACCGTCCTGCTCCAGCAGTTCGCGGTGGTACAGGCGCACGGTCTGGGCATCGTCCACCACCAGCACACGTGTCATCGGTCGGCCTCCTCGGGTTTCTGGTAGACAATGGCCTCGGCGAAACGCGCGGGCCGGAACAGCGACGAGATGCGGCTCATGAATTCCGAGTGCCCAAGACAGATGTAGCCCCCGGGGTTGAGCGCATCGAACAGCGTCTCCGCCGCCCGGCGGCGGGCGGCATCGTCGAAATAGATCAGCAGGTTACGGCAGAACACCACATCGAAGCCCCGGTATGCGCGGGTCTCCAGCGGGTCCTGCAGGTTGACCCGCGTCAGGCGGACGGAGTCGCGGATACTCTCCAGGACCTGGTGGCGCCCATCGGCTAGCTGCCGGAAGTAGCGGCGCAGAACCGCCTCGGGCAGCGCGTGGACGGGACGACGGTCGTAAACGCCTTCCCTGGCGCGATCCAGGGCGGCGGTGTCGATGTCCGAGCCGATGAGTTCGACGTCGTAGTCGTCCACCTGCGGCCAGTACTCCAGCAGGTAGAACGCCAGGGAGTAGACCTCCTCACCACTGGAACAGGGCAGGGACCAGATCCGGATGGTGTCGCCGGGGCGCTTGCGTCGCGCGATTTCCGGCAGCATGGAGCGCACCAGGCACTGGAACTGGTACTCCTCGCGGAAAAAATAGGTCTCGTTGACCGTCATGCTGTTGATCAGCGCCTGCAGCTCGCTGCCATCGGCGTCGAAGCGCAGGCGGACAAAGTATTCGCGGAAGGAGTCGCAGCCGGTGATGCGCATGCGGGCCAGCACCCGCTTGTCCACGTAGTAGCGCTTGGCTTCGTCGAACCAGTTCCCGGTCTTGCGGTAGTAGAACTCGCGGAACCGGGCGAAGTCCTCGCCGCTGAGTTGGGGCGACGTCACCCCCTGCCGGAGCTCACCGCCCATCGTCGGCCTCCGTCCCGCGGATCCGGCGCACGGCAGTCCGCACGGCGAAATCGACGAAGGGCTCGTCCGGGAACCGGTACGGCAGTGCCTCCAGCGCCGGCAGGCACTCCGGCCCGCCCACCTCGGTGAGCACATCCACGGCGGCGGCGCAGACATTGACGTGGTCGTCGTTGTGCAACACCTGCATCAGCCACTCCGGCACACGGTCGTGACACAGGGACTCGAGGATGTTCACGGCGAAAATGCGCACATCGGAGTCCGGGTCGGCCAGCAGGCCGTCCATGTACTCGCCGGCGAGCCCGGGCATCCCCTGCAGCACCTCGATGGCGCCGTTGCGCAGGCCGGCATCCTCGCTGCGCAGCAGCTGCAGCAAGCGCGCCTTGGCCCGCTCCCCGCCGGTGACCAGCAGGGCCGTGAGCATGGCATGGCGACAGCCCGCGTCGGTCTCGACTTCCAGGGCGTTGCAGATGGCGTCCACGGCTGCGGCGTCGCCGGCAAGCTCACGGGCAGCGCGCCGGCGGGCCACCGCCCGCGTGTCCTGCAGCTGCTCCAGCAGCCCTGCCCCTTCGCGCTGGTTCTCACGGCGCTCTTCCCGGGGTTCCCCGTCGTGGTCGTCGCGGCGCACCAGCGGCATCAGGCACTCTCCCCGGTTCGTGTCCACGCGACCAGCCGGTCGCCGATCTGGTGGGACGGCAGGATGTCCGTGGCCCCCTGGTGGTTGATCAGCTCCTGGGGCATGCCGAACACCGTCGCGGTTTCTTCGGCTTCGGCAATGGTGCGCGCCCCCTTGTGGTGCCAGTCGGCCAGGTCCCGGGCACCGTCATCGCCCATGCCGGTGAGCAGCGCGCCGATCAGGTTCCCGGGCGCCAGCAACCCCTGGGCGCTCTGCAGGAAACGGCTCACGGACGGATGCCACAGGTGCTGGTCATCCAGCGGAGTGGGCACCAGGGACAGCCCCGCCGCACGCCGGCTGAGGGTGATGTCCGCATCGCCCCGGGCGAGATGGATCACGTCGTCCTCCAGGCGGGTGGGCCGATCCACCTCGCGTACCGGAAGCTGGCAGAGACCGTCCAGGCGCCGTGCGAACACGGAGGTGAAACTCGCCGGCATGTGCTGGATCACCAGCACCGGCCAGCCGGCACCGGTGGGCAGCAGGGGCAGGATCTGTTCCAGGGTGCGGGGGCCGCCGGTGGAAACACCGATCATCAGCAAGCGGTCGTGTCCCGCGGATGCGGCGGATGCGGCGGGCGCCGCCGGCGGTGGACCGCGTCGCGGCGGGTGCTGCCGGGTGGACATCGCCGGCGTTCCGGTGGCCGCGCGGATTTTCGCGACCAGGTCGCGACGAATGCCGTCCAGATCCGTCGATACGGTGCCTCCCGGCTTCGCCACGTAGTCGAATGCGCCCAGCTCCATGGCCTCGAAGGTTGCCAGCGCCCCCTTCTCGGTCAGCGACGACACCATGATCACCGGGCAGGGAGAATCCACCATCAGGTGGCTCAGGCAGGTCAGCCCGTCCATGACCGGCATGTGAATATCCAGGGTCATCACGTCCGGCCGGACCCGCGCCACCTGCTCCAGGGCATCCTGGCCGTCGCGGGCGATCTCCACGCGGATGTCGGATTCCGCTTCCAGGGCGTCCCGCAGGGCGCGGCGCATGAGGGCAGAGTCATCGACCACGAGAACGGTCAGCATGCCGGCTCCCGGGTGGCCAGGGTGGTCATGGTCATTTCCTCGGCGGCGGCCTCCACCCGCGCGGCCAGCCCTTTCGGGTCCAGCAGCAGGGTCATGCGACCGTCGTCACCGGTGGCGACATGGGAAAGCAGATCCGTGTGGCGGGTGGCACTCGCGGGTGCCGGCCGAATACTGTCATCGGCGATGCGCTCCACCCGCAGTACCGCATCCACGCCGAAGCCGAGCCAGGCGGTTTCCCGACGCAGTACCAGCACGCGCGCCGCATCCTCGTCGGGCACCGGACCCAGGCCGAGATAGCGGCGCAGCCCCACCAGCGGCAGAATGCTGCCGCGCAGATTGAGTGCGCCTTCCACCACGGCCGGCGCCCGCGGAACCCTGGTCAGGGCCTCCGGAGGCCGAATGATTTCCTTCACCGCCGCAATGGGCACACCGTAGGCCTGGCCGGCCAGGTCGAACAGCACGAACTGATCGCCATCCTCCAGCGCCGCATCCGCTTCGGCAGCAGCGGCGGCATTCCCTGCCTCCCGCAGCTGGCGCTCGCTGACCAGCCGCCGTGGCTCGAGAACGGATACCAGGCGGCCGTCTTCGAGCCTCGCGACGGCGCGGCATTCATCCAGTTGCCCGGAGGCACGCATGACCTCCGGAACCGCGTCCACCTGCTGGTCGGGGATCCGCAGCACTTCCCGCGCCGCATCGGCGACCAGCCCGACCAGTGGCCCCTCCAGATCACCACGGTCACCGCTCAGCGGCACCACCAGCACTCTGCGGGCCTGACCATCAACACCGGTGGACAAGCCAAAACGGCGGCCCAGGTCCAGCAACGGCAAAGGCCGGTCCCGCCAGTCAGCAATGCCGATCATCGCCTCCGGTCCGTCAGGTACTGGGCTGAGTTCGTCGGGTTCCTGCAGGATTTCCACCACCGAGTCCAGCGGCAGCGCGAAGGTCTGATGGCCCACCGCGACGCCGAGCAGTTCGTGTCGCGATTCCGCAGGCCCCGGCGCAGCCGTCTGCTGCAACGCCGTGCTGCCACCGGAATCGCCGGACACCGCCGGCATCACCTCGATATTCCCGGCATCCACCAGTCGTTCCAGATTCAGGCACTGCACCAGCCCCTGGTCGCAATGCACCACCCCGTCCAGCCAGGGCAGTGCAGCCAGTTCCGTGACATTGGTGGCCACACGGATCTGTTCCGGCGTCAGCACCGTTGTCTCCAGCACCGCATCGGCGAGGAGGCCAAGTCCACCACGGACGCGGGTCACGAAAATCCGCCGGTCGTCCCCCGTGTCACGTTCGGGGTAGCCCAGCAACGGGCGCAACGCCGCCACCGGTACCACTCGACCGCGCAGGTTCACCGCGCCCACCACGGCATCCGGGCTCAGCGGCACCGGCGTCATGTCGGGCACACGGATGATCTCGTCCACCGGCTCCATGGGCAGCGCGTATCGCCCGTCCCCCACGGCGAAGATCAGGTACTCCCGGGCGCCCCCGGCGGAAACCGCCTCCGGCTCCTGCCCATGACTGGCCGCAGTCATGTTCAGCCCCCCGTCTGCAGCTGATCCGCCAGGGAGGCGATCTCCTCCGCGGCCGCAGCCAGTTCCTCACCGGCCTGGCTTTGCTGCCGGGAGGCGGTCGCCGCCTCGGTGGTGGATTGCTCGGCCTGAGTCGCGGCAGCGGCGATCTGTTCGATATCCGTCTTCGCCTCGCGCACCGAGTCGGTGATGTTCCTGGACGCCTGGGCAATCTCCTGGTTGGCATCCAGCACCTGTTTCACCGCCTCTTCGACCTTGCCGAGATCGCGGACAATGGCCTCGTTGCTCTGGGTCTCTTCCTCGGCACTGGTGGCAAGCTGCTCCATCAGCGAGCGCACATCGGCAATGTCGTCCTGGGCCAGCCCCACCACCTCCTCGATGCGTCCGGCGTTCTCGGCGGCATCCCGTGCCAGGTTGCGGATATCCGTGGCCACCACGGTGAAGCCCTTGCCGTGCTCGCCGGCACGGGCGGCCTCGATGCCGCCGTTGACCGCCAGCATGCTGGTCTGGACGTTGACCATGTTGATCCCGCCCATGGTCTTGTCGATGCGCCGGGTCACCAACTCCAGCTCACGCACGCGCTTGCGCACGTCCCGGGATTGCTCGGCGCCGCTGGCGACGCTGCTGGCCAGCTCTTCCACCGTCCGGCGGTTCTCCGTGAGTTTCTCGAACGCCTCGTCCCCCAGCTCGATGATCCCCTGAGCCGCTTCCGAGGCCTTGGTGGCTCCCTGCTCCAGCTGAGCGATCGCCGCGGCCGCATTCTCACCGGCCCTGCTCTGCTGTCTCGCCCCCTTGTTGATCTGCTCGATGGCCACCGCCACCTGGGAGGAGGCGCGATGGATCTGCTCCACCGACGTGGATAACTGCTCCGCCGCGGCGGCCACTTCCTCGGCACTGCGATCGATGTCGGTGTTGTCCCGCAGCCCTTCGGCCAGCTCCGAGAGATTCTCCGTGGCCTCCTGGCACTGGTTCAGGGCGGTGGTCTGCTCGTTGGCCATACGCACCGCCTCTTCGCAGGCAGAGGCCTGTTCCTCGGCGGCGCTGGCGATGGTCTCCGCTTCTTTCTGCACCCGCTCTGCCGCCTCGGCGGATTCCTCCACGATGCCGAGGATGGTGCGGCCGCTCTCCCGCATCTTCTGCATCCCCGCACGCACGTGTTCCAGCTGCTGGCTGATACGGTCGCCGGCGTCGGCGTTGCTCTGGCCCTGCTCCGCCGCCTGGCGAATCTCGCCAGTGATGGACTCCACCTCACCCTGAATCCGGTTGACCAGTTCCTGGATCTCGGCGGCGCTCTTCTGGGAGAGCTCCGCCAGGCTGCGCACTTCATCCGCCACCACGGCGAAACCCTGGCCATGCTGCCCGGCGCCCGCGGCCTCGATGGCCGCGTTCAGCGCCAACAGGTTGGTCTGATCGGCGATGCGGGTGACTGCCTTGACGATGTCCCCCACTTCTTCGGCCCGCCGGGACAGGGTGTCGGCGCCCTCCACGGCACGCCCCTGGCGTTCGATACCGCGCTTGACCACGTCCACCAGATCCTCGATGCGGTCACCGGTGCTGATGACCTGGTCGGTCATGTTGTCCAGGCGCTGGGCGCCGGCGCGGGTGTTGTCACGCTGCTGGGCCACCGCGCTGGCCACCTGGGTCACGGAGCCCAGGGCCTGCTGCGACGCCCCGGACGCTTCCTCGGCACCCACCGCGATCTGGTTCATGGAACGCTTGAGCTGCTCCGCCGCGGACGACGACTCCGTCACGCTGCTGCCGAGCTGCGCGACGGCCGCGGCAATGCGCTCTGCCGCCTGCTGGCGCTTCGCCATGGTGCGCGCGCGTCGCCGGGCCGCCTCCGCCTCACGGCGGGACTGCTGTTGGCCGCCATCCTGTCCGGCACCCTGCGAGGCGTGTTCCTGCTCGCCCGATTCCAGATCGGACTTCTTTACCAGTGCCATGCGTTCTCTCCCCTGACTGGGACCCAATCGTCGGTGTTGACCATGCAACATACCGGCACACACGCCCGGTTTGCTGCGGTCTGGTTGGCAGATATCGGCACTGTGGGCGGAAGCTTTACCCACACGCTGCACATTCTCGCGTGTCGCCGGTCGGTCAGTAACCCGCGGTTCGCGGGTTGCGGCAATACGGGCGCAACCCTAGAATCGACCAGCAAGGCCCGGCCTCGAGGCTGGCATCCAACCGCCGGTTTCCCCGTGCGCAGCAGCAGCAGCAGCGGCGGCACGTCCGCTCGAGGTATACGTCATGTCGGACATCACCGGCGACCGCGACAGCACCGAGCCATCGCCCCCGGAGAAAGGAACGTCTCAACAAGGCGATAACGCCGTCATGACCGTCGCCGGGATCGGCGCCTCCGCCGGTGGTCTCGAAGCCCTGCGCACGCTGGTCGGCGCACTCCCCACGCGCACGAACATGGCCTACATCATCGCTCAGCACCTCTCGCCCAAGCACGAGAGCATGCTGGTGCAACTGCTGAGCCGGGAGACGGCCCTGCCGGTGGAGCAGATCAGCGACGGCATGGCGATCCGCCCCAACACCATCGCCATCGCGCTCGCCAATGCCAACCTGGTGGTGGACGACGGTCTGCTGCGCCTGACCGAACCCGAAGATCGCCCCATCCCCAAGCCGTCGGTGGATGCCTTCTTCCGCTCCCTGGCCGACGAGTTCGGGGACCACGCGGTTGCCGTGGTGCTCTCGGGCACCGGCAGCGACGGCAGCCACGGCATTCGCAGCATCAAGGCCGCCGGCGGCTTTACGCTGGCACAGGCACCGGAGACGGCCAAGTACGATGGCATGCCGCGGGCCGCCATGGAAACGGGCTGCGTGGACCTGGTGATGCCTCCGGACCGGATCACCGGTGAACTCCAGCGCATCGCCGAGATGAGCGGTCGCACGCTGCTGATCCAGCCGGAGGAGAAGGAGGCACCGGTTTACGACCGCATCACCCGCCTGGTGCACCAGCAGACCGGGCTGGACCTGGCGGCCTACAAGGAGAAGACCATCCAGCGCCGGTTGCGACGGCGCATGGCAGCACGACACCTGACCACCCTGGACGACTATCTGGCGTTGCTGGAGACGGAGCCCGCCGAGGTGCAGCAGTTCTGCCAGGACGTGCTCATTTCCGTGACATCGTTCTTCCGCGACCCGGACGCCTTTACCGCCCTGCAGGAACAGATCGGGGCCATGCTGCGCAAGCGCCGGCCCGGAGACGACATCCGCATCTGGGTGCCGGGGTGCGCCACCGGTGAAGAGGCCTACAGCCTGGCCATCCTCCTGAGCGAGATGCTCGGCCCCTCCGTCGGCGACTACCGCATCCAGATCTTTGCCACTGATCTGGACGACACCGCCCTGGGCGTTGCCCGCCGCGGCATCTACAACGTCACCTCGCTGGCCGAGCTGCGAGCGGAGACAGTGAATCGCTATTTCGAACCCGCAGGGGATCGGTACAAGGTCAACAAAGCGCTGCGGGAAATGCTGGTGTTCGCCCGCCAGAACCTGCTGCATGATCCGCCGTTCCTGCGCCTGGACATGATCAGCTGCCGCAATCTGCTGATCTACTTCAACAACGACGCGCAGCGGCGGCTGTTCGAGCTGTTCCACTACGCCATCAACCCCGGTGGGCTGCTGTTCCTGGGCAAGTCGGAGAACGTCACCCGGCATGAACATTTGTTCACGGCCCTGGACAGCCGCTGGAAGATCTTCCAGCACCGGGGCAACCGCACCCCCCGTGCGGCACCGCCCTATCCCGCCGGGGCGATTGCACCGCTGGACGATCCACCGACCACAGCGGCGCCGCGCCCGCGGCTCAGCGCCTACGACCGCATGGTCCGCGCTACCCTGGAACACTACGCGCCCCCGGGCCTGCTGGTGGATGACGAACTGGTGATCCAGCACATTCTCGGTGACACCTCGGGGTACCTGCGCATCCCCCACGGCGAACCGGACTTCAGCGTACGCAACCTGGTCCGGCACGAGCTCAGCATCGACCTCGCCGCCCTGGTGGCACGCGTGAAAAAACACGGCGAGTCCGTCAGCAGCCGACTCATCGAATTGTCGGATAGTAACGAGCGGGTGCGGGTGTCCATGCATCCGGTGACCGGCGAACTGGACCAGGATCTGCTCTACCTCATCAGTTTCGATCGCCAGTCTGCCGCCGAGCCCGTGCCGAGGCGCGACACCGACGCCGCCGATGGGACCGGTGCCCTGCACGCGGAGTCCGCCGAACAGCATATCGAAGACCTCGAGGACGAGCTGGCAACCACCCGGGAACACCTGCAGACGGTCATCGAGGAGCTGGAAACCACCAACGAGGAGCTGCAGTCCTCCAACGAGGAACTCCAGTCAGCCAATGAAGAGCTGCAGTCCTCCAACGAACGGCTCGAGACCACCAATGAGGAACTGCAGTCCACCAACGAAGAGCTCGCTACCGTCAACGACGAGCTCAGCAGCAAGACGGATGAGCTCAATGCCGCGTACACGGATCTTGCCAACGTCAAGGACAGCCTGACCGACCCCGTGGTCGTCGTGGATGAGAACCTGCGCATCAAGTTCTACAACCCCGCCTGCGAGCGGATTTTCGCCAGCGGCGAGCCGCTTGAAGACTGCCCGATGCTGGACGTCGACCTCAGAGTCCAGGTGCCGCGGTTCCGGCAGCGCTTGATGCGGGTGGTCCAGAAAGGCGAACAGATCGAGGTCCAGCTGTCCCAGTCCATGCACACGACGGAGGAAGGCGGCGAACGCGGTGGCAGCGCGGTACAGCGCTTCTACCTCCTGCGCATGCAGCCCTACCTGGACCAGGATCGCGCCGTGCGCGGCGCCGTCATCACTTTTTTCGACAACACCAGTATCAAACGCGCCGAACGGGATGCGCGCGAGAGCGAAAGCCGGCTCCACGCCATCGTCAACCGCTCACCGGTGATCACGACGGTCAAGGACCGGCAGGGGCGTTACGTGATTGCCAACCACGCCTTCGAGTCGCTGCTCGGCCTGCAGCCCGGGGGCGCCATCGGCCGCACGGATGAGCAGCTGTTCCGGCAAGGCATTGCGCACCAGAACGCCGAACGGGAGCGCGCAGCCTGGCACAGTGACACCAGCAGCGAGCATGAGGAGACAGTCACGCTTGCCGGTGAATCCCGGACGTTCATCGTCGAGCGGTTCCCGTTGCTCGACGAGGACGGGCATGCGTACGGGCTGTGTACGAAGGCGCTGGACATCACCGCACGGCGCCGGGCGGAAGCAGAGATCCGCCTGCAGTCCAAGGCACTGGATGCCTCCATCAACGGCGTCCTGCTCGCCGATGCCCGACAGCCCGACATGCCCAGCGTCTACGTCAACCCGGCGTTCCAGCGCATCACCGGCTATCGGCCTGAAGAAGCAATGGGCGCCAACTGCCGCTTCCTGCAGGGGCCCGACACCGATGCGGAAGCCGTGGCCAGCATCCGTCACGCCTTGCGTAACGGCACCTCCGGCCGCGCGCTACTGCTGAACTATCGCGCCGACGGCACACCGTTCTGGAATGATCTCTCCGTCGCCCCGGTTCACGATGACCAGGGTGAGGTCACCCACTTCGTGGGCATTCAGCAGGACGTCACCCAGCGTGTTCGCGCAGAGCAAGCCGGGCAACAGAACGAGGAACGCCTGAGGACCGCGCAGGATTACGCCGCCGTGGCCAGCTTCGAGTGGCATCCCGGTAACGCCTCTCTGGGCACACCCGAGCAGCTCAACACGGTCTTCGGCATTACGCCCCCGGACCGCGAGTTGACCATCATGCAGCTCCTGCGACGGGTGCATGGCCAGGACCGCCATGCGCTGCTGCGAGCCGCACGCGCCTGCCTGCGGGCACAGGAAGAAATGGATCTGGAGTTTCGCGTCAACGGCGACAACGGACAACAACACTGGTTGCAGATCCGCGCCGACGCCGAACGCGATTTCCGCGGCCGGCCCATTCGCCTGCTCGGTCTGGTCATGGACATCAGTCGGCGCAAGGATGTCGAACATGCCCTGCTGAGCGCCCGCGTCGAGGCGGAACAGGCCAACCGCGCCAAGTCCGAATTCCTGTCGCACATGAGCCACGAGCTGCGTACGCCGCTGAACGCCATCCTGGGCTTCGGCCAGTTGCTGGAGAGCGACCCCGATGCCCCTCTGAACGAGACGCAGAGCGAGAACGTCCAGCACATCCTGCGGGCGGGCTGGCATCTTCTGGACCTGATCAGCGAAGTGCTGGATCTGGCGCGGATCGAATCCGGCAGGCTGAACGTGGAGTATCAACCCACCGACCTGCGCACCGTGGTGGAAGACAGTATTCGGACCGTGGCACCCATGGCCGATCAGCGCCGGATCACGCTGGAGCACGACGTCCAGTTCCACGGCGAATTCATGTCGGACACCACCCGGCTGACCCAGATCCTGCTCAATCTGCTGACCAACGCCGTGAAGTACAACCACGACGACGGCCATGTACGACTGGTGGCCTGGGACCAGGAACAACGGCTCCATATCGCGGTAAGCGACACCGGCATCGGCATCAGCCATGACAACCGGGACGGGCTGTTCGAGTCCTTCAACCGCCTTGGCCAGGAGGGTGGCCGCATTCAGGGCACCGGCATCGGGCTCGTCCTGGTACAGCGGCTCCTGGCGCTGCTCGGCGGCGAGATCCAGGTGGCGAGCACGCCTGGCGAAGGCAGCACCTTCACCATCAGCCTGCCCTTCGTGTCGGCCGACCATGTGAGCGATCTGGTCGCCGAAACCGACAGCGCGGCGGGTACTGCCACCACCGCAGTGGAGACGGTAAACCGAACGCTCCGCATTCTCTATGTGGAGGACAATCCCAGCAACATGGCCCTGGCCAGGGAGATTTTCCGGCGGGACCCGTCCATCGAACTGCTGGAGGCGACGGAGGCGGAGAGTGGCATTGCCAGGGCGACAAGCGAACAACCCGACCTGATTCTCATGGATCTGCACCTGCCCGGCATGCATGGCCAGCAGGCGCTGGATGCATTGCGCCGGGACGCCCGCACGGCGCGGATCCCCGTTGTGGCCGTCAGTGCCGATGTGGCCACCAGTGGCGAGGACATTCGCGCCGGCGGTTTTGCTCAGGTACTCACCAAACCGCTACGGCTGCCGGATCTGCGCCGGGCCCTGACACAATGCGTCCGCGGCGATGAACCGTTCGAGGCTTAACCTCGCGGCTGCCAACCGAAGTTAGTCGATGAAAGGCTCGGGCTTGTGGACACCGAAGCCCTGGGCATAGCGCACGCCGATGTCGCGGAGCCGGTCCATGACCTCCTCGTTCTCGACGAACTCGGCGATGGTCTCGATCCCCATGACCGTGCCGATGCGCTGCATGGCCTCCACCATGGCCTGGTCGAAGGAGTCCAGCAGCAGTTCCCGCACGAAGCGGCCGTCGATCTTGATGTAGTCCACCGGTAGCGTCTTCAGATAGCCGAAGGACGACAACCCGGCACCGAAATCGTCCAGGGCGAAGGAACAGCCCAGGGCGCGAATGCGCTGGATGAACTCCACGGCAGTCTCCAGACGGCGAATGGTGGCCGTCTCGGTGATCTCGAAACACAGCCACTCCGGCGGCACTCCGGTGTCCCGCACCCGCGCCTCGAGAAAATCCGCGAACCCCTTCTCGCCCACGGTGGTGCCCGACAGGTTGATGCTGTAGCGGGCCGGTTGTCGTTGTTCCAGGTGCATCTGACGAATGCCCTGCAGTGCGCGGCGCACCACCCAGCGATCCACCCGCGGCATTACCTGGTAGCGTTCCGCCGAGGGAATGAAACTCCCCGGCGCGACCAGTTCGCCATCCTCACCGAGCATGCGGACCAGCACCTCGTAGTGCGGCATCTCGTCAGCCCCGGGAAACAGCGGCACGATCTGCTGGCGATAGAGCACGAAGCGGTCTTCCTCCAGGGCCCGGTTGATGCGGGGCACCTGCTGGATCAGCTCGGATTCCTGCAGCACATGGCCGTCCTCGTCGCGGTAGACCTGCACCCGGTCACGGCCATTGGACTTGGCCGAGTAACATGCGGTATCCGCCGCACTGAGCAGATCCTCGGCGCCGACGCTGTCCGCGGTAACCGCCACCAGGCCGGCACTGGCACCGACAAAGAACGCCTGATCCTGCCACACGAACACGTAGTTGCGCGCCGCCTCCACCAGCTTCTCGGCAACACCCACGGCGTCTTCCAGGCCGCAGTTCTGCAACAGGACACCGAACTCGTCGCCGCCCAGCCGGGCCACCATGTCACGCTCACGGACCTGTGCCGCCAGAACCCGGCCCAGGCGCGCCAGGAGTTCGTCGCCCGCACCGTGGCCACAGGTATCGTTGACGATCTTGAACTGGTCCAGATCCAGGTACACCAGGGCGTGCTGCACGCCGCGGTCACGCGCATCGTCCAGCAGGCCGTTGAGACCCTCGTTGAAGCTGGCGCGGTTGGGCAGGCCGGTCAATGCGTCGTGATAGGCCAGGTACTTGATGCGCTGGTGACGCTCCCGGGACAGCGCCATCTGGCGCAGGCGTTGCCGCAGCACCGGTAGAAAGATCGGTTTGGTAGTGAAATCCGTGGCACCGGCACGGATCGCCTCGCTGGCAGACGCTTCGTCATTCAACGCGGTAATGATGAGCACCGGCAGGTCGGCAAACTCATCACGCTGCTTGATGCGGCGACACGCCTCCAGGCCGTCCATGCCGGGCATGACACAGTCCATGAGGATCAGGTCGGGAACCTGGTGTTCCAGGTGCTGCAGGGCCCGCTCCCCGTCTTCCACGGCGAAGACCCGATACCCGTCCCGACGCAAGAACTCTGTCAGCATCAGGCGGGTATCCGCGGCGTCCTCCACCACCAGCACCGACAGCTCGGCCACCTCCGCTTCCACGCGCCGGTCCTCCCGGCGCTGTTCGTTCACCAACTCGCGCTGGTCGCGGGCATCCAGCGCGGACTCCGCCCATTCCGTAAATCCGGCGACCGCGTCTTCCAACAGCCGCAAAGTCGCACCAGCTTCGACCATCTGCTGCCGATCAATCTGGTCATGCAGGGCGTTGGCGAGGCCCACACCTTCCAGGGCACTGAAATTGGAGAGCCCACCCTTGATGGTGTGCGCCAGGAAGCCGGCCTCGGTGGTGTCACCCTGCTCCAGGGCCGTCTGCAGATTGCGGACCCGTTCGGGGAAATCCCTTGAAAACGCTTCCAGCATGTCCCGGAACAACGGCACGTCGTAATCCAGCGCTCGCAGCGCCCGATCCAGTTCCGCCTGTTCGGCGGCGGCCGCATCTCCGGCCTGCTCACCGTCGCCGTCACCACCACGCCGGCCCACCTGTTCCCAAAGCACCCGCCGCAAGTGTTCATGACTCACCGGCTTGGTGACGATGGCATCCATGCCCACGGACAGGCTCTGCTCCCGGGCTTCTTCCATTCCTGCCGCGGTAACGGCAATGATCGGCAGCCCCGGCAACTCCTGATCCACCTCCCGTTGCCGCAGGCGGCGCGCCGCCTCGAAACCATCACACCCCGGCATGTACAGGTCCAGGAAGACCACATCCGGCCGTTGCTCGGCCACGGCGGCCAGCACCTGCTCGCCATCCTCGGCCACGCGAACGCTGTGACCGTCACGCTCCAGTAGCCCGCGCAACATCTTCCAGTTGACCGGATTGTCCTCGCCCACCAGCACCTGCAACGGCCGTGCGCCGTCGCGCGCAGCCCCGCCGTGGACATCGTGCAGCGAGATCGTGTGCTCCAGCCGCAGGGTAAACGTGAACTCGGGATCGACACTGAGCACGGCACCGCCCAGTCGCGCCTCGCGGGCCATCTCGACGAAGCTCATGGCGGCCAGCGCACCCCAGGCCGCATCGTCCCGGACCTCGGAAACACTGGCCTCGACATTGCCGGTCAACGAGGGGCTCACCGTCAGCAGCGGCGCCATTCCGCCTTCCTGGCCGCGTTCCAGCCCCAGGTCCACCCGCACCTCCGAAACCGGATGGAACCGGCACAGCAGCCCGAGGACACCGGCAAGCACATCGGTGAGCACCTGGAGCACGCCGTGGACATGCTCGGGAAACCGGGACTCACGGGTGACTTGCAGCCGCAACCAGGGCGCCGCACGCTCCGCGCGGCGACGCACCTGGGCCAGCAGATCGTCCGGCGTGAACGGGTGCGCCTCACGCCACTGGGACTCGAACTCGAGGTGCTGATCCAGACACCCGGCAAAAATCCGGTCCGCCGGTGTGGCCGCCACCTGGAGCCAGTACCGCCGGGCCGGAACCTGGTCATCGACGGCGCCGCCGCCATGGCGCTGCACCAGGGTCTCGATCCCCTGCTCCCGGCGCCGCTCTGTCACCATCGGCATGCCATCGCTGCGCTGCCCCTGGAGCGACGATACGTCCCGGAGAAACCCGGCGAAGCATTCCGGTTCACCGGGTGATCCACCCAGCGGCAGCACCGTCATTTCATTGATGAACGCCCGACCGTGACGATCATAGTTGCGCATCAGGCCACGCATGGCCCGTGCGTCGCGAATCGCCTCGCGCATCAGCCATCGTGCCGGTTGATCGAACTCTTCGCCCTGGAGGACCCGGCAGTTACTGCCCAGGATGGCGTCTGCCGGCCAGCCACTGAGCCGTTCGAATTGCGGGTTCACGTAGACCACTGGCTGATCTGGCGCGCGCGCGTCGGCAACTGCCAGGGATTCGCCGGCAATAGCGGCCAGGTCATCGACGATTTCCTGAAGACCTTCTCGCATGCATTCAGCGCTGATGGCGTACTACCTCGGATGTTGGGGGCAATCCGTGCCGGGCACTGTCCTGATCTCAGTCGCCATACGTGGGCATGGCGGCTCGCAGGTCCGCATCGGGGACCATCAACGGCCCGTGGGCAGCCGGTACACCGCTTCGACCTGATTGCCGCGCCCGTAGTACCGGAGCGACTCGCACATGCCCTGGATCAGCGTGAGCCCCCGGCCACGCAGCGCGGAGTGATCCGACTCGCCCCCGGCCAGCAGGCCTTGATAGTCGAATCCACTGCCCGAATCCGTCATGCGGATCAGGAGAAACGGGCCGGCGTCGTCGGAGCGCCGATCCAGCTGAATCCGCACGCGGCCGACGCGGAGCGCCTGAAGCGCTTGTTGCCGCCCTTCGTAGTAGGCGGTAAACCCGTCCGGGGAATCCTTCATCCCGGAGTCCAGCCCGAGCACGCCGTGCTCGAGACCGTTTGAGTAGAGTTCGGCCAGCACCGTGAGCAGCGCCTGCCGCGACTCTTCGTCCATCGCTTCCATGCGGGCCACGCCGTCGCCCACGGGTTGCAGCGGCGACACCTCCCGCAGGGCCCGGGCGTCCAGCTCCAGGCTGAACGACCAATCCCGGGGCGCCTGACGGCTGACATCGGCGACCCCCGGTGCGGCGAAATCCGCCGGCCGCACCTCCAGCATGGTCATGTCATCCCTGGTTCCATCCCGGAAAGCCGCCACGGCGTCGTCCAGCGCCCCGACGCCACCGGCATGGAGCGCCGCCTCGGCACGCGCCACGCCAAACTCCTCGCCGTCGGCGTCGCGCTCTTCCAGGGCGCCGTCACTGACCGCCCAGACAGCCTCCGGCGCCGACAACACCGTGGTTCCCGCGGAGCCGAAACTCCGTTGTACCCCCAGCGGCAGGTGGCTGGAAGTCACGCGACCGTGGCAGCCGTCCGCCGCACGGTAGAGGACATCGGGCATGCCGCCGTTCCAGACCTCCACGCTCTGCTGGCGCGGATCCAGCACCAGCAACGCACCGGCCATGAAGAGATTCGCCGGCAGATACTCGAAGAGCTTGCGGTTGATCCGCGCCAGCACCTCCTCGGGGCCGGCACCGGCGGCAACCGCGCCGTAGAACAGATCCGCAGCGGGCACGGTGCCGATGCTCGCGGCGATACCGTGCCCGGTGAAGTCTGCCAGCAGAAAGAAACACCGCCCGTCCGGACCCTCGGCAGCGAGCAGCATGTCACCACTGAGGATCTCCGCGGGATGATACCGATAGGCGACACCCTGGCGATGAAGAACCTCGGAGGCGGTCGCCCGCTGCATTACGTCGCGGGCAATCCACTGGTCCATCTCGTTGCGCCGCTGATAGGCGTCCAGTTCGTCCCGCTGCCTGCGCAGGGTCCGGTACACCTGGCTGATCCGCAGCCAGGAATCCACCCGGGCGTTGAGCTGTACACGGCTCACCGGCTTGGCAATGAAATCATCGCCGCCGCAGGCCACGCACCGGGCCAGTTGCTCGTCATCGTTCAGGGCGGTGACGAACAGCACGGGTATGTAACTGTCGCCATCCAGGGCCTTGATGCGCCGAGTGGCCTCGTAACCATCCACCCCGGGCATGAGCACGTCCATGAGCACCAGGTCCACACGCCGCTCCGAGACGCGCTGCACCGCCTCCTCGCCGTCTGCGGCCGTGAGGAACTCCAGGCCCGCGCGGTGGCGTAGCATACCACGAAGCAGTTGCAGATTGACCGGCTCATCGTCCACCAGCAGCACGGTGGCAAGCGTGCCGTTATCGCCTTCCGGCGTTGCCCCCTCCGTGGCGTCGTTGCTCGTCGCCGAACTCATGACGCCCCGGGGTTAGTTGCGCATGGGGAAGAGCTGGTGGAAATTGGCGATGCGCAGGATGCGCTCGAGCTCACCGCTGACGTTGCGCAGTTCCACCTGCGAGCTGTGGGACTCCGCGTGTTCCCGTAACAGGAGCAGCATGCCCAGGGCAGAGCTATCCATGTACTCGGTGTCCGCCAGATCCACCACGAATCGCCGCACGCCGGTGGCGTTGCGGTAGGCATCGCGGAAATCGCGGTGCAGGCCGAAGTCGAACTGGCCGCTGATACGGATGATCAGCTCACCGTCCTCGTCGGAATAACTGGTGGTCAATGGCATGCCGATCTCCTCCCCGGACTGGATCATTGCCGCGGCCCCATGGGGGCCGCGGAACACTAGAATAATTCAACGTCGCCGGCGTCCATGTCACTCTGGGACACCGAGCGCAGCGACTGGCGCTCTTCCTGCCGGCGCTGGCGCTGCACCTCCAGCCCCGCGCGCGCCTCACTCAGCCGCGTCGCCAGATCCCCCCGGGAATCGGCGCCACTGACTTCCTTGACCACCGACCGGATACCCGACAGGTAGCTGTCCAGGCCGTCCACGCCGCGGGCGGAATTATCCAGTAGTTGCGTGGAAATGTCCTCGAATTGCAGCGCCCGCACGGCGTCCTGCACATGAGTGTCGATATCGCCGGTGAGCGTCGAGATGCGTGCCAGGCCGGCCTCTACTTCCTGGTCGAGTTTCTCCAGCCCCTGCATCATGGACGTGATCCGGTTCTTGGCGTTCAGGGAATCGTTCATGTCCTGGGACGCCATCTCGCTCACCGACGCCCGCGCCTGGTCAATGACGGCGCGGGCGCTGCCCACCTGCTGGCCGATCTGGTCGTTGAAACTGTTGGCCTGCTCCGCCAGGGCGCGCACCTGCTCGGCCACCACCGCAAAGCCCCTGCCGGCCTCCCCGGCGCGTGCCGCCTCGATACTGGCATTGAGGGCCAGCAGGTCGGTCTGCTTGGCAATGCCGCGGATGTCATCCAGCAGACTGTTGACCGTATTCATCTGCGCGACGATGTCGTCCATGCTGTGGGCAGCATCGACGCTGTGGCGGCTCATCTCCACCACCATCTCCACGTAATCGGAGAGGATGGACTCCGTTTCCTTGACGAAGGACTGGATACCCAGCTGATCGTCGCCGGCTTCATCCCGGGAGAATTCCATGACCCGCGATGCCAGATCGGCCTGCTCCCGGGTCTTCTCGTTCACACCGACGAAGCTGCCATTGAGTTGCTGGACCGCATCGGTGACCAGGGAGCGGATCTGGGCGAGGTCATCGCGGACGTAGCCAAACTCGGCGTTGAGGCTTTCGTCCATGTCACCGAGAAAGCCGCGCAGCTCCTGCTCCAGCTCACGCTGGCCACCGGTGTCTGCCACGCTCCAGCGCGCAGCGCTGCCCTGACCACGGGCACCCAGCCACCAGCCCGCGGTGGCCGCGGCAAGCACCGCCGGCACTGCCAGGAAGGTCTGCCACCAGGCCAGCAGAGCCAGAGCCAAGGTCAGCACCACCGCCGCGGTGACGCGCATGCCCAGGGCAGTCATCGCAGCACCTTGCCCACTGTTGCCAGCAACTGGTCGGGCTTGAACGGCTTCACCAGCCAGCCGGTGGCCCCCGACGCCTTCGCCTGCTGTTTCATGTCCGCACGGGACTCCGTGGTCAGGAACAGAATGGGCGTGAAGCGGTAACCGGGAAGACCACGGAGTTCCTTGATCAGCGTCAGGCCGTCCATGTTCGGCATGTTCACATCGGTGATCACCAGATCGAACCGCTCCCCCTGCGCCTTGCGCAGGGCTTCCGTGCCGTCGGCCGCTTCGCTGACTTGATGCCCGGTCTCCTTCAGAGCGGTCGCCACCATTTGCCGCATGGTGGCCGAATCATCCACCGCCAGTACTTTTCCCATCTGCTGGACCCCGAATTTATTGTACGATAATTGTACATTTATGTGCGAACGGTACAACCTGCATTGGATGTATCGGCCGGCCCGGCGATCCCTTGAACCCGACCAATTACTCAGCATCCAGGGCCAACTTCCGTTTCAGCTGCTCGAGCTCCGGCCGCAGCGTCGCCAGCATGCCTTCGGCCTGCAGGTACGGCCCCTGCGCCTGCGTCAGGCCATTGGCGTCATTCAGCGCCCGCTCCAGAGCGGCGCATTGCCCGGCCGCCCGCTCCATGCCCATGTTCGCGAACATGCCCTTGAGGGTATGCGCCTGGCGCCGCAGCGCCTCGGTGTCGCCGCGCATCCATGCATCGCGAAGTTCCCCGCGCCGGTCCTGGAGACCGTCCAGCATGGTATCGATGAGTTCCCGCGCCAGCGTCGCGTCGCCGCCGAGGCGCTGGAGCAGGGATGCCGTCTCCGGCACAAGCTCGTCGCCCGCTTGCCGCTCGCCGGGCTCACCGTCACCACGACCGTGCCGCAGCAGAGCCCGCCGCAGTTCCACCTGCTGAATCGGCTTGCCGAGGAAATCATCCATGCCGGCCTCCATGAACCGGTCCCGGTCGCCCTCCATCATGTGCGCGGTGGCCGCAATCAGCGGGATCGCACATCCACCGCGCCGCGACTCCTCCTGACGCAACTGCCGCGCGACCTCCAGGCCACTCAATTCCGGCATCTGCACGTCGAGGAGGGCCAGATCAACCGCGCCGGAGAGCAGGGCATCCAGGGCAGCGCGCCCGTCCTCCACGGCGATGACCTCATGGCCGTCGCGCTCCAGGAACGAAACCGCCACCAGGCGGCTCACGGAGTCATCCTCGGCCACCAGCACGCGCTGGCGCGGGGACGGCCCGGGAAGGTCCACCACCGCCTCATCCTGGCCCACGCTCAGCGCCTGTTCGGCCAGCTGGTAGGGCAGGCTCACCGAGAACACGCTCCCCTGCCCGACCTGGCTCTGCAAAGCAATGCCGCCACCCATGCTCTCCACCAGACGCCGGGTAATGGAGAGCCCCAGCCCGGTGCCGGAACTCTCGCTTCCGGCACCGCCCTCCAATTGCGCAAAGGCCTCGAAAATGCGTCCCTGATCCGCCTCGGGAATACCACCACCGGTGTCCTCGATCCGGAATTGCAGGCGTGTCTCCGTGGGGCCGGGCGTCTCGACCGCCACCGCCACCAGCACATGCCCACGCGCCGTGTACTTGATGGCGTTGTTCACCAGATTGATCAGGATCTGATGGCATCGCTGTGGATCACCGCGCAAGACATCCGGGACATCCGCATCGGCGCACACCCGGAAGTCCAGCCCCTTCCTGCTGGCCAGGGGGCGCATGAGCTCCTCCATGTGCTCAAGCAAGGTACGCAGGCTGAACGCCTGATCCTGGAAGGTGATCTTGCCCGCCTCGATTCGGGAGAGGTCGAGGATGTCGTTGACCAGGCTGAGCAACAGATCACCGGAGGTGCGCGCTACATGCAGCAACCGCCGTTGCTCGCCGTCGAGCGATGAGTCTTCCAGAAGCTGGAGCATGCCGAGAATACCGTTCATGGGCGTGCGGATCTCGTGGCTCATGCGCGCCAGGAACTGGCTCTTGGCACGGTTAGCGAGCTCGGCTTCGCGCTTGCGCCGCTCGAACTCCTCCACGCGCCTGTGTTCCGCGGCAAGCGCTTCGCTCATGTCGTCCATGGCCAGTTCGCGCTCCGCCAGAACAGCGAGTTCCGTCAGATCCTCCCGCTGATCCGGCGTCAACGCACCGGGTCGGGTACTGAAAACGCAAAGCGTACCAAGGGTGGTGCCATCGGGGGCATGAATGGGACACCCGGCGTAGAAGCGGATCCTTGCTCCCCCCAACACGTGGGGGTTATTCATGAACCGGGGATCTGCACTCGTATCCCGGACTTCCAGGATTTCCGGGCGATCCAGTGCGAACTGACAGAAGGATTCGTTTTCGGGGATCTCGGGAAAGTCGATTCCGAAACAGGATTTGCACCACTGCCGTTCGCCATCAAGCAGCGTGACGGCACCGTACTCGGCGTCGCACAGGCGTGAAGCCAGCCGCGTGAGGCGGTCGAACCTTGGCTCCGCGGGCGTATCCATGACACCCAGCGCCTGCAGCGCCAGCCGGCGGGCATCGTCGTCGTGCCGCTTTTGCGGTTCAGTCATTCGCGCACCCTAAAAGCCACGCCCAGCCACGCATCTCGATTCCCTGGCGATTGTCGGACGCCGGATGCAACTGCGCCCATGGTAGCGAATGCGCCGAACGAGAAAAGGACCCAGGTCACACACAACGCCAGGAACCCACGGAAGATCCGCGCGCCACGGCTGACTAAGGGGGAATCGTCGGTCTGGACGGGGGGCACGAACCCGGACAGCGTAGCCGCGTTAGGGCCGCACTGGCGAGTCGGGTCGTAAAAGGCTTATAAGCTGCGGGAAGAAATGGCGTCCCCAAGGGGATTCGAACCCCTGTTACCGCCGTGAAAGGGCGGTGTCCTAGGCCTCTAGACGATGGGGACGCTGCATCTCGACTTGGTCAAGATGGCGCGCATGATACGAAGCGCTCCCGGAGGTGTCAACTCCCCTGTTGACCCCGGTTGATCCCCCGGGAACACCGCTTGGCCCAGACGCCCGGGGCACGCACAATGGCGGGCTATGGCACGGAGTGAGGAGTAAAGAGGAATCCATGGCCGGCGGCGTTGATGATTCACAAGTGGGCGGCGCGCTGCGTGCCACGTTCCACTACACCGATGGCGAGCGGGAAACCCGCGCCAACCTGCTTCTGCAGCACCTGCAGTCCGCTGAACAGGTGGTGGTGCTGCAGGGTGATCCCGGCAGCGGCCGCACGCACCTGCTGCGCAGAATCCTGGCCCGCAGCGACCATGGGTTGCGCATCTATGCCGTGCATTCGGAAGCGGGTCTCACGCTGACCGATTTGCTGCTGGGGCTGCTGGAGCATCTACAGCTGCCAGCCCCGCCCTCGGAGGCGCCGGACCGCATCCGCGCGCACGCCGTCGAGCGGTTAACCGCGCTCGCCAGCGCCGGTGAACATGCCGTGCTGGCACTGGACGACGCCGACCTTCTCGGCGATGACCTTCTCGAAGCACTGCTTTCACTGCGGGACGACACCCGGGCGGACGGCGTGCCGCCCCTGGGGCTGTTACTCGTGGGTTCGCCACGGGTCGCCCTGCGGCTTACCGAGCTCGCCGGGCTGGATCACGACCGCACTCCCGTGACCGTGGCTCTGCATGGCCTCGACCGGGCCGCGACCCGTGCGTTTCTGGCGCAGGCCTTCAAGGCGGACGGCGATGTCGACGGCCACTTGCTGGGGAGCCTGAATATCGATGTCATCGCGGAATCCAGCGGCGGTCGCCCGGGGGCCATTCTGGAGGCGGCCCGACAGCAGCTCGCGGGCGAGCGGCCCGCCGCGCCGGCGGCACGCCCGTCGCGGTCCATTCCCTGGCCCGAGGGTCTGCTGCCCAGCGGTTCCCGGCGCAGCATCGGGCTGGTGTCCGCAGCCACGGTGGTCCTGGTGGGCACGCTGTTGGCTTTGACTTTTATCGCCGACGACCCGTCAGAGGACGATCCGGAAAGGATCGAAAGCACCGACATCACCGCCGCCGAGGAACCTGCCGCAGCGCCGGAATCCGATGACACGGCCGGTCCCGACACGGATGCCCCCGACACCGGCATGCCGGCGGAAGCTGAACAACCGGAGATGGTGGACACCCCCGAGACCTATGGTTTCGGAGACGACGACGAGTCGCGTGGTGACGCTTCCGCTGACCAGACCGAGGCTCCCCCGGAAGCGGACGCGGAGGCTCCGGAGGAACCCGTTCCCGAGACAGACACCGAACCGGACCTGGCAGACACCGAGGACGCTCCGCAGGCACCTGCACCGGGCACGACTGACGAGGACACCGACGACACCGCCGCGACTGACCCGGACCAGGAAAGCGCGCCGGAGCCGGAGCCGGAATCGGAACTGGAGCGGACCCTGGCTGCAGGTCGTGACTGGCGCGGCGGGCACGACGAAAACATGTGGACCATCCAGCTGGTGGCAGCCCACGACCCGGAGACAGTCCGGCGCTGGATGGAACGTCACGCCGACCTCGCCGAGCTTTACCTGCTTCGAACGCAACGCGACGGCGAGGACTGGTACCTTGTGGTGACCGGCGCCGATGGTGACCGTGACGCGGCGCGGGAACGCCGGGACGGACTGCCGGAGGAGCTCCGGGAGGGTGGCGCCTGGATACGCCAGCTCCAGGGGATAGACGACTCCTGACGCGCCCCCGCAATCACCAGAAAGCGACCTGGTTGCGCCCCGCGCGCTTGGCCTCGTACAGCGCTTCATCGGCGCGCTCGAGCAGACTGTCAACGGTATCCCCGTCAGTCAGCGCGGTCACGCCGATGCTCACGTACACCGGCAACTCCTCGCCGTTGTGACGGAACACGTTGCGATCCACTGCACGGCGCAAGCGCTCCGCCAGCAACCTGGCACCGGCCAGGCTGGTGTGGCTGAGGGCGATGAGAAACTCGTCACCACCGGTGCGATAGATGAGATCGCTTTCCCGGGCACAGCGCCGCAGAAGCGTTGCCAGATCCCTCAGCACCTCATCACCGGCCGCATGACCGAAGGCATCGTTGACGGTCTTGAAGTCATCCAGGTCCACTGAAACCATGCAGAACTCCTCGCCATGGCGACGGGCCAGGCCCAGCTCGCGGCACAGGCTCTGCTCCATGGTGCTGCGATTGAGCACCTGGGTCAGCGGGTCCGTCCGCGCCTCCCGCAGTGCCGCCTCGTACTTGAGGGCATTGCGTAGCGGAGTAACCACCAGGCCGATACACTGCTCCGCCACGGCAAGATCGCCGGAGCTGAATGGCCGCCGGGCGTGGAGCGTCAAGGTCCCAAGGGAGTCGCCCTTGACGGTGAGGCGATACTGGGCCTGGTGTTCCGCCAGTTCACCGTGCTCCAGCACCTCACCGCCCTCCGGCGGCTGGTAGGTGACGCCGGCACAGTCAAAATACTGACTCGCGCTTTCGCCGAACGCCTGGATCAGCGCATCCAGTTCCAGACTCCCCATCCAACGGGACACCAACTGCCAGACCTGCTCCATGGGAAGCTGCTGCTCCGTGCCCAGGGGCACCACGGGGCCGACCTCACCCGGGTGCTGTTGCAGAGAATCGCTGTGCTGAGCCATTGCGTTATCGCCTCGTCGTGTCGTCGCCGTGTCAGCCCCACATGCGAGAGCCATGCCAACCGAGAAAACTGCCCGTACGGATAGGGCACTGGTATCATCGATCCAGTTCACCGGAGACGACTGTCATGCTGCCCCCTCCCGTTGCCCCACAGGCCGCGCTGCTCCGCGTGGCGGAGCCTCCGGCCGGCGCGGCCCGCGCGCTGCAGCCCGGCCAGGTGCTGGACGCCGTGGCGCGCTCCGTGACGCGGGACGGTCAGGTGACGCTGCAGCTCGGCAACCAGGCCCTGCAGGCACGCACCGACCAGCCCCTGCAGGCGGGCCAACCCTTGCAGGTCCAGGTGGTGCGTCAGGATTCTGACACCCTGATGCTGCGTGTGTTGCCCACCCAGCGCGCCAGCGAATCGTCGGAAGCCATGCGCGGACTGCTGGCCCGGCAGGCACCGCCCAATGCACTGGCCGCCAATGCCGCGCTGGCGACGCAGGAACCCTCCACGGTCCGGCAGTTGCCGGACCAGGTCCAACAGGCCCTGCGCCAGTATTTCCAGGCCCTGCCGGAGGCCTCCCAGGTCAGCCGCAGTGACGGGCTGCGCCAGGCCGTCGCCGATAGCGGCCTGCACCTGGAACGCCGCCTCGCCGCGGTGGCCACCGGCGCCGAGCCGCCCACCACGATCCGGGGTGATCAGAAGGGCCAGCTCACTGCGCTCGTCAACCAGGTGTTCAAGGCCCTGGACGCCCGGCCCCGGACCACGGGCAGCGGCGATCAGCCATTGCCGCCCGCCGCCCAGGGGCGCACCGCACCCGCCACGCCACCGCCTCCACCACAACTCCCCAGTCTGGCCACGCCCGGAGGCATGGGCGAGGCGCTGACGGAACTGGCCCGACAGGCCGACGGCGCCCTGGCCCGAACGCAACTGCATCAACTGGCCCTGCTCGCCGGCGACGCCCTGCCCTTCTTCTTCGAACTGCCGGTGCGTGACGGCCGCGGCATGGACCTGCTGCAGTTCCGCATGGACCGTGACGGCGAGGGCGACGACCAGGACGGCGAGCGGACCTGGCGGGTGATGGTGAGCTTCAACTTCGAACGTCTGGGGCCCATGCACGCGGTCATCCATCTCTCCACGGAGGCTGTTGCCACCACCTGGTGGGCGGAACACCCGGCAACCGCTCGTTTCCTGGAGCGGCACATGGAGACGCTGACGGAGCGCCTGCAGGACGCCGGACTGCGGGTGGCTAACATGACCTGCGCGCAGGGGCGCCCGCCCATGGCCGACAACGCGCCGGGGGAATACGGACGGGAGGGATTCATCAATGAGCAGGCCTGACAGCACCCGCCACCGCCTGGCCGTGGCGCTGGAATACGATGGTGACGGCGCACCGACGGTTAGCGCCAAGGGGGCGGATGCCCTGGCCGAGGCCATCGTGGCGCTGGCACAGGATCACGACGTGCCCGTGCATGCCGATGAGACGCTGGCGCAACTGCTGTCACAGCTGGAGGTGGACGAGGAAATCCCGGAGCGGCTCTACCGGGTGGTTGCGGAGGTGATCGCCTTCGCGTACCTGATCAAGGGCAGGACGCCGGAGGATCTGCGCTGAGCCGCGGAACCGCAATTGCGTAGGCGGACCCGTAGGGCGGACCTTCAGGTCCGCCGTCGCGCGACATGCAAGCCAAGGCGGTTGATCGAGGCATCAACGGCGGACCTGAAGGTCCGCCCTACGGCCTCGATCTTCCGCAATGACGCAGATCATCTTTCGTCACCCTCCTGGTGAATCAGCACCACCAGGTCGGCTTCCACCTTGCTGAGGCCGCAGGCGTCGGCGATATCTTCGGCGGGCAGGCCCTTGCGGGCCATGCGGATGGCCTGATCGAAGGCGGCATTGCCGCTTTCCCGGGAACCCAGCATGCTCAGGCGCTCCTTGAGCCGCTGGAGCTCCTGTTCCACGCGGGCGATGCGCTCCCCCTGGGCAACGGCGCCGGAGGACAGGCCTTCGACGGTTTCGAGAAGGCGGCGGCGCTCGTCCCGCAGCCCGGCGACGCGGGCCTCAGCGCGACGAACCTGGTACAGGGCCATGACCGCCGCGGCCACGGCCACTGCCAGCGCGGCCACTGCAACAATCAGGCTCAGCGTCATGCCGTTGTCCTGTCCGGTGTCAGAGGGATGACACCTCCTCCCATTCTTCACGGCTCAGGAGCTTGTTCACGTCCACCAGGATGAGGAGCTCCTCGCCACGGCTCACAACGCCGTAAATATACTTGGACGACTCCTCGTTGCCTACATTCGGCGCGGTATCCACCTCGTCCTCACGGACGTTGATCACCTCGGCGACGCTGTCCACAAGGATGCCGGCCACCTGATCGCCGGTTTCGATGACCACGATACGGCTGGCACTGTCCGACTCCCGCGACGGCAGACCGAAACGCATGCGCGTGTCGATCACCGTGACCACGTTGCCGCGCAGGTTGATGATGCCCAGCACATAGGGCGGCGCCCCCGGCACGGGAGCGATTTCGCTCATGGGCAGGACTTCCTGGACCCGCATCACGTCGATACCGTAGGTTTCCTGCTCCAGGGAGAAGGTCACCCACTGCGTCAACGCGCCCTGGTGCTCCTGCCGTTGCTCCTTGTCAGCCTGCTGCTGCGCCATTGCTGGCCTCCACTTGCGTTGTACCGTCTCGTTTAGTTATCGGCGGCGCTCGCCGTCACATGAGTTATTTCTGCCCGGCACCCTGCTGCAGCATGCGCGCAAAGGCGCCGGTATCAATGACGGCGCTGAGATGGCCGATGACCGTGCCCGCCAGCCACGGCCGGGCGCTGCCGCGTCGCCGCCACTTCACTTCGTCCGGCCCCAGGCGGAGCACATCGCCGATGCCGTGGCAGGTGATGCCCCAGGTGCCATCGCCCACCACCAGGATGTGCTGCGGCTCGGCCTGTGCCTCCGGCGTCTGTCGCTTATCCGGCGGCAGCACCATGGTCACCGTGTCCACCACGCGGACGTGACGCTCGCGGTAGCGCATCAGCCCGAGCTGCCAGTCCGGCTGGCATGGCATGGGCGTGACATCCACATCGCCCCAGGGCACGACGCTGTGCAGTTCCGTCAGTGGCACTGCGAGCCTGAGGCCGCCCACGTCAAAGAAAAGCGCCTGCAACGCACCGCGCTCCAGCTCCTGCGCTTCCAGCTCGGTGTCCGCGTGATGCGGGTCCGTTGCCACGGGCTCCGGCTCCAGCTCCGTTTCCGCCGGCGCCGGACGGTGCGGCTGCTGCTGCACTTCGGCAACCGGCTCCGAAGCCGCTGTCCCGGTCGCCGGCGCGAGTTCCTCGCGGGCCGGCTGCGATGCGGTCTCCCCGGGCTGCGCCTGAACCTGCTGCGCAGACGCATCGTCGAAATCCGGAATCTCCTGCAGCAGCGCATCCAGGTAGTCCCGGATGGCTTCCTGCTGTTCCGCCAGTGCGTGTCGTGGCTGGTTGCGCCGATCAGTCATGGGCCGCGACCTCCCCCGCCGTGGACTCATCCTCCTGCAGCGACTCCAGCAGCTTGCGATAGGCCTGACTGCCGCGGGACCAGGGATACGACACCGTCAGGGGAACGCCCTGGCGGCTGGCGTCGCGGAAGCGGGTATCCACCGGGATGGCACCGTCCCAGACGGCGTCCCCGTAGCGCTCCCGCAGTTCCCGCAGCGCTTCCACCGACTCCCGGGTGCGGCGGTCGAACATCGTCGGCACCACGCGATACGGCAGGCTCTGGCGCCGTGAACGCTGGATCATTTCCAGGGTGTGCAGCATCCGCTCCAGGCCCTTGATGGCCAGGAACTCGGTCTGCACCGGCACCAGCAGTTCGTCACAGGCCGCCAGGGCATTGACCATCAACACGCCCAGCATGGGCGGGCAATCAATGCAGACGGTATCGAAGCGGCTGCTCAGGGCGCGTGTGGCGTTGCGAACCACCAACCCTTTGCCGTGGCGCGAGCCCAGCTGGCGATCCAGTGTCGCCAGGGCCGTGCTCGCCGGCAGCAGACTGATGTTGTTCACCCCGGTGTCCCGCAGGAGCATGGGAATGTCCCCGGCATCCACGGAGTCGTGGAAGAGGTCGTAGACACTGGGCGAGATGTCATCCGGGTCGTAGCCGAAGTGGGCGGTCATGGACCCGTGGGGATCGAGATCCACCAGCAGCACCGACTGGCCACGGTTGCTCAGCAACCCGGCGAGACTGACGGCGGTGGTGGTCTTGCCGACGCCGCCCTTCTGGTTGGATATCGCCCATGTCCGCATCGCTTCAGCGTCCTCAGGCCAATCGGGCCAGTGCCTGGCCAATGTCCGTCAACGGCATCTCGCGATCCGTCAGCCCCGCTTTGGCCACCGCCCCGGGCATGCCGTAGATCACGCTGGTTGCCTCGTCCTGGGACCAGACATGCCCCTGGCGGCCCTTGAGTTCACGCGCGCCCTCGCAACCGTCCGCTCCCATGCCGGTGAGAATCACTCCCAGCACGCGGCCACCACAGGCCTGGGTCGCTTCCCGCAGGGCCACATCGACACTGGGCTTGTAGAATTCACCATCCCGCGGCTCGATGGCACGCACGCTCAGCGCACTGCCCCGCCGACGCACGCCCATGTGCTGCCCGCCCGGCGCCAGCAGTGCAGTGCCGGCCTCCAGGGTGTCGCCGTCCACGGCTTCACGGACGCGCAGCTTCGACATGCCGTCAACCCGCTGGGCGAAGGCCGCGGTGAAATTGGCCGGCATGTGCTGCACCAGCAGAATCGGCAGCGGGAATGACGCCGGCAGTGCCGACAGCACCCGCTGCAAGGCCACAGGCCCACCGGTAGAGGCGCCGATCACCACCAGGTCCAGATCACTGGCGCTGGGGCCGGCGCTGGCGCGTCGGGCCGGAGCGGCACTCTCCCGGGTCGCAGCGCCAGCGGCCGTGGATGAACGCGTCGCCGTCGGCGGCGGCGTTGGCCGTGTCCGCGAGGTTGCGGCTCCGGGCCGGGCGCCTGCGGCCACGGTGCGAACACGCTCCTGGAGCTGCTCGCGGGCCTTGTCCGCATTGGAGGAGATGTCGGAGAAGCGTTTGGGCAGGAAGTCCACCGCCCCGGCCTCCAGCGCGTCCAGCGTGGCGCGAGCGCCATCGAACGTCAGCGACGAAAACATCAGCACCGGCGTCGGCTGGCGCTGCATGATCTCGCGCACCGCGGAGATGCCGTCCAGCACCGGCATCTCGATGTCCATGGTGATGACATCCGGCTTCAGGCGCACGGCCTCTTCCACGGCCTGTCGGCCATCGGCCGCCTCACCGACGACCTCCAGCCGCGGGTCCGACGACAGCATCTCCTTGATGCGTCGGCGGAAAAACCCGGAATCGTCCACGATCAATACGCGCTTGGCCACGCACCTCTCCTCATCAGCCCCGCCAGCGGCGCACTACATCTGCGAGCCGAAGGTCTTCACCAGGCTGGGAATATCAATAATCAGTGCAATACTGCCATCGCCGGTGATCGTGGACCCCGCCAGGCCGGGCAGGCCCTGCAACATGCTGCCCAGCGGCTTGATGACCACTTCCTCCAGCCCGATGACATCATCCACCACAAAGCCCACCGTCTGGTTGCCGACGTTGACGGTGACCACCTGCTGCTCCTCCCGGGCGGCATCCGGATCCCGGGTTTCCAGACTGCCCAGGGCATCGATCCAGCGCTCCAGGAAGAACAGCGGCATGGCCTTGCGGCGCACCATGATCACGCGCCTGTTGTCCACCACCTTGGTCTTGTCCATTTCCAGCTCGAAAATCTCGCTGACCACGGACATTGGCAGGGCGAACTTGCGTCCGCGCATGCGCACCATCAGCGTCGGCAGAATGGCCAGGGTCAGCGGCACCTTGATCTTCAGGGTCGTACCCCGCCCCGGCGCCGAGTCGATGTCCACGGTGCCGTTGAGCTGGGAAATCTTGGTCTTGACCACATCCATGCCCACGCCACGCCCGGAGACATCGGAGATCTCCGCCTTGGTGGAGAACCCGGGCATGAAAATGAGGTTGAAGCAGTCCTTTTCGTCCAGCCGGTTGGCGGACTCCCGGTCCATGAGCCCCTTCTCCACCACCTTGGTGCGCAGGGCTTCCGGATCCATGCCCTTGCCGTCATCGGCGATGGTCAGCAGGATGTGATCACCCTCCTGCTCGGCGGACAGGCGCAACACCCCCTTGCGGGGCTTGCCGGCGGCCTCGCGGTCCGCCGCTTCCTCGATGCCGTGGTCCACGGAGTTGCGCACCAGGTGGACCAGTGGATCGGCCAGGGCCTCCACCAAGTTCTTGTCCAGATCGGTTTCCTCGCCGGACATCTGCAGATCCACCTCCTTGCCCAGGCTGCGGGCGAGGTCGCGCACCTGGCGCGGGAAACGCCCGAAGACCTTCTTGATGGGCTGCATGCGCGTCTTCATGACCGCGTTCTGCAGGTCCGAGGTGACCAGTTCCAGGTCCGCCACCGCCTGGCTCATGCGCTCGTCATCGTAGGTGGAGCGGATGGTGCTGAGGCGATTGCGCACCAGCACCAGCTCGCCCACCAGGTTCATGATGTCGTCGAGCTTGCCGGTATCCACGCGCACCGACGTCTCGCCGCTGCCTCCCCCCTTGGCTCCGCCAGCGCCCCCGGCGCCGCCGGCATCACTGCCGCCACCGCCGGACCCACCGCCTGCGGCGGCGGGCTTGTCCTCGGCGCGGCCTGGCTCCGGCGGGGTCGTTTCCGGCTTCTGCGGTTCGGCTTTCGCCGGCGCCGGCGGCTCGGGGCTTACCGACCCCGCATCCGTGGACGTGGGGCCCTTGCCCTGCCCGTGGATCTGGTCGAGCACCGCATCGAATTCATCGTCGGTGATGAGATCATCGCCGTCGCCTGCCTCGGCCGACTGGCCGGCATCCGCCCCGTCGGGCACGCCCTTGTGCGTGCCGGGGCCGTGGAGTTGATCGAGTACCTTCTCGAACTCCTCGTCGGTGATCTCGTCATCACCGCTGCTCGGCGGCGCGGCCTGCGACGACGCAGCCTCCGCCTTGCCTTCGTCCATGGCATCCAGCAGGGCCTCGAACTCCTCCTCGGTGATGTCATCGTCGGCGGGCGCGCTGCCGCTGGCCGCGGGCTGCGGCTCGGCTGCAGGCTCGGCTGCAGGCTGGACTGCAGGCTCGGCAGCCGGCGCGGCGCCGGGCGCGGAATCCCCGAGGTGCTCTTCCTGCTGCAGCCGCTCCAGGGCCTCCAGCAGATCCGCCGGCGCACCGCGGGCATCCTCACCGTTCTGCAGGTCCGTAAACTGGTTGTTGACCACATCCAGCGCGCGCAGGACGTAATCCATGAGTTCCGAGGTCACCTGCCGCTCGCCGTTACGCAGCAGATTGAAGAGGTCTTCGGTGCGGTGGCAGACGTCCACCAGCGGATCGAACCCGAGGAAACCGGCGCCACCCTTGATGGTGTGGAAGCCACGGAAGACCGCGTGCAGCAGGTCCTTCTGATCCGGCTGCTGCTCGAGCTGCACCAGCTGTTCGCCCAGCTCATCGAGAATCTCCCGGGATTCCACCAGGAAGTCCTGGACGATCTCGTCCTGTGTGTCAGTTGCCATAATGCCCCCAAGCGCTTCCCGGGTGGGCGCTGCCCGTGGCGCGCCCCTTCACCCGCTTACCCATGCTCCCGTGCCGCCTTCCGCCTCAGAATCCCAGGCTGGAGAGCAGGTCATCCACCTCGTCCTGCCCCTGCACGGCGGTGTCGGACTCCTGGCCCGGTACCTGCGGCCCCTCGAGTTCCATCGGGTCCGTGACCGGCTTATCGGCCGGTTTCCGCTGTTCCGTAGTCCGCTCCGGCGCGGAGATGGAGATCAGCGACACCAGCCCGTCCTCCACCTCCTTCACCAGTTTCATCACGCGCCGGATGATCTGGCCGGTGAGGTCCTGGTAGTCCTGGGCCATGAGGGCGTCGGTGAGCTTGCTTTGCACCGTGGCGCCCTCGGTCTCCAGGCGCTGGAAGAACCCGTCCATGCGCCGACTGAGGTCACGGAATTCGGTGGCGGAGAGTTCACGCTGGCGGAAGCGCTTCCACTCCGCGGCCAGTTCCCGGCCCTCGCTGCCGAGGCCCGACAGCGACTCCAGTGATTCCTCAAGGGCCGTCAGCGTGCGGTGCGCGGCATTGTCGGTGAGTTCGATGACGTGGTTGAGCCGATCCTGGGCATCCGGGATCTCGCTGGCGAGTTCGCTCAGACGGTTATCCGTGCGGAACGACTTCAGCGCTTCGTGAAGCTCCCGGGTGAGCTTGCCCACTTCGCGGAACAGCTCGGTCTCCCGCAGGCGGGTCAGCTCGTCCAGAACCTCGCCTACCGCCTCGTGGTCACCGGCCTCCACATGGTTCAGGAGTTCCCGCGCCTTTTCTGCATAACGATCGAGATCGCTGGCTTCAGTGCTCATGCGTCACTCCTCAGCCGGCCGATCCGATACGCTCGAAGATCTTGTCAATCTTCTCCTTCAGCGTGGCGGCGGTGAACGGCTTGACGATATAGCCGTTGACGCCGGCCTGGGCCGCCTCGATGATCTGCTCGCGCTTGGACTCGGCGGTCACCATCAGCACCGGGAGATCCTTGAGCTCCTCCTCGGCGCGCACGTTCTTCAGTAGCTCGAGCCCGTCCATCCCGGGCATGTTCCAGTCCGTAATCAGGAAATCGAAGCCGCCCTTCTTGAGCATCGGCAGGGCGGTATTGCCGTCGTCCGCCTCGGCAGTGTTGTTGTAACCGAGATCGCGGAGCAGGTTCTTGATGATCCGCCGCATGGTGGAGAAGTCGTCCACGATCAGGATTTTCATGTTCTTGTCGGAACTCACTGTGAATCACCTTTGCTGTAGTCAGGGCCGTTCCCGCGGATAACGTGGCCTACCCTGCCCGACCATTGCGTCGGGTTCTGCCAAACAGGGCGCAGTTCGTGAACTTGTCCGCCGGCCGCTATTGTGTCCAGTCGGCAAGATGGTCGCGTAACTTGAGCATGATGCGGCCATGGATCTGGCTGACCCGGGATTCGGTCACCCCGAGCACTTCGCCGATCTCGCGCAGATTGAGCTCCTGCTCGTAGTAGAGGGACATCACCAGTTGCTCGCGCTCCGGCAACGTGCGAATGGCCGCGGCCAGGGCCTGGCGGAAGCCGGCGTCCTCCAGACGGCTCACCGGGCCGGCGTCGTCGCTGGCGGGCTCCCGCGCCTCACCGGTGGTGAGAGACACCTCGTCCAGGCTGAACAGCCGTGCCGTTGAAGCGTCGTTGAGCACCTGGTGGTACTCATCGGCGCTCATGTCCAGAGCGTCCATGATCTCGTTGTCCCGGGCTTCACGGCCGGTGCGGTGTTCGATTTCCCGGCTTGCCTGGGCCACCTCCCGGGCACGGCGATGAACGGAACGCGGCGTCCAGTCCAGCCGTCGGATCTCGTCCAGCATGGCACCGCGGATGCGGATACCCGCGTAGGTGGTGAAACTGGCGCCATGGGCGGTGTCGTACTGCCGCGCCGCCTCCAGCAGGCCGATGGTGCCGGCCTGGATCAGATCCTCCAGCTGCACGGTGTCCGGCAGCCGCGCCAGGAGATGATGGGCGATGCGCTTGACCAACGGCGCATGCTCCACCAGCACGTCGTGTTCGCTGCTCTGCTTCTGGACCTCCGTGTAAGCGGCGGCGCGCGGCTTCATGGCATCACCTCCCCGCCGGACGCGTTGTACTGCACCAGGCGCTCGACAAAGAATTCCAGGTGCCCCTCCGCCCGGGTGGGCAACGGCAGTTTGTCCACGCGCTTGGCCATTTCCGCGTAGGCACGGCCCGACGGACTTCCGGGGTAGGCATTCACCACCGCCTGCTGGCGCTGCACAGCCTTGCGCATGGCATCGTCCCGGGGAATGGCGCCCATGTAGGCAACGGTGAGATCCAGGTAGCGCTCGCATACCCGGGCGAGCTTGTCGTACAGCGTCTTGCCTTCCGCCGCGCCGGAGACCATGTTGGCCACCACATGCACCCGCTCCACACCGTAGTCCCGGTGCAACACCTTGATCAGCGCATAGGCGTCGGTGATGCTGGACGGCTCGTCGCAGACCACCACCATCACCTCCCGCGCTGCCCGCGCGAAGCTGATGACGCTATCGGCGATACCCGCCGCCGTGTCGATGATGAGATAGTCCCAGTCGCCGCTGAGCTCACTGAAGCTGCGGATCAGGCCGGTGTTCTCCGCCGGCCCCAGTTCCGCCATGCGCTTGGTGCCCGACGAGGCGGGGATGATCTGTATGCCCCCCGGCCCCTCCACCAGGATCTCTTCGAGCTCGGCCTCGCCATCCATGACGTGAGCCAGGTTATAGCGCGGACTGAGCCCCAGGAGCACGTCCACGTTGGCCAGCCCCAGGTCGGCATCCATGAGCAGCACACGGTTGCCGGCGGTGGATAGCGCCACCGCCAGATTGACGGACACGCTGCTCTTGCCCACCCCGCCCTTGCCGCTTGCAACCGCAATGACCTTGACCGGTTTCGGGTTGCTCATTCGCCTCAGCCCCGCTGCCTGATCCATGCGTTGTTCGATCTCTTGTTCCGACATGGCATCCGCGTCCCGCACGCGGTTCCATGACTCCGATTGTTCGATGCGGCGCGGCCTACTGCCCCTGACCGGCACCGCCCCCGAAGGCGACCGCCAGCTGGTCGTCGTCGGCGGCCTGACCATACTGCTTCACCAGGCCCACGGCTTCCTGCACCAGTCTATCACCCCGTGCCGGCGCAAGATCCTCGGGCACCCGCTGGCCATTGCCCAGGAAGCTCACCGGCAGCCGCTGACGCAGCAGCACCGTGATCACCGCGCCAAGACTGGTTGCCTCATCGGTCTTGGTGACGATGCAACCCGCCGGGCGCGCCCCGGCATACGCCTTCACCGTCTCGTTCAGCGTTGCCAGCTGGGTGTTCGCCGACAGCACCAGATAGCTGCGAATGCGATCCCCCAGCGCCTTCAGGGTGCTGAACTGCTCCGCCAGGCGCATGTCGCGCTGGCTCATGCCGGCGGTGTCCACCAGTACCAGACGCTTGTCCGCCAAGTCGCCGAGCACCTCTTCCAGTTCCTCCGTCGAGCCGGCGGTATGCACCGGCACGTTGAGAATCCGGGCAAAGTTGCGCAGCTGATCCTGCGCGCCAATGCGGTAATTGTCCGTGCTGACCAGGGCCACGGTCTGCCGACCATGCCGCAAAGCGAAACGTGCGGCCAGTTTCGCCACGGTGGTGGTCTTGCCCACCCCGGTGGGGCCGATCACGGCCACCACGCCACCACGGTCCAGCAGATCATCCTTCTTCACCGGCAGATGCCGCGCCACCGTATGCATGGCCTGGCGCAGCGCCACGTCCGGAGCCAGGGACTCGTCCACCCGGTCCGCCAGCTTGCGACACACGTCCGGCCCCAGGCCGATCTCCGTGAGCTGGCGTAACAAGGTGGTCCGGGTCGGGCGATTGCGGCCCTGCTGCTGCCACTCCATCACGGAAAGCTGGTTCTCGAACAGGGTCCGCAGCGTCCGCAGTTCGCTGCGCATGGCCTCCACCGAGGCGTCGTCCCGGGGTGCGGCGGTCGCTGCCTCCTGCTCCCGACCGGGCCTGGCCCGGCTTGCGGCTGCGCGCCGGGGAGCAGGTTCCGGACGCGCGGGGGCGGGCCGGGCATGCGATCGGGGCGCCTCCATCCCCGTCAAGTCCAGGTCGTCCTCCGTCAACGGATCGTCCACATGGACGTCAATCCGCTGACGACCGCTATCGTCCTCGCGGGTGGCGGCGATGTCATTGGCCCGCTCCAGCATGGCGGCGAAATCCGCGGGCTCGGCCAGGGACGGCGCCTCCCGACGGCGTGGCGCCGGCGTTTCCGCCGCCGGGGGCACGCGCCGCTCGTCCCGCTCCGCCTGCTCGCGCACCGCCTCCTCGTCGAAGTCCAGGGCAGCGATGACCTCGACACCGTCATCCAGCTCCCGCGACGAGAGAATCACCGCCTGGGGCCCGATCTCGTCACGGACGCGGCGGATTCCCTGGCGCATGGTCTTGGCGTGGATGCGTTTGATCTTCATGAACTTTCCGCTCCTGGTTGCCGTTCACTAGCCCTGGGCGACCTGCTGTTGCCCGATGGACGCGACAATCTTCACCTGTTTCTCATCCGGTACTTCGTTGTACGACAGAACGTTCAGGCCCTGGACGCTGTGCCGTGTCAGCCGCGACAGCCAGCCCCTGAGCTGCGGTGCCGTGAGCAGCACCGCGGGCTGGTTGGCCATCTCCTGCCGCTGGGCCGTCTCCGCCAGGGAGCGCTGCAGGCGATCCGCCAGCCCCGGCTCGAACCCGGCGGCGCCGTCGCCACCGCCCTGCACGGTATTCAGCAATAACTGTTCCAGTTGCGGGTCCAGGGTAATCACCGGCACCTCCCGCGACATGCCGGCGACGTTCTGGATGATCATGCGGCCCAGGGCCTCCCGCACCGCCGAGGTGAGCGCCGAGGGGTCCTTGGTGGCCTGCCCGTGCTCCGCCAGCGTCTCGACAATGGTGCGCATGTCGCGGATGGGGATGCGCTCCTCCAGCAGGTTCTGCAGCACCCGGACCACCGTGGACAGCGGCAGCGTATTCGGCACCAGCTCCTCCACCAGCTTCGGCTGCTTGCGGCCGAGCATGTCCAGCAGCTTCTGGACCTCTTCGTGGCCCAGCAGCTCGTGGGCATGGTTCTGGATGATCTGGCTAAGATGGGTGGCCGCCACGGTGCTGGCATCCACCACGGTGTAACCCATGGTCTGGGCGTAGTCCCGCTGGGATGGCTCGATCCACACGGCCTCCAGGCCGAAGGCCGGGTCCTTGGTGGCCATGCCCTTGATCTCGCCCTGGACCGTGCCCGGATTGATGGCCATCTCCTTGCTGGGCTGCAACTCGGCCTCGCCCATGGGCACGCCGAGCACGCTGATGCGGTAGGTATTCGGCCCCAGATCCAGGTTGTCGCGGATATGGACCGTGGGCACCAGGAAGCCGAGATCCTGGGAGACCTTCTTGCGCACGCCCTTGATACGGCTGAGCAGTTGCCCGCCCTGGTTCTTGTCCACCAGCGGAATCAGCCCGTAGCCGACTTCCAGACCGATGGTATCCACCGGCGGCACGTCCTCCCAGGTGAGCTCCTGGGTCTCGCCGGACTGCGCCGGCGCCGCGGACTGGCCCTGGCCGGCGGGCTCCCGGGTGGTCTTGCCGGCGCTGGCGCTGCGCTTCTGCTCGGCAGCCGTCTCCACCTCCGGCTCCGTCTCCAGCTTGCGGTGGATGCGCCAGGCGGCGAAACCGGCGATGGCCGCAAGACTGAGGAACGCCAGATTGGGCATGCCGGGGATCACGCCCATGATGCCCAGCACCACGGCGCTCACCGCCAGCGCCCGCGGCTTGCCGAGGAGCTGGCGGATCACCTCGCCCGCCATGTCCTGGGACGAGGACACCCGGGTGACCAGGATGGCCGCGCCCGTGGACAGCACCAGTGAGGGGATCTGCGCCACCAGACCGTCACCGATGGTGAGCAGCGTGTAATTGTTGACGGCGTTGCCGAAGGGCATGCCGTGCTGGAGGATGCCGATGAACAGCCCGCCGATGATGTTGATGAACAGGATCAGGATGCCGGCGATGGCGTCGCCGCGGACGAACTTGCTGGCGCCGTCCATGGAACCGTAGAAGTCCGCTTCCTGCCCCACCTCCTCGCGGCGGGTGCGGGCGGTCTCCTGGTCGATCAGGCCGGCGTTGAGGTCGGCGTCGATGGCCATCTGCTTGCCCGGCAGGGCGTCCAGGGTGAACCGGGCGGTGACCTCGGAGATGCGCCCCGCCCCCTTGGTGACCACCACGAAGTTGATGATCACCAGGATGGCGAACACCACCAGGCCGACGGCGTAGTTGCCGCCCACCACGAACTCGCCGAAGGCCTGGATGACGTTCCCCGCGGCATCGGTGCCGGTGTGCCCCTCCAGTAGGATCACGCGGGTGGAGGCGACATTCAGCGCCAGGCGCAGCAGGGTGGCCACCAGCAGCACCGTCGGGAAGACCGCGAACTCCAGCGGCCGCGGCGTGTACACCGCCACCAGCATGATCACCAGCGACAGGGTGATATTGAAGGTGAACAGCATGTCCAGCGCCAGCGGCGGCAGCGGCACGATCATCATCGCCAGCAACGCCATGAGCAGCAGCGGCGTGCCCAGGCCGTTGCGGCTCAGCTCGCGGATGTTGTCGAACACTGCCGTGGCTGTCGCCATGCCGTCTTCCCGTCATGCCCGCAATCGCGGGGTGGTTGCCATGGTTGCGCCTGCCGGCGACGTCAGAATTCCGTCGCCGCCCGCCCGTCGGTGTCGTTCCGGCCGTCCGGTTGTGCGTACTTCCGGAACTCCTCCGGAACGTCCGGCTTTGGTCGCGTGGGACGCTGCCCGCCGTGGCGCTGCGCCGCCTGAAGCTGGTAGATGTAGGCCAGGACCTGGGCCACGGAAAGGTAGAGTCCCGCCGGTATCTCCTGCTCCAGCTCGGCAGTGTGATACAAGGCCCGTGCCAACGGCGGTGCCTCGAAGCGCGGAATGCGGTTTTCGTCGGCGATCTCACGGATGCGCGCTGCCAGCACGTCGGTGCCCTTGGCCACCACCTGCGGAGCCTTCATGCGGCTCTGGTCGTAGCGCAGGGCGATGGCGTAGTGGGTCGGGTTGGTCACCACCACATCGGCCTTGGGCACGTTCTCCATCATACGGCCCTGGGCAATCTGGTTCTGCAGTTGCCGGATCTTGCTCTTCACCTCCGGCTTGCCCTGGGTCTCCTTGTTCTCGTCCTTGACCTCCTGCTTGGTCATCTTGAGCTTCTGGGTGTGGTCCCAGATCTGGTAGGGAATATCCACCGCGGCGACGATGATCAGCGCCGCCGACAGGGCGAAGAACGCCCAGAAGAACAGGGTCGCGCCGTGGAGCAGCCCCTGGCGCAGCGGCTCCTGGGTGATGCCGGCAATGCGGTCATGCATGGCCCAGAACAGCAGCAGCGCCACGCTGAACACCACCAGCACCTTCGCCAGGGCCTTCACCAGCTCGATCAGCGCCTTGGTGCCGAACATGCGCTGAATCCCCTTCAGCGGGCTCATCTTCTCCAGCTTCGGCGCCATGGATTTGGCACTCATGGTCCAGCCGCCGAGCAGCGCGGGAGTGAGCAACGCCGCCACCAGCATGATCCCGGCGAAGGGCATCACCGCCTTCAGTCCCACCCAGAAGGCCTCGCGCAGCATGTGAAACGGCGCTTCCGGATCGAAAATCGTTTCCCGGTCGACACGAAAAGCAAGATGAAACGCTTCGAAGAGCTGCCCGGCCATATAGCTACCCAGCAGCAACAGCCCGCCGGCGCCGAGCACCATCACCATGGTGGTGTTCAGCTCCTTCGATCGGGGAACCTGCCCTTTGTCCTTGGCGTCCTGGCGCCGTTTGGGGGTAGGTTCTTCTGTTTTTTCCTGCCCGTTCTCGCTTTCCTCAGCCACGACGGCTCTCCGACGGTGGTTTGGCGGTCAGGAAGGGGATTGCAAGGTGCGGGCCAGGGGCCCTGGAGGGGGCGGCAGGCGGTAGGGCGGACCTGTAGGGCGGACCTTCAGGTCCGCCGTCAACAGACATGCAAACCGGGGCGGCCGATCAAAGCCCCAC